>JANXMQ010000248.1 GCA_025354565.1 Akkermansiaceae bacterium
AACAGAATCGACTCGGTCACTGTCTCTCCGCTGATTTCCAACTCCGAGGCCGAAGTGAATTGATTCTCCTGCACGCCGGGATCGCCAGCGAGCCAGTGCATAGAAACAGCGGAGAGTTGTAAGCCGATTCGCATTAGTCAAAAGCGATGATGGAGAACAATGGGTTAGCCGCGCCATCTGTGAAGGAACGGTTTGCCGCCCATGTGCAGTTCCCCACCCGGTTTTTCTGGGTGCCGTAGGTGAAGCCATCGGCCTCGGTCATGGTGGCGTTTGTGAGGGTGAAGATCGGTGCGCCAGTGACGCCGGGATTGATCACAAAATCCGTCCCGGCACGCACCAGCCCGAAGGCCGTATCCTGCTCCAGCGCCGTGATGATGTCCGAGACGCTGAACCCCACCGGCGTCCCCTTGAGCGTCACCATGAGATCCTGCAACCGCATGTCCATGGTCCCAAGGCCATCGACCGCGTGCTCCGAGAATTTCAGCGAGAAATCCACCTCCCAGCCGGTCTCGCTGCGGATCACATCCCATGGGGAACTTCCCCACACGCCTGGTGTGGTGAGCGTGAAAATCTGTGCCGGATTGAATCCGGAGTCGCCCGGATAGGCGGCGGATTCAGACTTCGTGTAAGCCTCCGAGTCGCCCGGAGCCTTATCCTTTGCGAGCAGACCGGTGAAGGTGATGGAGCTGGTCATCGTCTTGTTCACCGCGCTGGAAATGTTAGGCATCTTGGTGATTGCCGCATTCACTATCGTTTCCTTGCGGCCATCCCGGCCCCAGATGACCAGCGGTGTGTCGGCGCTGCCAAAAATGGACGTGCCGATTGGCATGGCGGCGTAGGGCCACAGCACGGCGGCGAGTGCATCCGAGTATTGGCCGCATGGTTCAAAGGATACTTCTAACCGGCGATCCGTGTAGCGTTTGCCGAGCGCGCCGAAGCCGGATGTCGGCGGCTCGAAAGTTTTCATGACGGGCTTCATGGTGATGTCGCCTTTACTCCAAAACGATTGCCCGCCGAATTGGACGAGCGCCGGTCCGGCGATGATATTGGTGCGATTGATGGTTGGCATGGTCTTGGTTGGTTAGATAATTATTAAGCGGAGATTTTGAATTCGGTCACATCGCCGGGATTCATGTGCTCGGCATAGGCGGCGGCGCGGATCACGGTGCCCACCGGCAGATACGGCACCGGTGCCGAGTAAAGCATGGTCCCAGGCGCGGGATAGCGGCCGTCCGTGGTGTAAAAAATTTGCGTTGCAGGGGTGTCGCAGGTGAGCTGCATCCCGTCTCCCGTCATACTCGGCTGCACGCCCGCAGGCTTGCCAGGGCCGAAGTTCCCCACCCCATAGGCGCAGACGGTGACGACGTGCGACACAAAGCCCAGCTTCACGGGCACCGGCTTGACCGGATCATTTTCCGCATACAGCAAATGTCCACCCACGCTTTGCAGGTGCAACGCCTTGAGCGCCGCAAGCGCGGCCTGGGATGAGCGTTTGTGCGTGCCATTCGTGCCGCGATTAAGCACCACTTGTTCGATCACTTGGACCTCGCAAGTCACCTGCACGATCGGGCCGGGGAGATTCTTTTCCGCCTTGGTCAGTTCCGGCAGCATCACGGTGAGCGCCAGCCCCATTTTAAAATTCTCAGCGCTGGCCGTTTTGAGCGCCTCCAGCACGGCGGCTTCCAGATTTCCCTGATTGTCCGCGAGTATGTTCGCATCTGCCAACGCCGGTGTGGCGCGGAGGATCGCGGTGATGTCCGCTTGCAGGATTTCCAACAGATCGCCGTTCATGCGAAACTCCTTTCCCTCGCTGCGTCCAAGTATTCCTCGGCGGAATCAATGCACTCTTTTTCCAAATCATCGAACGGGATCAAACTCCGGTCCTCGGGGATGGTCGCGGAGGCCACAAGGACATACATGACCTCCAAGCCAGAACCCGCCCGGCGGGAAAGCGTTAGGGTTTTCTGGGGTCCGACGCGCACGGGAAAAAGCCCAGGGATTTCTCTGGCCCGCTTGCCATAAGCATCGCGGCTTACCGGAATAGTTAGAAAATTCGAGCCGTTTTTCGGCGTCAGCACATAAGAGCCGAAGGCCGCCCGCAACCGGGTGGCTCCGGGGATGATAAGCAAGGCCGCTTCATTGTTCGCGACACCCTCGATTCCGCGATAAGCGGCATCAAGATGCCCCGTGGGAGTAGCTCCCAGGGTGTTGGCGGTGCGGTGTTCTTGGGCCGCCGTCACCGCGCCGCGTGATTTCAAAAACGCCTCACCATCGCTCGCGAGTTTTTGGTTCAATGGCGTTTTATCTTCCAGCGTCTGCGCCATCGCTGCCAGACCGGCGGAGATTTGATCCGAGATGGTAATGGTGACTTGGAGGCTCATCGGGCGTTGTATTCCTCGATCCTTTTTGCAATCGACTGCTTGAGCCGTTCGGCCCGGCGGGCTTCGCGTTCGATGCGGCGTTGTTCGATGTCCGCCAGCACGCGGGCCTTGTCTTCCGGCTGCATCATTTTGCCGTCCACCACGGTCACGCCGTGGATCTTGCTGAGGGCGTCGAGCAATTTAGGATCGGTCTCGTTCACGTCGATGAGCGGGGGCGGCATCTTGCCTGATAGAGTCACCGGTTGTGATGCCAGCCATTCATCGGGTGATTCGCCATTCGGGCCGGTGATTTTCAACCTGCCGACATTCGCCTGGGAAACCTCGCGCCAGCCCATTCCGGAGTTGAACGCGAACGGTGGATAATCCACGCCGAGCGCGTCTTGGAAATTGCCGTAGCTTCCCAGCTCGCCCCAGACCGGATCACCCTTGAGCGCGATCATGCGCTGGTCGTAAAACGTGCCGCCCGCGATCACCCAGCGGCTTGGCCAATCGCGCGGCACTCGCACGCTTTTCACGCGCACCAGTTCCCAGGCTGGGAACAAACGGGCTCGTTCGTGTCCACGCAGTTGCTGTCCTTTGCCACGAGCGATGTCGCGCTGGGTTGTCAAAATCAATTCCAGTCGCCGCGTGCTGCTGAGGTCTTGCAGCGTTCCTGCTAGAGCAGGTGGCACCTCGCCCGGAGGGGTGTCAGGAAATCCGCCTTCCGGGGTGTAGCCCAGCTCGTTGAGGGTTTTTCGGAGTATCCAGCGGGCGGTGGCGAAATCCGTTTCCCCAGCGGCGAGGGCATCGACCACTTCCTTGATCTTTGAGGCGTAGATGACATTCACGGCCCGTGCGGAAAACACCGAGCGATCCAGCACATCCATGCCTAACTCACGCAGACCCGCCGTGTCCAGCGAGGTCGCGAAGACCTCGCGCAAACGGGAAACCACGCCAGCCATCAGCTTGGGAGTTGTCAGTGGATCGCTCATGGGGTCGGGGGCTCGGGCTTATCACCATTTTCACGCCGCAGCCAGTTCTGCGCATCTTCCAGCGCGGTGATGGCCAGCTTGCGGTATCGGCTTTGGAATTTTGAAGTGGCGAGGTAGTGTAGCAGATTGTTGATGTTCTGGATCACTTGCTCGTTGGCCTTGGCGAATTCCGATAGATCCTCGGATTGCAGGGCAAGCTGTTCCGCTG
>JANXMQ010000255.1 GCA_025354565.1 Akkermansiaceae bacterium
TGTGCGCCGTGCTAAGCAAGGCGCTTCTTATCAGGTGAAAGACCTGTTGTTTCAAAACCTAGCCAGTAGAAACTACCGAGTGTTGCAGTTATGTTAGCTAACCCATCAAAATCCGCGGAGGAAACCGCGTTACCAATTATACTCCTGAAGGCCGAGGCCAACGGGTGGGGAAACAGCATGATTGAAGCGTACACAGGGAATTGCATAGGCCACAGGGTGTTTCGCAAACATCTGAAGGTTGATATAGCCTCGTAAAAGAGTCGTGTGGAAGGAGATTCACTAACGTTATGGAGAATCCAGCACCAAAAGACGCGTCCTCGAAAGGGGAATGGCAAGTGTCCAAGGTTCCACCGGGGTCGTCACAAGACCGTGGCATGTGCAAAGAGAAGCGAACAGACGACTGTCCTGAGGAGGGCAGCGCCTTGAACACGGGACGCCTGGCTCCCCCGCCGTTAGAAGAGATATACCTTCAGCGGATTAACGTATTCCAACCCCAAGAAGGAAACGCCAAGGGAGCACAGGAATCAGACCTGTCAATACTAGTCAGAGACGGTAACACCGATCACACGGCGAAGGATCAGGCAGGAATGCAAAGCGGACAAAGCACACACGCGAGGGGAACGAATATCCTCAATAAAAGCGTGTCACGCACCCTGTCCGCACTGGGAACCAAAGCGGAAAAGGACCCGAAACATCGTTTTCGGAGCCTCGCCCGCCTACTCGACCGGCAGATGCTCGGTGAGGCGTTCCGCACGCTCAAACGCAAAGCTGCACCGGGAATCGACGGTGTAACACATAGCGAGTATGCGGAAAATCTCGACGAAAACCTGCTGGCATTGGAATCGCGCTTGAAGGATGGGAGTTACCGTGCCCAACCCGTCAAGCGCCGCTGGATCACCAAAGCGGGAAGCAAGAAATTGCGACCGTTAGGGATTCCCGTAATGGAAGACAAAATCGTGCAGCAAGCCGTGAAAATGATTCTCGAACCGATTTGGGAAAACGACTTCGCCGACGAAAGTATTGGTTATCGCCCCGGCCGTAGTGCGCGTAAAGCCACCCAAGAACTGGGGGAGGCGCTCTACGACGGGACATGCCGATGGGTCGTCGAGGCGGACATCAAAGGGTTCTTTGATCATATCAATCACGACTGGCTAGTAAAAATGCTAGAGGAACGCATTGCCGACAGAAGCCTGATCCGTATTATCCGCAAATGGCTCAAAGCCGGAGTGATGGAAGAGTTGCAACATTGGTCGCCTTCCGAAGAAGGCACACCGCAAGGTGGAGTGATATCGCCATTGTTAGGAAACATCTATCTGCACTACGTCCAAGATCAGTGGATCAAGAAAGTGATTGCCAAGGAAAGCAAGGGACGTGTCCTATTCAGGAGATACGCGGATGACAGCATTGTATGTTTCGAAAGAAAAGATGATGCCGAGTCCTATCTGCGTGAACTGTCCGGGCGCTTGGCGAAGTTCGGACTCGAACTCGCCGAGGAAAAGAGTGCGATGGTAAAATTCAACCGATGGGAAGTGGAAGAAAGCGGGAAGTTTACCTTCCTAGGCTTCGACTTTTATTGGGGGAAGACCCGTCGCAATCCGTATCACCGGGTCGTGAAACGTAGAACCAACGCCAAAAAGTTCCGAGCGGCTCTAGCAGCGCTGAAGGAATGGTTGAAGAAAGCAAGAAGCACACCGCTTCTCTTACTGATAGCCACTCTTAAGCGCAAGCTGCTAGGCCACTTGAATTACTATGGTGTCATCGGCAACGCGGATCAAATCAGTTCCTTCGTGCATCACGCGAAGAGGTTGGTTTACAAGTGGCTCAATCGGCGCAGCCAGCGCAAAAGTTTCAGGTGGACCGGATTTGCGGAGGCCTGGGAGCGCTGGAAGATGCCGACGCCACGGATCATCGAGACGCCAATACCGTATCGTTCTGGACAAAACCAGAATCAAGAAGTAGTCCATGTCCAACCCATCAGAGTCCAATCATGATCGAAGTTCCACTTGCGCGCATTCCTGAGGAGCCCGGTGCGGTAATTCCGCACGCCGGGATCTGCGAGGGGGACGTCAGGCAACTGACGTTCCTACCTTAATCGCTTCCTGCTTTTGGATTTGGCCGATTCACTGGTGGTGGCCGGAACATCGGACTCGATGGGTGTACCCTGAACGCTGTCAGCGGGGGACGGGGATGTGCGCTTTCGGGACATAGTGCTAGTCTATGAAAGCGCCCGTTCCTTCGGGTGGTCAATCAGCGATTTCGAAGAAGCCCGTTGCCTCAAAAGGCGCGCCCCATAAAAAATTTGGCTCTGTTAGGAAATAGGAGCGCACCTTCAGCCACCTTTCAAAACGCACGGAGCACTCTTGTAAACTGATTCAAGCCAGGGTCAACTAGGTCGGAAATTCGCCGCATGCTTCATTCAAATGAAATTCAATGGCCATTTGCTAATGCACTTAAAGAGAACGACTTGAGAAAATTATTCTCTTGTGCGTGAGGAAAATTGGGGGAGTTCGGCGGTATGTCCCGCCGCGGAAGCGCCTCTATATCATTCTCCCCGGCACCAGTGGGTGCCAAGGGATGGGTGACGTTGCCCGCGCTGGCCACTGCCGACCAGATCGGAGCCGCGCTCAATGTCACCGCTCGAACGGTTTTGTATTGGGGCGAAGCCGGCACAATTCCCACGGCACTCCGCTGCGGAAGGATCGTCCGATTTCACCCCATGGCGGTGGCGAGGGCGCACGGCATCACTGTTCCTGGGTTCGATGTCTCGGAATCCAATGAGATCGGTGAGACGTGCCGGACTCCTGCTCCAACTCGGCATGCACAAGGTGCCATTAGCTAACCCCAACTTCGGAACTTTCCGTCCTACACCACAACCGATTTGGCAGCATTGAAACTCTGCGGAAGCACATACGAGGTTATCCCCGATCTTCCTCCCAGCGGTTTCGCGACGGGAGGCAACGATGTCGATGAAGACTTGCCCCGGGTGATCGCCAAGGACGGTGGTTGTACTGACGAGGAAGCTGGCGCACTGTTGATGAAACTCCGGCAGGTGAAGGAGCGGATGCCCAAGATGGATCGGGACGTTTTCACGATCAACCTCGCGGGACGAACCCGGAGTATTCCGCGGAATTCCGTGGAGTTGGCGGTCCAGAGTTTGGTGGCGAAAACCTGCGCGGAGGCGTCGCGATTCCTCAATGATTTCCGGGAAGTAACGGGACGGACGGACACTCCGGTAATACTGGCTGGCGGGGGATCCAAGTTAGTGGGGATGAAGGAGGCACTGGAAGAAGTGGTCGGTGAGGATCGGGTGTTTATCTCGAACGATGCCGAATATGCAATTGCACTTGGTGCCGCCCTAGCTGGTAGCAAGAGCCGTAAATCTTTTACCACCGAGCTGAAGGATTCTCGCGGCATTGCCATAATAAAACCTAACGAAACACAAATGTCTCCAGTAGACGTCGGAATCGTTAAAATTCCTGTAAAGCCACCGAACCCAAAACCATCTTTACCTACTGGTGGGTTAATGCGTGATCTGCCGACTATATCGAATGAGTTCAGGAATCCTGCCTCTCCGGCGAAGAGAGCCGTTGAGCTGGAACTCAATGACAGGTTCCTTAGCCGGGGTAAAAGCAGTTCGATTCTTCTGCTTGAACTGGAGTCTATCATATGCAGTTGTCTAACTTTAGATGTGCAGCGACAAAGGGTTACGAAAGACATGTTTTGTGCATGCGAACTCGAAGCAAATTCGGGAAATTTTCGTGCAATGGCGTTGCTAGTGCAGCGTTTTGTAAGTAAATGTGCATTCGGCATAGTATATGCTATGATGAAATCATGGCCCGTTTCGTTAAACCTCTTTTGCTACTGCCGGATCAAACCCATCATCTTGAATC
>JANXMQ010000014.1 GCA_025354565.1 Akkermansiaceae bacterium
CCCGAAGGCTAACATTCCAAGAGGTCTAGAACCAGCCCGGCCAAATCGAAGCTCCCGATCTGGCAAGTACCTTCACGCCCAAATCCAGCCTTAAAAAATAATCAAAAAAACACCTTGTTTCGATCTGATACTACTGACCCCTGTTGCTGTTGGCTGACCCCTGTTGAGGGGCGCGTGTGCTCCCCTTGGCTTGATTGCCCCGCGAATTTCCATCACCAGTCCATTCCGCGTTCGCGCAATTCCTGGCGCAGTTCGGTCAAGTCCCAGCGCAGCACGGTGCCGAGTGCGGTGTGCATGACCAGCTTGGTGCCGTCTGCGCTGAAGGCACACTGCACCTCGCCAAGCCAGCCCGCGTAGGCGGGGATGGTGAGTCGGGCGATTTCGGCAAAAGTATCTGCGCGAAGCAGGCGGAGTGATTGATTGTCATGGCAGGCAAGTGTTTTTCCATCGGCACTCCAGATGGCACCGTGAAGATTGAGATCTGTTGGAAACGTCGGATCAGGTGTCCAGTCTGCCGTGTGGTAGCGAACGGCGGAATTGCCCATTCGCAGCAACAGAGTTTTCTGATCATGGCTAAAACGGGGGGCGGTGACCATGGCGGGAGTGGTGATGGTGCGGACGAGTTTGCCGTCTGGCAGCGACCAGATGTTCGCGCCGAGTTGGGTGTAGCTGGTGGTGACGAGCCAGCGGGCATCGGGAGAGAATGCGGCACTGAGAACGTCTGCTTGGGCTAGTTTCATTTGTTGTCCTGTGGCTGGCCAACAGACCGTAAAGTAGCCGTCGTTGTTGTTGCTGAGAACCAGCATGGAGCCATCACTGCTAATGTCTTGGATGAGATTGCCAGCGCCGAACAATGGCTCGCTAGGCTGGCCAAAAGTCACTTTTCCCCGGTCATTACGCGTCACACTGCGGCTGATGCAGCCATTGTCCCAGCCACTGAGCCAGAGTGTTTTGCCATCGGGAGAAAATTTCGTCACCACCCATTCCTTCCGGCCTTTGGGGAAAATGGCGGCGAGTTTTGATTGTCTAAAATCCCACACGCGGTTGACCCGTGCATCTGAGGTGGCGGCAAGTGTGCCATCCGGGCTAAGATCAAAAGTGATGAGATTTTCCGAGTGCGGCTCGTCCTGAGACGGCGCTAACAGGTGAAATCCGCGCGGCCAATCGAGTCGGAATTCCTGGGTTTCGGTGGCTCCGTCCGCGCGGGTGAAAAAGGCGCTACCATCCGCTGCCCACCATAGCTGCCCGACCTTTTCAGTGCTCAACTCTTGGTGTAAAATTTCCTCTCCGCGTGCGGCATGCCAAAGATGGATCACGGCATCCGCCGCCGTGCTGCACAACTCCTGGCCATGCGGTCGGAAACGCACCACCACATGCCGATCCTCATGCCCGCTGAGCCGATGGCATAGCCGGCCGACATCATCCCAGATGTAAATGAACCGATCCTCGCAGCCACTGGCAATCAGTTCTCCCGACCAGTCGATGCTGTGGATTGGCTCGGGGTGCGTGCAGGTGAAAAGTAGGCTGCCATCATGCACGGATCTCACTTCCAGCTCCGTGCCATGGGGGGCGACGATGGCGATGCGGTCGCCAGTTTCGTCCAGTTTTAGAAGCGAACCTGGCAGTTGGTCAGCGAGGCGGGCGATGATGCTGCCGCTGCTCCGATCCTTAACGACCACGGTGTCGCCATCCATTTGCGCAAGACGGATTCCATCCATACTGGCGGTTAGATCGGGCATCCTCGCGGCAGGATCTCCGGCACTGAGCACACGCCCGGTTGTGAGTTCCGGCAGTGCCAGGCAGGCGATGGTTTCATTGCGCAACTCCGGTGTTGGCCGGATGGTCCATGCATCGGCGAGCGCCTTCAGTGCCAGCGTCCGCGATCCGGCGGCGTGCTCGGTGCGCCATGAGCGGGCGCGTGCTAACAGCACATTGGCATGTTCTTGATCTGCCTCCCGCTTCGCAAACCGCAGTGACCCCAAAACCATGGCGACACTCAGCAGGGCCAGCGATGCGAGTAGAACTGCGGCTCCCGGTCTGCGTCTGCACCAACGCCATGCCTGACCCGTAAGGCCGATCGGACGGGCGATGATCGTCCTGCCATCAAGAAATCTCGCCAAATCCTCCGCCACCTCAGCCGCGGTGGCATAGCGGGCATCTGGAGATTTTCGCAAACATTTGAGACAGATCGTTTCCAAATCGCGGGGCACCGTCGGATTCAGGCGCTGCGGTGGCAGCGGCTCGGCTTCGCGAAGTTGGATGAGAATCGCATCCAGCGTCGGTCCCTGAAACGGCGGGCGGGCAGTTAGAAGATGATAGAGTATGGCACCAAGACCATAGACATCGGTGCGCGCGTCTGAACTGCCACCAAATACTTGCTCCGGCGCGGCATAGCCCGGTGAGCCAAGCGTCTGGCCGGTCCGGGTGAGGGCCGTCGCGCCCGAGTTGGTGTCGCCATCCCTTTGCCGGGCGATGCCGAAGTCAGTGATGTGGGGACGGCCTTCGTGGTCGATGATGATGTTAGAGGGCTTCAAATCCCGGTGCAGCACCCGGTGCTCATGGGCGTGCCGCACGGCCCTCGCGATTTCTAATAAGCATACGGCCGCTTCGGAAGCAGGCATCGGATGCTCCCGCGCCAACTCATCCAAATTCCTACCAGCGACATATTCCATGCTGAACCACGGCACGCCGTCCGCCTCGCCAATATCGTGGATTGCGACGATGCCTGGGTGTTGCAACCGCGCCGCGGCCTCGGCCTCGCGCTGGAAACGCAGACGCTCGATTTCACTCACAAACGCCGCCCGCAACAGCACTTTCACCGCCACCGTGCGGTTCAGGACCACCTGCCTTGCCCGGTAAACCACTCCCATTCCGCCGCGCCCGATTTCCTCGAACAATTCGCAGCCACCCAAAGAACTCCACGCCGCCGTCCCGTCGCCTGCGCTATCGATGGGCACTGTCAGCGTGATTTCTATCAAACACTTCGGGCAATGGCCGATCACGCCACCCGGCGGCAGCGGTGTGGCACAAACGGCACAATGAACGGGAGTGACTGACATAGTGGGTTACTCGACAAACAAAGTCCGCGATTACAACACCTCCGCCAAATGCCGCATTTCCTCATCCAACTGCAAGGGATCAAGCAGTCCCGCAGCGACCTCTTCCCGAACCATTGCCCGATATTGCTGGCGCAGCCGGAACACCGCCACCGCCACCGTCCGCTCGGACAAACCAAGCATTTTACCACAAGCGGCGTATTCCCCCGTTGCGGCCTCGCGTGAGAGAAATGGACTGAGTTCGGTAAAATGCCGCCACTTGCCAGTGGCCTCACATTCCGCCCGCAGCCGCTGCAATGCACCATCCAGTACCGCCAGCGCCCAGCGCCGTTCGAAGATCCGGTCCGGCGATTCATCCGTTGCCGGCTCCGCTCCAAACCAAGCCTCCGCCTGCGCTAGGTCGAAGGACACCAGCTCATGTCTGCCGCCACGCTTCTGCGCCGTGTCGTACTTGTGCCGGGTGACCAAGTAGTTTTTTAAAACTGTTAGCAGCAGCGTGCTGAACCGCGCGTCCGCCCGCTCCACTCCGGCAAGCCAATCCTTTTCCAACAATTTCGCAAAAAATCCCTGCGTCAGATCACGCGCATCCTCTGCCTGGTTGCCCCGCCTGCGAGTGAAGGCATAGACCGGATACCAATAGGTGCGGCAAAAATGCTCCATCGCCTCATCCCGCTTGGGCCCATCACATCCCGCCTGCAGCACGATCGTCCACTGGGTCGTGCAGAACCGGGGCGATGCCTCAGGCCAGAGGTTGGAGGGAAAATTCGCCATTGCGTATTCATTTCTGCATGATTTGTGCCGATGGTGTCAAGACCGCAGCGAAGTCCATACGGCTCAGGCTAACGACCGACGTGATGGACCCCTAACAAAGATTTTATCGCGACGAGGCGTGCAGGAAAAGACGCGTTTGAGGCCAAGGCATTGCTGATTCGCAGTCTCATTTCTGAACATGCCGCTCATGGTGGCTCAAGATTCCACAGCCATTGGAAAATTTCCGGTAATCGCGGCAAACGCATGGCGTGTACCAAAATGGTGGACTCTTCCCACGCGCCATCCATCGACTGCCGTAACAACGCATATCCCGCTCCAATTTCATGAAATCCTCATTTCTCACTCTCTTCTCACTCACCGTGAGCCTTCACGCCCAAGGCCCGCTCACGCCGTCCGGCCCGCCGGGGCCGACGATGAAATCTCTCCAGCAAATCTGGGACAAGATCGGCGGGCTGGAGACTCAGAATACAACCCTGCAGGCGACCGTCGCATCCCAGCAACAAACGCTCAATCAGCAGTCCTTGCTCATTGAAGCCATCGGAGCCGCCAATGGTTTGAGCTTTCCCTGGCAAATCAGCACGATCCAATCTAATTTGCCGAGCGGTATCGATGCGCCATCACTGGCCTTTGCGCCGGATGGCACGCCCACGGTGGCCTTTCACGGAGGCAATCTTCATTTCGCCAAACTCGTCGGCACCCAATGGCAGATCACCGAGGTGGAGCCTGCTGGAGCGGTGGACGTGGGGGCGTTTTGCTCGCTCAAATATTCGCCCACCACGGGCCAGCCTTCCATCGCTTACTATGACGCCACCAACGGCGACCTCAAGTATGCCGCCTACACCGGAACAACATGGGCGATCAGCATCGTCGAAAGTGTCGGGGATGTGGGCAAAGGATGCTGCTTGGCTTTTTCGCAGCAGGGTGTCCCGTCGATTGGCTACTTTGATCTCACGCGGAACGAAGTGCGTTGCGCGAGGTTCGAGGTAGGAAACTGGCAAGTGGGAACCGTCCATTGCGCGCCATCTGCAGCTTTGCCAAGCTATGGATACCAGAGTTTCGAAGCGGTCTCTATCTCCGTTGGCAGAGATGGCCGCGAAGGCATATTGTTTAATTATAATAGCGATATTCCGCAGCCAAACATTGCGGCAAGACAAATACTTTATTATGCCCAACGAAGCGCAAGCGGCTGGCCTGTCACTCAGGTAGCCGACGACAATCCCATTGGTTTTCACGATTTGGCATTGCTCTATGACGAGAGTTACAATTCAAGGTGCAGCTACTTTTCCCAGGACGGGCAGGCGTTTTACAAAGACCCGTCCACTGCATCCGATGTGATTGCGCCCCGTTTCAATGTTTATGGTGTGCAAGCCGCGTTAGATGGTCTCGGTCGTCCGTCATTCGCAATCTGGGACGCAAATGGCGTGAGGTATTGTATCGCCACGGGGTCGCTAACTACGGTCAAGTCCACATCTGGCGGTCTCTATACAAACAGGCCCAAAATCGCCTTCGACTCCGCAGGTCGTGTCGGAGTGGCTTACGTCGATGGCAGCTCCCTCTATTTTGCCTCGCAGAAGGCTTTCCTACACTGAGATCAGACACTCATCCATCCGCTCATTTCCATCATGAAAACACCAATCCTCCTCGTCATCGCTGCCCTTACTGGCAGCACCCTCGCCCAAGGCCCGCTCACGCCGCCTCCGGGCGCTGATCCCAGCATCGGCCCGGTCAATGCGCACACCGCAGGCGGCACACCGCAGGCGACGATGAAGACGCTGCACCAGATCGAGCCGCGCACGGCGATCGCTGGCGGCACCAGCAGCGTGACCCTCAATCAAAGTGGTGCCTATTACCTCACGGGAAACATCACGGTGGCCAGCGGCGATGGCATCGTCATCGCCGCCAGCGGGGTGAATCTGGATTTGAATGGGTTCAACATCATGGCGACGGCGGCGGCGGGTTCTGGAATTTCATTCGGAGCCGTTAAAAACATCATCATTCGCAACGGCAATATCGGAGGAGGGTTTGCGGGCGGAGTTCGTTACGTTTCTCCGGGACCGTTCGCCCAGCGCCCCCTCAACGTGCGCGTGTCGGACCTGACCGTTAGCGACGTGACCGAAGTCGGAATCTCCATCTACAGCCGGGAGACCAACAGCCACATCGAACGCTGCATGGTCAGCGGCACCGGTGGAAACGTGGGCATCGTGGGCATCATCGGCACGGTCATCAAAGACTGTTCAGTGCAGGGCGCGGGAATCATTGGCCGCGTTGTCAAAGACTGCTCCGTGGCCACCGCCCCGGACGCGGGCCTCGTCGCCGATGTGGCTGAGAATTGCTATGCCTCCGCCACCGGCACCGCTATCATCGCGAAGTGCCTCGTGAACTCTTACGGCACGGGCGGCGGCAACAGCGATGTCATCTCCGCTGGCGTGGCGCAAAACGTCTGGGCCGAAGGCGGCGGTGGTTCAGGAGACGGGGTTCATGCAACTGTCGTTAGTAACTCGTATGGCAAGCGGGTGAATGATCTCAGTGGGGCAAGCACGGGTGACGGGATTGATGCAACAATCGTGCATGGGAGCTACGGAACCGGAGTCAGTGGTGCTGGGGTAAGGGGTGAGACATTGAACGCGGTTCGGGCCGTGAGCGACTCTGGTGCTGCGGCCGCGGGCTTGCTCGTGACTGCTTCAGTTGGAAGCAGCGTTGATGGATATGGAGTTAGTGGTCAGGTTATAAACGGCTGCCAGGGCGTATCTGTAGGCGGCATGGGTATCTTCGATTCATTAAACTATAATGGAGTTATTAGCTATTCGATGGCGACTTCGGATACTAATACTGCGATGAAAGGAAATGGTGGAGTTATTGTCGGAAGTAATGGAATCGCCGCGAACGGCGGTTATGGAATATACAATTCCTTGGGAACTGTGATAAGTTCACACGGTTTAGGGCCATTTGGGGGTATAGCAGCAAGGTTTGTTGCTCACACATACGGGAAGGGTACGTCTTCCTCATCTAACACATTCGGAATAGAAGCCGTCACTGTCACGGGAAGCACCGGTTTGACGAATGCGGATGAGCCAGGAATCTCCGCAGAATTCATCCACGGTTCCACGGGTTACGGTAACTCTTCAAAAACCACTTCTCCCTTCGCAGTTCGTTTCGATTCCAATTAGCCTCTTATTTCCGCCATGAAAGCCTGCTTTTTTCTAATCCTCCTCGCCCTCGCCCTCCTCCTGCCCTCGCGTACGCAGGCCGCCACCTGGGTCGGTGGGACGGCCAACTGGAACGTGGCGGGAAATTGGTCACCCAACGGGGTGCCTGATGTGAACACGGGGGTGGTCATCAACACCGGCACGCCCACGCTGGACGTGGAGGGTGTGGCGAATACATTACTGCTCCAGAATGCCGCCATCGCGGACAATGGCACGCCGCACTCGCTGACCTGCGGCGGGTTGTTCACGATGAACTCGGGCGCGTTCATCGGGCGCAACAGCGTGGGAGCGCAGGTGACTGTAAATGCGAATGGCGGAGTGGCGTTTTCAGGCGGGCGCTTTTACAACAGTGTGTTGAACATCGCCAGTGGCACCATCTTTACCCAAAGCAACAACCTCGTGGAATTCTACAGCAATGGCACTGTGAACAACGCGGGCACCGTGCTGCTGAATGCCCTGAGTGGTTTCTACGGCAATGGCAGCGGTGCTCCCAACTATATTTTTAACAACTCAGGGATCATCACCAAGCAGACCAACACAGGACTCACCACCATCAGCTTCACTGTGAACAACACTGGCACCGTGAACGCCAAAACGGGCACCCTGCAGTTGCTGTATGGTGGCGCACACACCGGTGGCATCTTCAATGTGGTGAGCGGTGCGACGCTGCAATTCAACGGGGCGCACACGTTTGATTCCGCGTCGTCCATCCAAGGGCAAGGCAGCGTGAACTTCTCAACCTCTGGCACCGCGACTCTGGTGAACTACAGTGTCGACACGGCCACCATCATTGGTGCAGGAACCACAACTTTCAATAATGGCGTCGGCAGCATCGGAACAGTGACATCGAATGGCGCGGGCACGGCCAATTTCAACGGCACGGCCAACCCTACCAGCGTGACGGTGAATGGCGGCGGCGTATTGAACTTTGCCAATAATATCAGCACCAGCACGCTGACGATTACCAACGGCAGCTTGAGTAGCGCCACTGGTAAAACATTCAATGCAAGCGGGCTGTTTGACATCCAAGGTGGCACCCTCAAAGGCGGTGGTAATTTTAATGCCAACGGCGGAATGTCCATCACTGGTGGTCCGATCCTTAATGGTGCAACCGTCAATAATCCGAATGGCTCCACCGCCACCCATGCCAGCAACACCAGCCTCTTGATGCAAGGTAACACGAACACCTTCAACAACGCGGGCATCTACAACGTCACCTCTACTAATAACTCTAACATTAGCGGCAACGGCGGCACGAATGCGTTCAACAACAGCGGCACCTTCAACCGCACCACCGGCACCAACAACTTCACCATTTCCGTCCCTTTCAACAACACGGGCATCGTCAATGTGAACTCCGCCAGTTTGGTGCAACTCTTCAGTGGTGGTACGCATGTGGGCGGCGCTTTCAACATCTCGGCAGCGGGTGCGACATTGCAGTTCAGCGGTGCCCATAGCTTCGACAGCAACACTTTCATCAGTGGTGCTGGCTCGGTGAACTACAGTCCGTCCAACACCATTACACTGCTGCACTCCAGCGTCGGGACCGCCACGATCATCGGTGGTGGTGTGGTGAATATGAATGACCCGAGTGGCACGCTCGCTGCCGTGACAGTGAGCGGCGGCACAGCCAACTTTAATGGTAATACAAGTCCGACAAGTGTCACCTGCACGTCAGGCATTGCGAACTTTGCCAACCCTGTGACAACCAACGCAGTGTCCGTCACCAATGCGACCTTGAACTGCGCGAGTGGTAAATCGTTCGTCTGTAATGGCGTCCTCACCTTTGGCACCAGCGGCAGCACGCTATCCGGGGGCGGAGTTTTCACGGCCAATGCCGGTGTGAGCGCGGTTTCCGGGGCCACTATCAACAATGCGGTGCTGAGTGTCCCCTCGGGGCAAACATTCACACAGGGCAGCACCGCGAACATCAACAACAACGCCACCATCAACAATGCAGGCACCTTTCTTGCGCAATCGTCATCCGGCCTCTCCCCGAACATCGGCACCAACACTTTTAACAACAGCGGCACGTTCACGCGAAATACCAGCGCCACGGCCATGGGTGTCAGCCTGCCCTTCAACAACACCGGCACGATGGATATACAGACGGGTTCCATCAACTTAGCAGGCGGCACGTTCACACAGACTGCTGGCTTACTCCGGCTCAATGGCGGCGCTATAACGGTTGGCACCGCACCGCTTGCGATCAATGGCGGCACGCTCGCTGGCACTGGCACCATCACGGGCAAGGTCAATATCACGGCGGGCATCGTTTCCCCGCAAGGCACGGGAGCTACGGCGACTGCGACCTTGGCGATCACCGATGACCTGACGTTTACTGTCGCCTCAAAGCTCAGGGTGGATCTGGGCGGCACCACCGTGAGCACACAATATGATCGCGTCACTGAGGCGGGAACCGTGGCTTTTGCCCGCAATGGAATGCTCGAGGTGGGATTTGTAAATGGCTTCGAGCAGACCGTCGCGGCGGGGGATACGTTCACGATTCTAACATCGAATCAAAACACCACCGGCCAGTTCAGCAATGTCGTGAGTGGACGGATCAATACGTTGGATTTTAAAGGCAGTTTTGCAGTGAACGCGGCCGGCTCGACCAGCGTGGTGCTCAGTAATTTCCAAGCTTACCCGGACATTGACGTCGAGCAGCCCACAGGCACGCCGCTAGCAGATGGCGCGAGCACGGTGGACTATGGCATTCGAACGGTTGCCACCGGCACCGCCCGCACATTCACCATCACCAACTCTGGTCGTGCCAATCTAACGGGTCTTGGCATCACGATCAGCGGCACAAACGCCAGCGAGTTCACGCTTACGACACCCGTTGCCGGTGCACCAAACGCGACGCTTTTGCCCGCTGGCACCACGACCTTCATCGTCACGTTCACACCCGCTGCCAGCGGCCCTCGCAGCGCTCAACTCCAGATCGCCAGCAACGATCCCAACGAGGCCCCCTTCGACATCGCGCTCATCGGCACCGGCAATTTACCACCCGTTCTGAATCTGCCGGTCTCTCCGGTCACCGTGGACCCTGCGGACACCACCGGCGCGGACGTAACCTTCAGCGTCACTGCGACCGATGTTGAAGATGACCCCGATCCTGCGGCTATCGCGACGCCCGCCAGTGGCAGCCACTTTGCGCTCGGCGATACTGCGGTGAATGTCACCAGCACCGACAGCGGCGGAGCGCTTACCAGCGGCAGTTTCACCGTGCATGTGAATGGCGGCACTCCCCTCGTCACGACTCTCGCTCCCTCGCCGTTAGCCACCACCAGCGCGACCCTCAGAGCCACTGTGAACCCGAATTTTTTCGACACCACCGCGTGGTTCATCGCCGATGGGCAAATTCGTGGCACCACGCCCATCCCGGCAGGTCACGCCCCGGTGAATCTCACCTATAACCTAACAGGCCTGCTGCCCGGTAGTGCGCACACTTGCAGGGTGCAGGCGATCAATGGCGCGGGAGTGACGGTCGATGGTGCCTTGGTGACCTTCAACGCCGCAGGCGGTCCGCCCGTCGTCAGCACGCTCGCCCCCACCATGGTGACGCCCACCAAGGCCACTCTGCGCGCCACCGTGAATCCGAACCAAGTTGCCACCACGGTTACCTTCTACGTCGGCGGCATCGTGGTCGGCACGGTCAACGTCCCAGCCGGGGCCGATCCGCAGACCGTGACCTTGAACTATACCGGCGGCATCATCCCCGGCCAAGCCGTCACTTATACCACCACCGCCACCAACACATCGAACCAGAATGGCAGCGGATCTAACGTGAGCTTCAATTTCCTCGCCTCGGATTCGACCTTTGGCAATTCTAATAATTATATCTTCTCCGCCAACGCGGGCTGGATCCTTGCCAAGCCTGCCACCAACTACGGCTTCCGCACCGGTGACAACGTGTGCAGCGGATTCCTCTACGCGGCAAACCTCGGCTGGATCCATGCCGGCAACGGCGAGCCATCCAACGGGTATGCCTACACCAATACCGGTGGCGAATACGG
This sequence comes from Akkermansiaceae bacterium, assembly GCA_025354565.1. Taxonomy (GTDB): domain Bacteria; phylum Verrucomicrobiota; class Verrucomicrobiia; order Verrucomicrobiales; family Akkermansiaceae; genus Luteolibacter. Next base: position 11,053 of record JANXMQ010000014.1, read on the forward strand.
TGTGAATCTCACCCCCGGCGGCGGTCTGCGCGGCTATGCCTGGGGCCAAAACATCGGCTGGATTTGCTTTGAATCCACCGGCGATCCCCACGTCGTCTTGACCACCGGTGCGCTCGCTGGCTACGCATGGAGTGGCAACCTCGGCTGGATCAACCTTGGCACTGCCATCACCACCCAGCTTGCCATTTTCGATACAGATGCCGACGGCATTTCTGATTCATGGGAAATGAGCCGCGCTGGCAACCTCGCCACCTTGGGAGCCAACCACGATGCGGATGGCGACGGCATCACCGACCTCGCCGAATACACCGCGGACACCAATCCGCTCGATCCCACGGACAACTTACACATCGTGGACTTCAGCCAAACCGGCAGCGGCCTCGCAGCCCATCTTCAGTTCACCTCCACTGCCACCCGGCTCTATCAAGTGAAACAAAGCGAAACTCTGGAAACCAACACCTGGCAGGATGCTGGGCTATCATCCTTTGTCGGCAGCGCCGTGACCACCACCGTCAATTTCGCCGGAGTCCCAGCGGACAAGCGCTTCTATCGGGTGGAAGTCCGCCGACCACTTGTGGGGCCTTGAAATTCAATTAACAAAATCGGATCGGTGGTGAGCGCGAGCGGTCGGGCGTGCATGGGAAAATTATTTTGCTCCCGCGTTCAGCCCTTGAGTGATGCGCTGCAACTGCGCGCGATGAATCCCCATGTGTCCGCCCGCCAGCGCGTGCCAGGCAAATGCGTCCATCGGCCCGAACCACGGATGGATATGTCGCAATTTTGTCTTCAGATTCGGCGCGGCATTCACGGCAGCCAGCAACGCATCGCAGGAAGCTTCGTATTCGGCCACCACCGCAGCCGTCGCGTCGGGGCTTGGTTTCACCGTGGCGGTGCTGACCACGCTCGTCGGCTGAATGTCGTTTGCCAACTCGCTGATCACGCCTGCCATCGCCGTGTTGGTGATTCGCAGATGGTCAAGCGTCATCCAGACCGACCAGTTGCGGCTGCTGTCCTCCAAGCCCGGCAGACGTTTGATGAGAATCCGCCGTGCGCCCAAATCCGCCTCGCAACCCCGATACAAACCACGGATCAACTCACGCTCGCGCTTGAAACTGGCGTTGAAAGATTCACGGCTGCCAGTCCACAGCCGCAGGCGTGACAGCACGCGGGCCATGATGTTTTCCATCTTGGGTAATCCCGCGCCGGGCGGCGCGAGCCGGGGTTCGTTTTGGTGGATCATGGCGGAGACTCTGTCACAATACTTGCATCACGCAAGTAAGATGCTTGTGGATTGCAAGTAAATGGTATGGCAGCGTCAGCGCATGGCAAAAACTACTTCCAAACCGAGCGCCGCCACCCGCCGTTCGCCTTGCCCGGTCGCCTGTTCGCTCGACATCGTTGGCGACCGCTGGACCCTGCTCGTCATCCGCGACCTGGTATTTGGCCGCACTCGCTTCAAAGATTTCAGCGCCTCGCCCGAAGGCATCCCCACGAATGTCTTGAGCGAACGCCTTGCCCGCCTGCTGCGTCACCAGATCGTCGGACAAATCCCCGCCCACGACGGCACGAAACGCTCCGCCTACCAGCTCACGGAAAAAGGTCAGGCGCTCCGCCCGCTTCTCGAAGCGATGTGCGACTGGGGCTTGAAATGGGAACCGGACACGCAAGCATTGATGACCTCAGAGCCAGAGTGAAGCTCGCTTCTTTTGTCTCGGGCAACCACCTGCCAATGGCCTGTTCGTCTGTCATGCTAAAACGACAGCCCCCTGAGGTGGATCTTGTATGGCATTTGCTCCATCTGGAATGGCACTTTGACTGTCTGGAATTTGCTTTGGCGGACGAGGGTGCGCACTTCCTGCGTCAAGGCGGAAGAAATAAGTCCGATGCTTCTTTGTTCCTTTGGCAGGAATCTCATCATCTTCCCGATTTCTTCCGATTGTCATGAGTGAGGGCCATGATAGAGGGATAGGCATTGGTCATGTTGGATCTGCAAAACCCCTATCTATCCACTGAGATTGTGGATTCGCTCTCAGCGCGGCAAGAACGCTCAGGTGGAGTCGTCTCCCAGGGCGATCAAGCTAGGGAAAAAGGGGAGCATACGCGCCCTCGCGTGTCGAATGAGACGCCCTCGTCTCATTCTGGGTGATTTTCCTTTGAGGTTTGGAACGCATTTCGATTGAGATAAAAGATAGATCCAATGACTGGGAACACAGGTTTTCGACGAGGGCGTCAAAGACAACACGCGAGGCGCGTGTAAATACATGAAATCAACCAGTGAAAGTCTGAGTCATCCCGAGACGAGTTACGGGAAAGCAGCCGGAGGTAACTGCGTCGTCGTGAGACGGGGTGGAGAGCAGCCCGAGGCGGACCTGCGGTCCCAAATACAAGTGAACCCGTTTCGGTTTACAACAACGGCGAGCCTTCGAGCAATTGGCGAAGCCTGTTGCATGAGTGACAACCGTTTCCTCCCACATCCCTCGTACACGGGGGAGAAGCGGGTTGTTGTGGATGGTTGGGGTGAGAACGCAGGGAAGGTATCATGTGGAAACATTGAATGGGAGCGCAGCGGACATAGAGTTCCCGGAGGGGAGCCCCGCGAGGGGTGAGCGATAGCGAATCAAAGCTGTCCGGGCAGGAATCCGCGCAAGCGGAGCCGGGCAGAAGTCAGAGCCGAAATAAGAGCGATGAAGCGGGGTAATGCCTGTGGAGCAAAGGACGGCAGGAAAGTGGAAAGGCAAAAACCATGAATCGCGAAGAACCATCCGTGCCAGTTTCCCAGCCTGACAGGGTGGGGGATAAACAAACGGAAGAGGATCTGTGGCAACGGCACAAGGCCGAACGCGGAGTATGGACCAAGCCGATGCTTGCGGCCCTCGCAAGAGGGTTGAAAGGAAACAAGTGGTTCAGCCTGATCGACAAGGTCAGCACAGAAAGAACCCTTCAACTGGCATGGGAAAAGGTGCGAAGAAACGCTGGGGCCTGTGGCGTGGACGGCATCACGATAGGGCACTTTGAGCAAGACAGCCAAAGTCGGCTACTCGCCGTGAATGAGTATCTCAACAAGGGCACCTATCAACCCAAGCCGGTCAAACGGGTGTGGATCGAAAAACCGGGCAGTGCGGAAAATCGGCCGTTGGGCATCCCGACGGTCACCGACCGCGTGGTGCAGGCAGCGGTGAGAATGGTGATAGAACCCATTTTCGAAAACCGCTACGCTAAACACAGCTACGGGTTCCGCCCCGGACGCGGTTGCAAGGACGCGCTGCGGCGTGTGGAAGAACTGCTAACAGCAGGGAGGCCGCACGTCGTGGAAGTGGACATCAAGGGCTACTTCGATGCGATTCCCCATGATCGGCTCATGGCACTGGTGCGCGAGCACATCGACCACTGGCGATCAGAAGATCGATGGACGGGTTCTGGGGCTGATCGAGGGGTTCCTCAAACAAGGCGTAATGGAAGACGCCCAATCAGCCAAAGCAATGGAAGAACTGCCCGAAGGTGATCCGCAAGGCACACCGCAAGGCGGAGTTATAAGTCCATTGTTAGCTAACATCTACTTAAATCCGTTGGACTGGATGATGGCGGAGTTAGGATTTGAAATGGTGCGATATGCCGACGACATGGTCGTCGTATGTCGCAGTCAGGAAGAAGCCGAAGCTGCGCTGGAAAAGCTCCGTGAATGGATGGTGGGATCAGGACTCACATTGCACCCAGACAAAACCCGCACGGTGGACATGAACCAAGCAGACAGTCATTTCGACTTCCTCGGCTATCGGTTCCAAAGAAGCCGCCGGGGAAAGATGATGCGATTGGTTCGACCCAAAAGCGTGCGCAAGTTACGCGAAACCATCAAACCCCGGACGCGTCGGAACAATGGCAAGAGCATGGAAGCGATTGTGGCAGGCCTGAACCGGACATTGCCCGGTTGGTTCGGCTATTTCAAACACGTCAAAGCCAGCGAACTGAGTGGGATCGACGGGTGGATCCGCATGAGACTGCGCTCCATCCTGAGAAAGCGACGCGGCCTCGAAGGCCGTGGTCGTGGAAATGATCACCAGCGCTGGCCCAACCGCTACTTCGAGAAGCTCGGGCTCTTTTGCCTGCTGGACGCCCGGGAAACAGAAATCGCGAGCCTCCGTAATGGAGCAAACCACTGACTGGAGAGCCGGATGCGGGAGATCCGCCCGTCCGGTTCGGAGGGGGGAGCGGGGCGAAAGCCCCGTTCCTACCTCTATCATTCCATGTAGCCGCTTTGCGTAGAACCGGCTGCTGTCAGGTTACACGCCGCCCAAAGCCCACTTACAACAGGATCATCCATATTCACAAATCCTAATGCGCGGCAGTATAGCACCAGAATCCCTCGCGGAAATGAGGGTTCGCAATTTTCTCCGCGTCTGATTTTCTTGCTCGCAGCCATGGCCACCTTCACCGCAAACGCCGACTATGAGGAAAAGGACAGCGATCCGATCAAACTGACCGCCGGAGATGAAGTCACCACCGGCGTCGCCGACCACGCCTGGCCCGGCTGGGTCTGGGCGACCGACAACGACGACAACGACGACAACGACGGCAACGACGGCTACGTCCCGGAGGAAATCCTCGAGCCGCTCGGCGAAGGCCGCTTCGCCGCCCAGGAAGACTACGATCCCACCGTCCTCACCATCAAGCGCGGGGACCGGATCGAGTCCCTCCGCCGGATCCACGGCTGGCACTGGTGCCGGAACGAGCGCGGCGAGGAAGGCTGGGTCGGCGGGTACCTACTGAAGCCGGTTTGAAAAAGCGTAGGGGCGATCACCGGTCCCGAGCCATCCCGGCAAACGCGGCGGCGATCAAATCAAGTGACATTTTCAACGGTTTTGGGAGGTATTAGCGCTTTCGGCGGTGCCCCTGCTTTGGGTGATATACTTGGGATAACCTTCGCGATCTTCAGTCGCGTGGAGCGGCAGCTTTGAGGCGCGACATTGGCATTGGTTCTGGTCATCGCGTTGAACACCCAACCGACTTCATTCTCCCTCTCATCCGCCGGCCATCCCCACAGACGAGTGAAAATCTGTTCCCGTTGGAAACAGCGAGGAAGCTTGAAAAACGGCGGAAACCCTTATTTGGTAGTGGCACCGCGCCGACGGCGGGTCACAAGGGTGAGGACACCAATGGCGGTGAGGCCCATGCTACTGGGCTCGGGAACAGTGAATCCGTTGCCGGTCATTTCGGAGCCCGAGACAAATTGGATGTGACCACCCGCGTTGATCAACTCCCCATTCAGAACGAGGTTGGAAAATTGGAAGTTTCCTCCGTTCACCGCGAGGAAGGTGCCGACCGATGCGTTCCCGCCGGAGGTCTGGAAGACCGTGCTGGTGCCCGTGAGGTTCCAAAGAACATTGGAGGCGGGGATTCCTCCGGTCAGGGACATCACCCTGTTGCTGTTCACCGCACCACTGACGTTGAAGACAAAATAGTCGTTGGCACTGCCGCTGATCGTGAGGTTTGCGTTCTTGAGGTTGCCAAGGTCGATGACATTGAGGCCGCCGTTGCCGGTGAGGGTGGTGTCGGAGTTGATTAGGGCGAAGTTCTGGGTGGCGGTCAGGCCGGACGCATAAGCGGAAACGCTCTTCGCCGAGTTGAGCGCGCTCAGCGTCAGGGCGGTGGAAACCAGCTGTGTCGGTGGCGGGGTGTTGAGTCCCGAGCCGTCGGTGGATCCGGTGTTGTCATAATACAGGACACCGCCATTGGTGAGACCTCCGTTGTTGCCTCCGGATGTCGTGAGTGTCGCGTTCTGTCCGATGAGGACGGATCCGGCGATCGGGCCGCTGTTGATGGTCGCCGAACCGCCAGCACCCAAGCTGACAAAGGCGTAGTCATTGGCGACGCCGAGATCCAAACCGGCCAGGTTTTGGGCCTTGGCGGAGAGCCCGATGGCAAGCGAGAAGGCAAGTAAGCCTGCTGCTTTGAGAGTGCATCCATTCGACGCGGATACGGTACGTGCGTGGCTCACGCTAAGTGTGCTGGTATTCATGGGGGGTGGGGAATTAGGGGGAGTTAGAATTCGGGGGAGAAGTTGTAGAGAGTTAGCTTTAGCTCACGGACAAGAGGCCCGTCAATGGATTTTAAACTACATATTTTCTAAATATAAGGAGCAACCAAAATGTAAATAAACACCTAAATATAAGGCTTTGCTTACGAAGTCCTTTGACACCCGCATTATGTCTCAAAACCGGACACTTGATAGTACGTGATCACGCGGGGTCAAAGATAATCGACCAATGAACGGGGTCGGGCCTAGATTTTTCAAATTTGAATAGGGGCGGATGTCCTATTTTAACCGCGCGCTATTTTCATGAAAACCCCGAGCTGGACGCCAGGACAGGGCCAGCTCGGGGTGGATGGACTTGGGGGTTAGCGGATGAGGGCGTAGCGGAACCAGGTGGCGTCCTCGAACTGGGATAAAGCGTCGGCAGGGGTGAGGCCGAGTGGAGTGGCGTAGCTGGGGATGGTGTCGCGGAAGCGCTCGAAAAGGGCGGCTTTTGCTTCGTTGGTTTTTGGGATGTAGTCTGTGTTTGACATGGTATGTTGATTTTCAGTGGTTTAGGGAGATTTTAGGGAGGGCCGGAACGACTCAGGCTTAGGCTTGGAAGACGCAGGCTTAGGCTTGGAAGACTCAGGCTCGCGCTTGGAACGCGCAGGCTTAGGCTTGGAAGACGCAGGCCCGGGCTTGGAAGACTCAGGCTCGCGCTTGGAACGCTCAGGCCCGAGCTTGGAAAGCTCAGGCCCGGGCGTGGAGTCAGGTGGGTCATGAGAGGGGCGGGCGCGGTCATGTAGGTGGAGAAGTGGCGCAACTCTTGATTCGGACTACATTCGCTGCGTCACGGCAAGGAGGGGCGGGGTGCAAATTCGGAACAAGATTCTGTATTTTTTGATCGTTGAGAGTTCCGTAGAAACCGGATGCTGGATGGGGGGGATTGCCGTCCTATACGGGAATTCCGGGCAAATCCACCGGGTGACGCCAGGGCGTTTCCAACAGGAGACGTGGGGGCTGCGTGAGGAGTGAGGACTGCTGAATCCGAAATAATCCAGAAGCTAGGGTGAAGCGGCCCCCATCTCTAGCCTTGCATCTTCCGCGCCGAATCCCAAACATTGCGGCTCAACCATGCAGCTCCTCGAATTTGAAAAACCTGCCGCCGAGCTTGAACGGGAATTGGAAAAACTCCGCACCAAGTCCGCCTCCCAGAATTGCGACTTGTCGGCGGAAATTGCCATCATGGAGAGCAAACTTGCCGAAACGCGGGCGGCGATTTATAGAAACCTTACCCCATGGCAGCGCGTTCAGATCGCTCGCCATACAAAACGCCCGTTCATGCTCGACTACGTCTCCTTGGCTTTCACGGATTTCTGCGAACTCCACGGGGATCGGCACATCGGCGACGACGCCTCCATGCCCGGTGGGTTCGCCCGCATTGATGGCCAGCGGGTGATTGTGATCGGCCACCAGAAAGGCCGAGATACCAAGGAAAACCTCAAGCGCAACTTCGGCAGCGCCCATCCGGAAGGCTACCGCAAGGCGATGCGTCTGATGAAGACGGCTGAAAAATTCGGCCTGCCCGTCATCACCATGATCGACACGCCCGGCGCGTTTCCCGGCATCGGCGCGGAGGAGCGGAACATCGCCGAGGCCATCGCCTACAATCTCCGGGAAATGATGCTGCTCAAGGTGCCGGTCATCGCCATCGTGCTCGGCGAGGGCGGCTCGGGCGGGGCGCTCGGCATCGGCGTGGCCGACCGGGTGATTATGCTGGAAAACGCTTACTACTCGGTCATCAGCCCGGAAGGCTGCGCGGCGATTTTGTGGAAACACCGCAAGCACGCGCCCGAGGCGGCGGAGGCGATGAAGCTGGTCGCCCCGGATCTCATGAAACTCGGCCTCATCGACGACGTGATCCCCGAGCCCACGGGCGGCGCGCATCACGATCACCAAGCCTCGGCGGATGCCTTCAAGGAAAAGGTGCTCGCCCACATCGCGGAATTATCCGCGCTCACCACGGCGGACCTGCTAGAAAATCGCTATCAGAAATTCCGCCGCTTCGGCGAGTGGCAGGGGAAGGCATAAGCACGGATTCAATCTTTCAAATACAAATACATAAATGGCTACAAAAGTTGGAGTGATCGGGGCGGGTGGGATGTTACAATACCACGCCGCAGGGTTTCGTCAGGCAGGTGCGGAAATCGTCGCCGTCGCGGACCCTGCGCCGGGTGCCGCCGCCAAAGCTGCGGCGAGGTGGGACATTGCGAAAGCCTGCGAATCGGTCGAAGCCATGCTCGCGGATTGCCCGGAGCTTGACGCCGTGAGCATCATCGTTCCGAACAAATTTCATGCCCCGCTCGCGCTCCAATGCCTCAAGGCGGGCAAGCACGTTTTCTGTGAGAAACCGCCCGCGCTCAAGGCCTCCGAGGTCGCGGAAATGATCGCCGCCGCCGATGCCGCTGGCAAAAAACTGATGTTCAATTTCAACAACCGCGCCCGACCCGAGGCGCAGGCGATGAAGGCCTACATCGACACCGGCGTCACCGGCACCATCAACTCGGCCCAAGCGAAATGGATCCGCCGCACCGGCATCCCCGGCTTCGGTGGCTGGTTCACGACCAAGGAGTTGTCTGGCGGTGGCCCGGTCATCGACCTGCTCCACATGATCGACCTCGCATTGTATTTCATGGGCTACCCCGAGCCGGCGCATGTGCTGGCTAACACCTTCGACACCTTCATCACCGACAAAAATTTCAAAGGCCCGTGGGGCATTCCCGACCGCGCCGATGGCACGAACAACGTCGAGGCCGCCGCCCATGGCTTCGTGACTTTCAAAACCGGCCAAGTTCTAACACTCCAAGTTTCGTGGGCGGAAATGGTCAAGCGCGAGGAAGTCTCCGTGGTCTTCCAAGGCAGCGGCGCAGGCGGCAAGGTCGAACGTCTTTTTGGCCGCGATGGACTGGATGAGACCGCCATCGACACCTGCGAACTCTACGTCCAGGAAAACGGCAACAGCGTCAACCGCAGCATCGTCGTTCCCGCCTGCGAGGACATGGGCCGCAGCAATTCAGCCCGCAATTTCATCGAAGCCATCGAGGGCATCGCCGCGCCGCTCAACACGCCGACCGAAGCCCTACGCCTCATGCAAATCATCGACGCCATCTATCAATCCGCCACCACCGGCAAACCTGTATCAATCTAACTCAAGGAGTGTGGGCATCTTGCCCACAAGTTTGCCATGTGGGCAGGATGCCCACACTCCATGAACCTTTTCTCTCTTCTCAACTCCAAACTCTTAGCTCTAACCTCACTCTTCCTATGAATCGCAAACTCCGCATGGGCATGGTCGGCGGCGGACGCGGTGCCTTCATCGGCGCCGTTCACCGCATGGCCGCAAATCTGGATGGAAAAATCGAACTCGTCGCCGGGTGTTTTTCCTCCGATCCTGAAAAATCCAAACTCTCGGGCGAGGACTTTTTCCTCGATCCAGCCCGCGTCTATTCCTCCTACGCGCAAATGGCCACCGCCGAAGCCGCGCTACCGCCGGGCGAGCGCATCGACTTCGTGACCATCGTCGCCCGCAACGATCTCCACTATCCAGTCGCCAAGGCATTTCTAGCAGCCGGCATCCACATCATCTGTGAAAAACCGCTGGCTTTCTCTCTAGCAGAAGCCAAGGAGTTGAAGAAACTCGTCGATGCGTCCGGCCTGGTGTTCGCCCTCACTCACAACTACACGGGCTATCCGATGGTCAAGGAAGCCCGCGCGATGGTGAAAGCCGGCAAGCTGGGACGCATCCTCAAGATCGTCGCGGAATACCCGCAGGGCTACGCGATCACCGCGCTCAAGGATCAGGCCGATGGCGCGATTTCTAACTGGCGGATGGACCCCGGCGTCGCGGGCGTTTCTAACTGCATTGGCGACATCGGTTCCCACGCGGAAAACCTCGTCCGCTACATCACTGGACTGGAGTTGGAGGAAATCGCCGCCGATCTCAACACCTTCATCCCCGGTCGTCCGTTAGACGATGACGGCAGCATGTTGGTCCGCTACGAAGGCGGCGCGCGCGGCCTGCTTTTCGCCTCACAAATTTCCACTGGCGACGAAAACAACCTGAACGTCCGGATCTACGGCACCGAAGCGTCGATCGAGTGGCATCAGGAACACCCGAACGAGTTGATCGTGAAATTCGCCGAAGCCCCGCGCCAAGTCTGGCGGCGCGGCAACAGCTACAACGGACCGGAAGCCGCGAAGACCACGCGCCTCCCCTTCGGTCACCCGGAAGCCTTCATCGAGGCCTTCGCCAATGTCTATCTGGCAGCGGCGGAAGCGATTTCCGACTATCTAGCAGGCACCTATCCGCGCGCTGAAGGTTACGATTTTCCAACAGTCGCCGACGGCGTGGAAGGCATGGCCTTCATCGAAGCCGCCGTTGCCTCGTCCAAGGAAAACGCCGCCTGGAAGCCCGTGCATGACGCGTGAGGAGGTAAACCTGCTGGTTTGGAAGTCAGACTGACTGCGCGGGCACGTTCTTGTTCGCGAATCTGCTTGATGCGGATCTCCACGGATTTTCTCAGTCGCTGATATGGCAGGCCTGGGCGGGTGGTTCAAAAAATTTTCCAAGGAAATGAATGTTCGCGAGTCATTCTTATGACTCCCGGCCTCAAACCTCATTTCCTATGAAAACCTACACCGATCCAACCATCCATCCCTCAGCACCCGAACCTCGCCCAAGTTACTGGCAGAAGTTCGGTGCGGGTTCGCTCACCATCTCGGTGATTCTACACGTCATCCTGCTGATAGTAGGACTCATCTATGTTTTTCAAATCATTCCCTCGCCGGAGAAAAAACCCGATGAATGGGCTACCAGAGGCAGTTCCGGCAGCAGCGGGTCTGAGGCGAACACCACCAGAAAACGAACCCAGATGAGCCGCGCCAACTTGCCACGGATCGCGGCTCTGGAGAAAGAGTCCACGATTGTCCTGCCGGAACCTCAGGTATCGACCAGTATGCCAGTGATGACTTCTTTGAATGATGGCGGCTCGCTGGGTGGACCTGGAAGTCTTACTACCGGCAATGGTTCGTTAGGAAGGGACAAAATCGGACCTGGCCCAAGCGTGATCGGAGCAAACTCAAACAAGTCATTTATTTTTCTCCCTGAGATCATACGTAAGCGTTGCTCCAAGCAAGATCGCCTCGCTCGCCTCAAGCAAAACGGCGGAACCGAAGCCTGCGAAGATACGGTGCTCAACGGACTCCGTTGGCTCAAGGCAAACCAAAATCCCGACGGCTCGTGGGGCAAGGATACGCCCGCTGCCATGACCGGCCTCGCGCTGCTGGCTTACTTTGGGCATTGTGAAACACCATCGTCCGAGGAGTTTGGTGAATCCTGCGGGCGCGGCATTGTTTGGTTAGTAAGTCTCGGCATGAAGAATGATGGTAAAATGTCCGGAAATTTCACCGCGAACCATTGGAGTTACGAACATGCGATTGCCACCTACGCCCTCGGAGAAGCCACCACGTTTTGCAAGAATAGCGTAAACGAAGTCCCCTACCTAACGGAAGTTACTCAGAAAGCGGGGCAATACATCATCGATCACCAAAATAAAAATGGCGGCTGGGCCTATGCTTACGCCACGGAAGGTGGTCACACCGATCTTTCCGTCGCCGGTTGGCAGATTCAAGCTCTCAGGGCATGTGATCACTCAGGCCTCCCATTCAAAGGCATGAACTCCTGCATCAACAAGGCGCTCGACTACGTGAATGGCCGCCAAAGTCCCGAAGGCGGATTCGGTTACGTCGGCCCTGGCAAACCGCCATCGGGATACTACACACTAACAGGCGTCGGAATGCTCTGCAATCAGATGTGGAATAAGGGCAACCGTCCCGAAGTCCGCAAGGGCGCGAGTTATGTCCTGGAGAATACAAAGTTCGATTACAACACCGAGTTCTGCGACCTCTACGGCCACTACTACGAGTCCCAAGCCATGATGCAACGCGGCGGCAACGACTGGAAACAATACAACGAATTGTTCCGCGATCAGATCCTCCAGAATCAGGACGCCGACGGATCATGGAAAACTCCCGGCGGCGGGAAAAAGGCACGAGCTGCTGGCGGGACGTGGCAAGGGGATAAACTCTACCGCACCTGTCTCTGCACGCTGATGATGGAGGTCTATTACCGCTTCCTCGGCTCCGGCGGCGATGTATTGCGCCCAGGTATTTGAATTTTACACGCCACTAGTCCTCGGGGGAAATTCGTGATTTCGGACACCTCAAAAACCAAACCATCGCAGCGATCCAGCCGATCAAAGCACCGGAATATCCCGCCAAATGGATGGCCGCGACGCGGTTGAAGGCGGTCTGGTCGATGACGCGGATGGATTCGAGCGATTCCCTCCAGTCGGGGCGATCCTCCAGCAAGGACGGGCCGATGAAATAGGCGAAGATTCCCAGCAGCACGACAAAACCAACGATGGCTGCCATTGCCCGCAAGACTGCTCTCACGGGAAATTTGAATTTCGACAGAGCGATGCGGGCGAGAAACCAAGCGGCAATCAAGCCAACCCACCACGTCGCGAGAAATCCGATTTCCGCAACGAAGACGCGAGGAGGGAATCCGAAATTCGCGCTGTGGAATTGCGCGAATTTCATCCGGGTGAAATACTCTGGCGAAATTGTATAGGTGATTTGGTCGTGGATCATTCCGAAACAACCCGCGATCAGCGCGCCAATTAGAGCCAGCAGCCCGGCCTTGCCCAGTTCTACGGCGGAGATTTCAGGAACCAGCAGTGAGTGGAGTTTTTTGATGCACTGAAGGTGATTGCTCCATCAGCTATGTCAAACCTGATGCTTGGGCGCATAACGGGCGGGCGAACCGCACCTGATCTGCGGATTTGCCCCCTTGCGCGGCGCCGCTTGCAGTGCGAGGTGACGCGGGATGACACTTTCTATTCTCACTCACCCGCTCGCCACCTTTCTTGCAGGCTTGATGGTTTCGTTGGCCGCAATACTGCTGGTATTGGCCTCTTGCGCGGCCCCCAATGACTCGGCGCGGGACGTCGCGGCGTATCGAAATCGTCTGGAAAAAACGGCGGCAAGCGACCTGCGACCCGGTAGTCCGGGGGAAACCGAGGCGCTGGCTCGCTTCCAATCCTTTCTCCAAGAAATCGGCGACGTTAAAAAGGTCCATGCCAATACCTCCAAGGTCTATGCGGCAGATGCCTATCTAGACGACACGCTGGCGGTGCATCACGGAGCGGCAGAAATCGAAGCGTATTTCACCAAAACTAGCGAGACGATGACGGAATACAAGGTGACGATTGACGACGTGGCTCGCTCAGGAAATGATTATTATGTTCGCTGGACAATGATAGTTGCCGCGCCGGCCTTGAGCGGGGGAAAACCCGTCCACTCTATTGGCATCAGCCAGATTCGCTTGAATCGTGAAGGGAAAGTTGCCTTTCATCAAGATTTCTGGGACGCTGGTAAAAATTTCTACGCGCATCTGCCGGTCGTCGGTGGTGCCGTGGGATTCGTTCACAAACGCCTAGCTTCTAACTGAGAGGTACAATTCGATGAAAAACGATGATAATAATTCAGATCAGAAAGTAGCAAGTGCATGGAGTGCTGGTATTCTGGCATTTTGTCAATGGCTCGATTCCGATTACCGCCGCGAAGGTCTGCCCGATCCCGCGACTTTGCCTGAAAGAGTCGATTGGCAGCGGACCTTGCCATTCATTTTCCTGCATCTCGGCTGTTTGGCGGTGTTTTGGGTGGGTTTCAGTCCGGCGGCACTGGTTGCGGCGGTGCTGTTATATGGAATCAGAATGTTTGCGATCACCGGATTTTATCATCGGTTCTTTTCCCATAAGACCTTCAAAACCTCGCGGACTGCGCAGTTCCTGTTCGCGGTTCTGGGTAACAGTTCCATGCAGCGCGGTCCGTTGTGGTGGGCGGCGACCCATCGCCATCATCACAAGCACGCGGATCATGAGGAGGATATTCATTCGCCAGTGATCAGTGGTTTCTTGTGGTCACATATTGGCTGGCTGACCTCGATGAAAAATTTCCCGACGGCTTACAAGAGTATCCCGGATTTGGCGAAATATCCAGAGTTGGTTTTCTTGAATCGCTATGACCAGACAGTGCCGTTTGTGTATGGTTTACTCATGTTGGGAATCGGCTGGATCTTGGAAACATTTTTCCCCGCGCTCGGTGTGACGCTCGGCCAATTCTTTGTTTGGACCTTCTTCATCAGCACCACAGTTTTGCTTCACGGGACATTGTTTATCAACTCTCTGGCGCATGTCTGGGGCAGCCGTCGTTATGCAACGGACGATGACAGCCGGAACAGTTGGTTGCTGACATTTATTACTCTGGGTGAGGGTTGGCATAACAATCACCACCGCTACCCGCATTCCGTCAGGCAGGGGTTTCGTTGGTGGGAGCTTGATTTGACGTACTACGGTTTGAGATTCCTCTCATGGACGGGATTGATCTGGGATCTGCGTCCGGTTCCTAAGGCGGTGCTCGAAGAGGTGCTAACAGTGGACGCGTCCCAACAACGCAGCGCATGAGCCGACAACACATCGCAATCGTTGGAACCGGAATCTCAGGCTTGGCCTGTGCCTGGTTTCTGAGCAGGAAATACGATGTTACATTGTTTGAAAAGGATGATCGGATTGGTGGCCACTCACATACCGTGATGGTCGATGAGGGAGTTGAGAAAATCCCCGTGGATACCGGATTCATGGTCTATAATGAGGTAACCTACCCCTTGCTCACACGCCTGTTTCGCGAACTCGGAGTAACAACCAAACCCACTTCCATGTCGTTCAGTGTGCAACATGTGGGCGATGGTTTGGAGTTCAACGGCGGCAGCGTGAATCTGCTATTTGGTCAGCGCCGGAATCTGGTGAATTTCCGCTTTTGGCGGATGCTTGGCCAAATCGCCCGTTTCAACCGGGAAACTCAGGCGGAACTTGCCAATCCACAGTATGAAAACCTTTCCCTGCGCGAGTATGTGAAAGCCCGTGCTTATGGTGGTGATTTTCTCAATTGGTATCTATCACCGATGGCTGCCGCAGTTTGGTCCAGTCCGCCGGAACGGATCGAAGAATTTCCCGCCAGAACCTTGATGCGGTTTTGGCATAACCACGGGTTTCTCGGATTGGATACCCAGCATCCATGGCGCACGGTTTCGGGTGGCTCGCGCACTTATGTCAGCAAGCTAACTGAACCATTCGTGCGGAATATCGAACAGGGCTGCGGCGTGCGGAATGTTGCCAGAACTCCAGATGGCGCATTGCTCATGCTGAATGACGGAAGCTGCCGGGAATATGACAAGGTGCTGATCGCCGCCCATAGCGATCAGGCCCTATCAATGCTTGCGGACCCGACCGCTTTGGAATCCGAACTACTCGGGAAATTCAATTATCAGAAAAATGAGGTCGTACTGCATACCGACTCCAGCTTCATGCCGAAGACCCGCCGTTGCTGGGCGTCTTGGAATTATCGGATCGACGAAGCGCAACGCCACTCGACCCACTATTGGATGAACGAGTTGCAGGGAGTATCGGATCGCGAGCAATACTTTGTTTCAGTCAATCCATCATCGCAACCCGCAGACAAATCCATCAAACGTCGCATGATCTATGAACATCCGCTCTTTGATCTGGCGGCAGTGGCCGCGCAGAATGATTTGCCTCGCTTGCATGTCGCTGGAAATGAAACGGGCCGGTATTTCTGCGGAGCGTGGCAGCGTTATGGTTTTCATGAAGACGGCCTGTGGTCAGCGGTAAATGTTTGTAATGAAATACTAGGAAGTGATCCATGGTCATGAACTCGCTCTATGAATGCTCGGTCGCCCATTGCCGATTGAAACCCAAGCGTCACGCGTTCAACTATCGGGTTTTCATGTTTTGTGTCGATCTCGATGAATTGCCGGATCTGGATCGCCGGATTTGCGGTTTCAGCCACAACCGGGTTAACTTGTTTTCGATCGATGATCGCGATCATGTCGCTTTGGGGCATCCCGGAGGAATCCGTGGCAATCTGCTGGCTTGGCTCGCGGAGCAGGGAATGGCTTGTCCCAACGATGCACGGGTAAGGTTGGTCACATTTCCCAAAGTCCTGGGTTATGGCTTCAATCCGGTATCGTTTTACTACATCGAGTCGAACTCCGGCGATCCACTTGCCGCTGTGGCGGAAGTGGTGAATACCTACCGGGAAATGAAACTTTTCGCTTTGACCTATATGGGTGACGATGGGTTATGGCATCGGCGGGTGGCGAAGAATTTTTATGTCTCGCCATTTTCCGATCCTGGCTTGGAGTTCGATTTCAAACTCGGCCTTCCAGATGAAAACTGGCGGGTGAACATTGATGATTATGCGCATGACGAGCGAGTCCTGTTGAGTGCCGTGCGTGGCGAGCGGCGCGATCTGACATCGGCTAGGTTATTTGTATATGCCTTCAAATATCCGCTGCTATCGCTCAAAATCATTGGCCTGATCCACTGGCACGCGTTACTCTTGTGGCTGCGTCGAGTGCCATACTTCCGTAAATCTTCAAGACCGGAAGCGCAGCTTGATGTGATGCGTCCCCATTCCACTCCCAAGAAAAATATATCATGAACACTTCGATGCAACTCAATGACGAGCGGGTGCCGCTGGTGACAACTTGCCATGCGACCGAAGGCTTTGCCGAGCGAATGGTGATCCGCTTGCTCGAGAAAATGCCAAAAGGCGGGATGCGGATGGAATATGCGGATGGCCGGGTTCGGCACTTTGGCGAACCCGGAGCAAGCGTCACCGCGCGGGTGATTCTGCGGGATGACGCCGGCTTTTTCAAACGCTGTGCCTATTATGGTAATATCGGCATGGGCGAGGCTTATACCGATGGCTTATGGAATACCAATGACATCGCAGCGGTCATTTCATGGTTTATTGATAACATGAACGCACTTCAGGGATCAGATACCTCCTCGGGTGATCTGCCGGGCGTGAACCTGTTGAAACTCGTCAACTGGTTCCGTCACCTGCGTCGTGAAAATACTGTGGATATAAGCCGCCGGAACATCGCTGAACATTATGATCTAGGTAATGAATTTTACAGTCTTTGGTTGGACCCCAGCATGACATACTCCAGCGCAAGGTTTGAAAATTCAGACGAATCTCTTGAAACCGCCCAGCAAGGAAAATACGCGGCCATGTGCCGCAAACTGAAACTTAAAGCTTCCGATCAGGTGTTGGAAATCGGATGCGGCTGGGGAGGTTTCGCGATCCATGCGGCAAAAAATTATGGCTGCCGGGTGACTGGAGTGACGATTTCCGAGGCTCAAGCGGCGTACGTGCGGAAACGCATTGCCGATGAAGGTCTGACAGAGTTGATCGAGATCCGCATCCAGGACTACCGCCATATCTCCGGCAGTTTTGATAAAATTGTTTCGATAGAGATGCTGGAAGCGGTGGGCGACAAGTATCATAAATCGTTTTTTGCGAAATGCGCGGAAGTACTATCACCTGAAGGCTTGCTCGGGGTCCAAATGATCACCGTGCCGGATTGCCGTTACCGCAGTTTGAAGCAGGGTGTGGATTGGATTCAGCGGCATATATTTCCCGGTTCGCTATTGCTCAGTGTGGGCAGGATCAACGAGGTGTTGTTAAAGACGGGCAATCTATTCATGCACGATCTGGAGGATATGGGCGCGGACTACGCGCGAACGCTTTCAATCTGGAATGACAATTTCAACGCAGCCCGCAACCAAGTCATGGCATTGGGCTTTGACGAATCATTTATTCGGACTTGGAATTACTATCTAAAATACTGTGAGGCTGGATTCGCATCCCGAAACATTTCTGTAGTCCAAGTAGTTTATACCCGGCCTAACAATCCTGTCCTGCATCATCGTCACGAGGAGGGCAGGGGGTGATGCAGGATGCCGGAGAAACCGCAGAGCCGGTTAATGAAAGCTGGTGGCGGCGATGGTTAGTGAACCCGGTAGTGGCCCAGTTGACGGGTGGAACCTCACCGTCGCGGATAGCTTGGACCATCGCGCTCGGGATGGTATTGGGTGTATTTCCGATCATGGGTACAACGACATTTCTTTGTTTCGTCGTGGGCTGGATGTTCGGCTTGAATCAACCGATTTTGCACGCATTCAAGGCGATGGTTTATCCGCTGCATTTGGCGTTGATTCTGGTATTCATTCGTTTGGGCGAGCGTATCTATGGCGTGCCGTTGATTTCGCTAACCATCCCGGAGCTTGTGGAAAAATTCAAAGCCGACCCAGTGCTATTTTTCAGTGATTTCGGGATGGCGGCTTGGCATGGCGTGAGTGCTTGGTTGTTGATCGCGCCGGTTGCGGTGCTCCTGCTAAAAATGGCGATCATGCCATTGCTGCTGCGTCTTGCGGCTTCTTTATCCAAGTTGAAGGAGGTCGGGGCATGAATCTCTGGCTCGTTTTTGCGTTGGGTATCGGCCTGATGGCTGTCGTCTTTTTTCTCGCATGGTGGTGGGCGGTGAGAATAAATAACTATTCATTAGTGGATGCGGTATGGGCATTTGGCATCGGCTTAACTGGGGGCAGTTGGTTATTTTTAGGTGGAAATGGCAGTTTGAAGCACTGGGGGGCCGCTGCTTTACTTGGAACATGGAGCTTGCGGCTTACTTGGCACTTGCATCGGCGGATACGGCGGGCGCATCCCGAGGAAGATGCTAGATATGTCAAGCTCCGCGAGGTTTGGGTGGGCAGGGAGAAATCAGCGTTTTTTGGTTTTTTTCAAGCGCAGGCTGTCTCTGTCGTCTTGCTGTCATTGCCGTTCTTATTCATCGCTGGAGACCCAGACGTTCGCTTGTCGTTTTGGGAATTCATTGGCGTGATCGTCTCCCTCACCGGAATCCTAGGTGAGGGCTTGGCAGATTCGCAAATGTCTCGCTTCAAGTCGGGAAATCGCGATTCAAAAGCAGTTTGCCAAATTGGATTATGGCATTACTCGAGGCATCCCAATTACTTTTTTGAAGCAGTTATCTGGATTGGCTTTTACCTTTATGCCTGTGGTTCGGAGTGGGGCTGGGCGACCATACATGCACCAGCCATCATTGTGTTCCTGCTGTTGCGGGTCACGGGTATTCCACCCACAGAAGCTGCGGCATTGCGCCGCAAGGGCGAGGCATACCGGATTTATCAACAAACAACCAGTCCATTTATTCCCTGGCCACCTAAGCCATTCAATCCATAATCCACCCAATCATGATCCATACCAACGACTTACTCGCTAAGGGCATCATTCCGGATGCCTTGATCCGCATGGGAATCCGTCATCGTCTGGCGGGTACATTAGCTGAGTTTGAAAAACTGAACTGTGAACAGCGGCAGCGAAAATTGATGAAGCACGTCCGCGAACTGCGGGCCAGCCCGGTTGCGATCGCGACTGACGCGGCGAATGAGCAGCATTATGAGCTGCCAACGCGTTTTTTTGAGAGAGTTCTGGGTAAGCATTTGAAATACAGCTCGGGTTATTGGGATGAAGGAGTAACTGATATCGATGATTCCGAGGCACGGATGCTTGGAATCACCTGCGTAAGGGCGGGATTAGAAGACGGCCAGCAGATTCTTGAGTTAGGTTGCGGCTGGGGTTCGCTGACGCTCTGGATGGCGGCCCATTATCCCAATTCGCAAATCACGGCGGTCTCAAATTCAAGAACCCAGAAGATCCATATCGAGAAACAACTATCGGCCCGCGGCCTCGCCAATGTCGAGGTGCGGACGGTGAACATGATCGGATATGAAGGTGAGGGCGATGCGCTGTTCGACCGCGTGGTCTCGGTGGAAATGTTTGAACACATGAAAAACTACGAGCTGCTTATGCAGCGGATTTCGCATTGGCTGAAGCCCGGCGGCGCATTGTTCGTCCATATTTTCACCCATCGCGAGTATGCTTATCACTATGAGGCCGAGGGCGAGGATGATTGGATGGCGCGTTACTTTTTCACGGGTGGCCAGATGCCATCGGATGATTTATTACTTTATTTTCAGAATGACCTCAGAATTGAAGGCCATTGGCAGGTGAGTGGCAGTCATTACCAAAAGACCTCCGAAGCGTGGTTGTCCCGGATGGATGAGGCTCGCGATGAACTTTTTCCACTGATTGGTGAAACTTATGGTACCGATCAACAAACTCGCTGGTGGGTATATTGGCGGGTCTTTTTCATGGCCTGTGCGGAGTTATGGGGATACCGCAATGGTGAGGAATGGGTGGTTTCCCATTACCGGTTTCGCAAGCCTGAGTGATACACGCTAGAACGTCTTCCGCAAATGTGAGGGCAGGATGTTCAATTGTTCGCGGTATTTCGCGACCGTGCGGCGGGCCACGGTGATGCCTTGCTTGTCGAGGGCTTTCATTAGGACCTCGTCTGACAGCGGTTTGGCGGGATTTTCTGCGGCGACAAGCTGTTGGAGCGCTTCCCGGACTCCGGCGTTGGAAACCTCGGTGCCGTCGCTGGTCTGATAGCCGGTGGCGAAAAACGCTCGCATTTCCATTAGGCCATGCGGTGTTAGGACATATTTCGAGGCAACGGCGCGTGAGATGGTGGTGGCGTGAAGACTCAGTTCGTCTGCGATGTCGTTCATGGTAAGCGGACGCAGGTGGCGGGGGCCTTTGGTAAGGAACAGCGGTTGATGCTCGATGAGCTTGTGGGCAATGGCGAGGATGGTTTCCTGACGAAGGGAGATCGCGTGGATGAGACTGCGTCCGTCGCGGATTTGATCGCGGAGAAATTGGCGGGCCTTCGCGTCCGTGCCATTTTTGCCGATCATGTCTTTATAGAAATCGTTAATTCGTAAATTGGGCAGGTGTTCGCCGGTTAAGCGGGCATACCATCGGCCGTCGTCGTCGCGTTCGATGACAACATCGGGAAGTATGTAGGGATTGCCGGTCGGATCGTATTCGCCGCCTGGGTTAGGTGTTAGGCGACCAATCCGTGAGGCTGCTTCTGCGACACGCTCAACGGTGGTGCCTAGGGCGCGGGCGATCTGTGGGTGCCGCTTGCGGGCTAGGTCTTCGAGGTGGTCACGAACGATCTTGTATTCGATGGTGTCCTTGCCGCTGCTGCGTTCTAGCTGGAGCAGCAACGATTCGGGAATCCCTGATGCACCGATGCCAGCGGGGTCGAAGGACTGGACGAGTTTCAGTGCCTCTTTGAGATGTTTGGGGCGCAGGCCTAGACGCATTCCGAGCGAGTCGAGTGGCAGATCAAGAAATCCGCGTTCATCAAGATTGCCTAAAATCGCTTGGGCGGCTTCGCGGATTTCAGGCTCGACCATCGACTGGTCAAGCTGATGTTGGATGTGCTGTTGGAGTGTTTCGGGCGCGACGATAGAGTCGTAAATGCGTTGGCGGCGCTCCTCATCTTCGCTGGTCCAGGGCGAGCTTTTACCCTCAATGATTGTCCGGTCACGCCAATCGTCGTCGGTTTGATTTAAGTATTCCAGCGAGTCTTCGGGATCGGGATCTACATCGTCGAGGGAAATGTTTTCAGTAAGATCTTCGAGCACCGGATTGGTTTCGAGCGCTTGCTGGACGAGCTGAGTAAGCTCAAGTGTGCTGGCTTGAAGAATCTCCAAACTCTTGCGCATTTGGGGCGCTAGAGTCTGCTGCTGGGACAGCGATTGATGGAGGGATACATTAGCCATTATCGGCAATCTCGTTGCCGATGCGATGCTAGAGCTTCCAGTTCATGAGGTGAAGCAAAATTTGTGCCATTTTAAAAACATTGTCACTTGAATTTGGCGAAATGCAGTTCAGGCAAGACAAATGGCGTCATGAAACATACGATTTTAGTGCCGTGCATTAGCGAGACGCCTCCGTAACGGTCTGGCGCGAGACGCGCCAACCACTTGTTTGCCTGAACTCTGCTTCCATTCTTCATGCGCGGCAGTGTGTTTGTGGGCAACGATCCGATTGTGCGGTGCATGCCTGAACCGGAAAACGGCCTTGAGAGTTCAGGCAGCTTGGCGCAACAACGCGATGAGCACGCCTTGGATGATGAGTTCCTGGGCTGGGATCAAATCCGGGAAATCTGAGTTTTCCGCTCGGAGGAAGGGTTTGCCCTTTTCCACAAGGTAGCGTTTCAAGGTAGTTTCCCCATCGATGAGTGCGGCCACGATGTCGCCTTTGCGGGGTTCACGGAATTCGAGAATCACCGTATCGCCGCTGCAAATGTGGGCATCGATCATGGAATCGCCACGGACCTTGAGAGCGAAGGTACGGGCGTGGCGGGGGATACCGAGTGCGCTGATGTCGATGGAAATGCAGCCCTCGCGTTCCTGTTCCACATTCTGGGTCATTCCGGCGGCGATGTTGCCATATACGGGGATGTCGATGATTTCGCCCCGGTCGAGTTCATCCGGGAAAATGACAGCCCGCGCCTTTCCCGGGAGGCGCTGGATCACGCCCTTGCGTTCGAGGGCTCGTAAATGGCTGATTGCGGCGGTCTGGCTGGCAAACCCGAAGGCGTGTTGGATTTCACGAGTCGAGGGCATGATGCCCGTCTGGCGTTGGGATTTGCGGAGGTAGTCTAAAATTTCCTGTTGGCGGTGAGTGAGTTCTAAGTGCATCGTTTTATGAACAGTGTTCCTTAGAACAAACTCTAGACTTGCAGGCGGTGCAAGCAAAAATTTTCCCAAAAGTGAACATCAGCGGAAAGCGGCTAAATGCTAGGTCCGGCATTGCGGTGCTGGCAATTTCTCAAGCAGGCGTTTAGGCAATGCGCGTGCAAGACGAGCGGGAGAGTGGGGATAGGCCAAAGGCGGTTTTCATGTGGCTGTGGATTGTGTTTTTCTTACAAGGGATGACGCCGGGCTTCTGGATGCCGGCGTTGACGAATATCCTGATAGCCAGGGGTCTTGAGGGCTGGGTGGCGGTGGCTTTCGTGGTACCTCCCTTGGCGGCGATGTTTTCGCCGTTGATCGGTGGTGCGATGGCGGATCAGCGGATCGCGGCAAATCGGCTTTATGCGTGGTCGTCCTTACTAGGCGCAGTGGTGTTGTTCGCGGCGTTCGCGGCGTTGGATGCGGCATGGAATCCGTGGTGGTTTGTCGGGCTGCTGGGAGTTTACTCGCTATTTTCCGCGCCGGCTTGGGGCTTTTTGACGACGATGACGCTGACGAATCTGCCGAACGGCGAACGATGCTTTCCACTGGTGAGAATGGGGGCGACTTTGGGCTGGATGGCGGCTGGGTGGGCGACAAGTTACGTTCTCCACGCCGATACCAGTCCGCTAGCCGGTTATGCATCGGCGGGGGTTCGGTTGTTAGGCGGCGGACTCGCGTTCATGTTGCCGCACACACCGCCCCTCGGCCAGGGGAGCACATGGCAAAGCCGGATCGGTTTGGATGCCTTTACGTTGTTGAAGCAACGCGATCATTGCGTGTTTTTCGTTGTGACGGCGTTGTTTTCCATTCCGCTTACCGCGTTTTACATGTATGCGCCGGAGTTGCTCAAGGTGCTGGGTGACCGGCATTCCACGGCGACGATGACGATCGCCCAAGTGACGGAAGTGGTGGGGATGTTGCTGGTAGGGACGGTGATGCTGCGTTTCCGTATAAAGACAGTTTTACTGTGGGCCTTGGGCTTGTCCGTCGTGCGCTTTGGGATGAGCGCGTATGCTGGTGCTAGCGGCTCGATCCATTGGCACATCGCCGGGATCGTCCTGCACGGGGTGTGTTATACGTTCTATTTCATCACCGCACAGGTGTTCTTAGACCGACGGGTGGAACCGGGGCTCAGGGGGCAGGCGCAGGGCTTGTTGATTCTGGTTTCAAGCGGACTCGGGCCCTTGGTTGGGGCCTTACTCTGTGGCTGGCTCCGGAACCATCTAGTGACGGCCGACGGGCAAGGCTGGATGGTGTTTTGGGCAATTCTGGCCGCAATGATCGCGGGATGCTGTGGGCTGTTAGCGGTATTCTATCAAGGAACCGCTGGCAGAAACGCACGGGTCTAACGGGCATAAAGTCCGCAGGCGGCTACGACCGCGCAGGGTCCGCCAGTCATACCAACGGGAGGGATGACCAACTCCACCTTGGTGCCTTGCACCTTGAGGCAGGCGTGGCCAGCAGCAGCTTCCAGTCCTTGCTGATAGAACGGCGCGGTCGGCAGTGGCTCACGCTGGATCATCACGGTTTCCGCGAAATCCGAGAGATGGGATTCAAACACAAAGCCCGGGATTTCCACCCGTGCCGTTGCCATATCTGCGGAAATTTCGATCACCACGCTACCTAGAATTGCTGGAGCACCTTCGAACGGAGTGCCTGCGAAGATATGTTTGGCGAAATACGCACCCACGGTCGCATCGCTGCTGACGAAGCCGAAGACCAACGGTGCCGAAGTCGAATCGGGTTGCCAGAAAATCATCCCACTCGGTGCCGAGCCGACCGGCGTGTGGACCATCCGCGCCACATGGACGATCACATTTGGCATCGCCAACTCTGCGCTCGTTTTCGCGATCAGATCCACGCCACCTTCCCAAGCCATCCAGTGATTCATTGCCATGAAGGGAAGCTAGAATCCATCCCGTCTGCGTCAAGCGAGTTCGCAGGCGAGGCGGATGGCGGCGAGCATGGACGATGGGTCTGCTAGATTTTTCCCGGCGATGGAAAATGCCGTGCCATGATCTGGGCTGGTGCGTGGCTTTGGCAGGCCGAGTGTCACGTTCACCGCCGTGTCGAAGTCTAGCAGCTTCAGCGGGATCAGCCCTTGGTCATGGTACATCGCCAGCACCGCGTCATAGCTCCCCAGTGCCGCTTCCCGGAACACCGCGTCCGGCACGGCGGGGCCGGTGAAAACTCCCACACCTGTTTTGTTCAATCGGTCAATCGCGGGCTGGATTATGCGGATTTCCTCATCGCCGAAGGACCCGTTTTCGCCCGCATGAGGGTTCAGCCCGGCCACTGCGATCCGCGGCCATCCGATCCTGCGCCGCTGCAGAAATGCCGCTGTCAGTAGGCCGATGCGGACAATCTTTTCCACACTCAAAAGCCTCGCCACCTGCGCCAGCGGTTCGTGGATCGTCGCCAGTCCCACGCTGAGCGTTGCGCCGGTTAGAAGCATTCCATAATCCGCCACTCCGAAGGCATTCGCGAAAAATTCCGTCTGACCGGGAAATGGAAAACCCAGTGCTTGCAGGCCCGCTTTGGCGACCGGCCCAGTCACCACGGCGTCCGCCGTGCCGGACTTCAACTGCCGCGCCGCCTCCTCCAAGGCGGCGAGCGCGGCGGCGGCGGAGCGGGCGTCCGGCTGGCCCGGCGTCCCCGCTGTCCGGTCGCCCAGCACTTCGATTTCAAATCCACTGGGATTTTCTAGCAACTCCAGTGCCCGGTCGATGACTTCCGGCCCGACTCCCGCCGGATCTCCCAGAGTGATGACAATGCGTGGCATGGTTCTCGGTTAGAAGGATGATAGATAATCAGTCGCAGGTGATGGGTGGCCCGGACAGTGCTTCCAATCTCCGCAGCAATGGCGGATGCGAGTAGTCGAGCCAGACCCGCAGCGGGGCGGGGGTGGGGTGGGAGAGGTGGTCGGCGGTCATTTTTTTCAACGCCTCACCGAGTGCCGCGCCATCGCCGGTGGCTTGGGCGGCGTAGGCGTCTGCCTCGAACTCATGCTTGCGCGACCATGCGTTGGCGAAGACGCCGAGGACTTTACTAACAGGTTCTAGCAGGATGCTGAACAGCACGAGGCCGACGTGGGGCGAAATTTGCTTCACTCCAAAGGCATCGAACAGGAGTCGGGCGAATTTCCCCTCGGGATCGGTGGCTAGGCCGAGCAGGAAGAAGATGACTGCGGTCTGGAGGATGCCGACGGCGAGGCGCTGTTTGATGTGGCCGCAGCGGAAGTGGCCGATCTCGTGGGCGAGGACGCCGAGCAATTCTGGCTGGGTGCTTTTCTCGACGAGGGTATCGAAGAGGGCGATTTTTTTCCGTTTTCCGAGGCCGGTGAAGAAGGCGTTTGCCTTGGTCGAGCGCTTGGAGCCATCCATCACGAACACGCCGGTTAGAGGAAATCCGCATTTCACGCCGAGCGCTTCGATTTCCCGTTTCAACTCGCCGTCTGGCATCGGCGTGAATTTATTAAACAGCGGCATGATGAGTGAGGGCGCGAGATAGGTTAGAATGAGTTGGAAGGCCGTCACCACCGCCCAGGCCCAAAGCCAGGCGTGGGCGACGTTGCCGAAAATCCAGAGCACGGCGGCGGCAATTGGCAGGCCGATGACAACGGCTAACAGCAGCCCCTTGAGCCGATCCATGATGAAGGTGGCGGGTGTGGCGCGATTGAAGCCGAATTTTTGCTCAATAACGAAGGTGTGATAGACCGAAAACGGCAGGGAAATCACGCTCTGGCCGAGAACTAACAGCGCGAGGAAAATGAGCCCGGCCCCCACGTCGGAGGCCGTGAATGAGCGTGCGAGATCGTCCAGCCAAGCGAAGCCGCCGATGGCCCAGAAGACCAGCAGCACCACGAGCGAAACGGTGGATTGAAGGATGTTGAAACGGGCATTCACGCGCAGGTAGTCGCGGGCTTGGTCGAGTTTCGTTTCGTCCATGAGATACGCCAGCGCTTGCGGGACTGCGGTCGGGAAGGCTTTGAGGTTCAGCAAAGTGGCGGCGAATTCGAGCTTCCAAAGCACGAAAACGCCCACCAAGATTATCACCGACATGAAATTCCAATCGCTCATCGCGTCCATCATGCACGGCTCCCGGCCTGCGACAAGCACCGCGCTGGCAATTGCTTTTCTCGTTTCTCTGAACAGTTGCGTCAGCCTGACAGCGAAGAAAAACACCTACGGCGCAGCCGCCTCCTCGCCCGGCGTACACGTCAACGGCGCGAACATCCGCATGCAGGTGAAACCGGAAGGCACGGAAAATGGCAGCTACACGCTGAGCGCGATGGTTGTTTCCGCCTCGGTGGCGACCTTCGATGGGCCGTTCCGCTGGCGGCTTGAGGCGACGGGGGAGGCTGGTAAACAGGAGTCACTCGTCGTCCATCGCATCCGCACGCGCACGACGAAAACCAAGCGCGACGAGTGGTATCCTGCGGCCCATTTGGGACAACGTGTGGTGTTCAAACCCATCACGGACAGCACCACCGCCACCCACGCGGCCTACCCCGTGCCAGGCTTGCTGCTGGTTAAGCCGCACACCGACGGCGCGCTGGAGGTTTTCGTGGATCTGACCGTCACAACCAAGGGCCACGGCGAGCGAAAGCTAGTTTGTTTCCGCATGGACCCCTCACAAAAGCGCCAGGATGAGTTCATCTTCCTGCCCACAGAGATCGTAAAAAGCATCGGTAAATCGACCGCAGATTGGGATGAATCCGGTTGGGATTGAGCGTTGCCTTAGCCCTGAATCCGGCTTAGTTTCCAAAAACCTTCATGCCGAGCAACCTGTTTCTCCGCCGCCTTTCGCTGTTCTCGTGTTTCGCGACATTGCCCGTTTGCGCTCAGGACTTGCGTGCGCCGGTCATCGCCTCTAACACGATACCTGCCGCCACACCCGCCCCCCGCGGAGCTACCGACGGGGCAATCTTTACGCGCAAGGACGCGCGAACGATCACCTTGAAAATCCCCGCCCCCCGCGGCCAGATCGTGGACCGTGACGGTGCGTCACTTGCCCAGAACCGGGTGGCCTATCAGGTGGCCCTGCAGTTCCGGCAGTTTGAGAATGACGACCGTGATTTTGTCATCAACTGGGCCCACACTCGTCTCGATTCGCTGCAGGCTCTCGTTAAAAGCCAGATCCCGAAAACGGACGATGAAATTTACGACCACTATAAAAACCGACGTTGGTTGCCACTGTTAGTTAGCGGCCAGCTTGGTGAGAAGGAAGCCCATGGGATCGAGTCTAAGCTCACGTCCGGCCTCGTCCTGCAACCGATCTACCGGCGGATCTATCCGAACGGAGAACTCGCCTCACACATCATCGGTTATGCAGGCAGTGTCGGGAAATTGCCAACCGGCCCAATCAATCCGAACGAACCGCTGTGGGAGGAAACCGAGGGTCGTTCTGGCTTGGAAAAAATCTTCAACACCCAGCTCACCGGCGAACCGGGCATGAAGCGCCTGCTGTTTGACGAGAGCGGCAACAAGCTTCTGGAAGAGCAGGTCAAGCGCCCGCGTGCTGGGGGCACGGTCGTCACCACGCTCAATCTATCGTGGCAGAAACTCGCCGAAAAAACGCTGCACGACGGCTGCCGACGTGGGGCTTTCGTGGTGGTGGATGTCGTGACCGGCGAGGTGTTAGTGATGGCATCCCGCCCGTCCTTCGATCTGAACAACTTCATCCCCGGCATCAATGAAAAGGATTTCCAAGCACTCGAAGCGGACCCGGCGCAACCGCTGTTCGGCCGGGCTTTCCAGTCGGCCTATCCGCCTGCATCCTCGTTCAAGCCTATTGTCGCCCTCGCCGCGCTGAACAATGGCACGGTCACCGCCGAGACGGATATTTACTGCCCGGCTTCGATTGAAATCGGCAAGGCGGTTTTCAACAACTGGACGAAAATCCCCGAGGGCTCGATCAATGTGAAACGCGCCCTCGCCCGTTCTTGCAACACCTGGTTCTATCAGGTCGGCATCAAGGTTGGGCCGTCCGCCTTCCTCAATCTCGCCCGCCGCCTCGGCTTCGGCGAGCGCACCGGACTGCCGCTGATCGGTGAAAGCCCCGGTCTCGTCCCTAGCGACGAGTGGATGTTGAAAAACGAAAAACGCAAGATTCTCGATGGCGACACGGCGAATCTATCCATCGGTCAGGGCAGTCTGTTAGCCTCGCCATTGCAAGTCGCGCAGGCGATGGCCGGCATCGCGAACGGCGGTGCATTACCCAAACTCCAGCTCATTCGCCAAGTCCAAGACACTCGCGGTCGCGTCGTCCAAGCGGCCATTCCCGAACGGAAAAATTGGCTAGGGGTCGATCCCAAGGCGGTGGATATCGTCCACGACGGGATGCACGATGTCGTGGATTCCGCAGGCGGCACCGGTCACGCCGGAGCGTTGAGTTACACCTCGCTCTGTGGCAAGACTGGCACGGCGCAATGGGGGCCTCCCGCGAAAAACCAGCGCCTCGCTTGGTTCGCCGGCTACCTTCCGCATGACAATCCGCGCTACTCCTTCGCCGTCCTCTACGAAGGCCGCCCTGGCGAAACCGTCTCCGGTGGACATATGGCAGCGCCGATGGTCCGGCAGTTTTTTGAGGGCATCAAAGACGATATCAAAGACGAGATTGTACCGCCGAAGAAGGCTCTCGTGGTGGTCGATGAATCGGCCCCGAAAGATGAGGGTGACAAGGAGCCAATTTCCAAAGATCCCGACAACGACAAGCCCCCAGTCGCCAAGCCCGTCGAAGGTGCGCTAAAAGCGCTGCCTGTCGAGCCATTGAAAACCGGCGACGGAAATATCGATGATCTAACCGGTGAAGCCCCGGCCCCACCCGAAAAACCCCGCGCCATCCGCGCCATCCCGGTCAAAGATGACGAGGTGATCCAGGACGGCGTGGAGGAACCGTAGCGGGATCACCGGTCGCCGCGAGAGACCGATGCAAGACCGCGAAATTAATTTCTACACACACACTTTTGCTCAGCGAGCTTCCGCACACATTAACATCCGCCATGGAAGAAATAATCGTCAAGTTCCTATTGCTAGCACTCATGAGTATGCCCTTCGCGGCGCTATTGAGTGACATGGTGGGTAGAACAGACGAGCTAATGTCACGGGTTGTAGTCGGAGTGACAATCATTTTGACACTCGGTATTGTATTCGGCGGATATCAGGAACGCCCAAATTTTGCGAAGCTCGTGTTTTTCGCGTTTTGCGCATGGCCGGTTTCTCTCCTCATCGCCAAAGTAGTGAGGCCATCCCTATCTTGGTGTTCGATTTGGGTCTCGGTTGCAATCATGAGTTGGTTTTTAGTAAATCTCATGATCGGGTTGACCGACGGCAATCCGCTGCGCGGCGTATTCGGTTTTTTTCTAGGGTGGATCTACATGCCAGTGCCTTTTGCCATTTTAAGCGGGATCTTTGTGGGTATCCAACTGCTCGTGAGGAGAATCCGAAGGACTAACAAGTTGGCGCAGACCCACGGTGATAAGCCTTCAAACGAATTCGGCTCTCCGCGTGCTGCGGCTGGCTTTAAACATTGCTGAACAAAAACATGAAAACCATACTACTCACCCTGTCTCTAACCTTCTTCCTGTGCCATGTCCTTCGTGCCGAAGATTCAGCTCAAGCAGAAAAGATATTTAAGAAGCTGCTCACCGCTCAAGCCGCGAAAGACTATGACGGTTTTGTGGCGGACGGAACCAATCTGCTTAAAGCCGCTCTTACCAAAACCCAATTTGAAGCTTCATCCGAGATTATGAATGCCAGATTTAAAGGAGGATATGAGTCCACTTTTCTGGGTGATCTGAATATGAAAGGGAATCAAGTTTATCTCTTCCGCCTCCATTTCAAAGACGGTGGGGACGATATGCTGGGAACACTAAGTCTGAAGGAAGGGAAAGTCAGTGGGATTTACTTCAAATAAGGATAACGCAAAGGACTTCTGGCAAAGAGTTTACATCGAATCCAGCCCCCCTTAGCTCCGGGGCTTCGCTGGGGTGAGCGTGAATTCAAGCGGCTCTACATCCCGCACCAATTTCACCCGCACCGGCCGGCCGGGTGTTAGGTAAAAAAATGCGTTCGCCGCATCCGCATATTCCGTGATTTGCCGCGAGCCGATGCTGACGAGTACGTCATTCGCTCGGATGCCAGCGGCGGCGGCGGGAGAGTCGGGCAAGACCCGGATAATCTGAGGCGTCTGGGATTCCGCCCGCAGCGCGAGGCCCAGCCAGCCGCGGCTCAAGGGGCCGCCGTTGGCAAGATCCTGCCACACCCGGTGGACGGCTTCGGCGGGAATGGCGTAGCCGGTGGTGCCGCTGCCCGCGCTTTGAAAAACGATGCCAACCACCCGCCCGGCGGCATCCACCAGCGGCGTGCCGGGCGGTGGCACTGCGAGGCTGAAATTCACCCGCAACAGAGCGAGCGGTAAAATTTTACCCCCGACTTGCTTGACCCAGCCGGTCGTGCGGCATTTGACCGGGCCTGCGGCTTCGAGCGATTGCAAGGTGGCATTCGCACTGGCCCCGACTTCTAACACCCATTCCAGCGCTTTAGGCATCACCTCGCCATCGACCTTGATGAAGGCCAGTCGCGAGACGGGATCATTGCCGATCAACTTGACCGGGAGCGGACGGCTGCCGAGCAAGAGTTTCGGATTTTGGGCATCTGCCCCGGCGGCGACCACCACCACCATCATTGCATCACCGCTCATGGCGACGGCAGTGGATTCACCGACCTGGCCATTGGCCGCGGCGGGGAAATTCACCTGCCAGCGCGGCGCGACGACCACCGGTTGGGCCAGGCTCGCGGAAATGCAAAGACCTGCCAAACCAATCATTCTTGCCGACCACTGTCGGCGCGGGCATTCCAGAACCAGCATTGCGGGATGGCTGGAATTAGAAAACCTGCTCGCCGACGTTTCCTTGAGTCGAGGGACTCAGGTCCAATTGGTTGAGTTGTTCAACCGTGGGTGGGGTAGGGGCAGGAACCAGCTCGTATTTAACGGGCGAGGATGGTGTATTTTCTAACTTCGCAGTATGTGGCGTGAGCAACAAGGCGGCGGCAACCGAGGCGTAGGCGAGGCCCGCGCCGTAGGCCCACTTGGAGGGGCCGACATCGGAGAACCAAGCGGATACGCGACCGAACCAATTCGTCACCAACGACTTTTTCACGGCCTGCTCGCGCTGGGCTTGATGAAATTCGCATAGGAAATCCTGCCAGTAACCCTCTTCAGGACGCTCATCGCGCTTGAGGGCAAGTAGGTTTCCGATTTGTTCGATCGTTGGTTTCACTGCGGTTGATATTTAGGATTTACAAAATAATCGCCCCCAGCGCAAGAAATTTTTTTAAAATCTTTCTTCCCAACTGTCTTGCAAGGCCGACTGAAGTTGAAGATGCGCATAATGGAGCCGTGAACGAATGGTACCTTCGGAGGTGTTGAGCACCTTGGCAATTTCCCCATGGGACATGCCTTGGATGTCAAACATCGTCACGACCATTCTGTGTGGGTCAGACAACTTTCGCATCGCTTCGTTCAATTTAATCTGCAACTCGTTGAGATTCGTTTGTCGTTCCGGGTTCGCTTCGTGGGTGTTGTCTATCAGTGCCGGATCCTGCTGAACCGGTGAGTCCAAATCATTGAGGCTCAGGCTAGTGCGGCGTTTTTTCTTCTTGAGGAAATTGAGTGTCAAGTTGACCGCGATTTGATAGATCCAAGTGTAAAACGAGGAGTTCCCGCGAAATTTTCCGAGTGATTGATAGGAGCGGGCGAAAATTTCCTGCAACAAATCATGGGTGTCCTCCTTGTGCGAGGTCATGTGATAGACGAGGCCGTAAAGCTTGTCGCCATATTTGAGGATCAGGGCATCAAAAGCACGCGTCTCGCCCTGTTGGGCACGCGTGACTAGGTCCTGGTCAGGGTCGGGGGGACGTGGCTGACGAAACATTAAAATGGGTGTGGTGAGCAGCGGAATCAGCTTACACGGACGCCGGACCATGTAAAGAGGTGTGAACGGAACTCACGATTTCCCGGCATCTGGCGGGCGGAAAAATTGAAAATTTCCCGTGACTTGTAAGCTGGCCCGAATGGCCGGGGTATCATGCTGGCACATGAGTGACAGTGACCAAGAAGCCGTGGAAAAACTCCACGCGGTGTATGGCCAGATGAAGGTAGAACTCGGCCGAGTGATCGTCGGGCAGGATCAGGTGGTCGAGCAGACGCTGATGGCGATTTTCTGCCGTGGCCATGCCCTGCTGGTCGGGGTTCCGGGGCTGGCGAAAACGCTGCTGATTTCCACTCTGGCCCGCACCTTGGAACTCAGTTTCAAGCGCATCCAGTTCACGCCGGACCTGATGCCCGCCGACATCACCGGCACCGATGTCCTCGAAGTGAACCCGGAAACCGGCCACCGGGGCTTCCGTTTCGTCCCCGGCCCGATCTTCGCAAATCTGGTTCTCGCCGATGAAATCAACCGCACCCCGCCGAAGACCCAGGCAGCGCTGTTAGAAGCGATGCAGGAGCACCACGTCACCGTCGGCGAGCATACGCTGGACCTGCCCAAGCCGTTCTTTGTGCTGGCCACACAAAACCCGATAGAACAGGAAGGCACCTACCCGTTGCCCGAGGCCCAGCTCGACCGCTTTCTTTTCAACATCATCGTTGATTATCCATCAGCCACTGAGGAGCGGGAAATCATCCGCCGGGTGACCAGTCCGTCGGACACGCAGGTGACGCCCTTGCTCAATGCCGAGGAAATCTTAAAAAT
Source organism: Akkermansiaceae bacterium (assembly GCA_025354565.1). Classification (GTDB taxonomy): domain Bacteria; phylum Verrucomicrobiota; class Verrucomicrobiia; order Verrucomicrobiales; family Akkermansiaceae; genus Luteolibacter. The sequence continues at coordinate 44,480 of JANXMQ010000014.1, forward strand.
CCAAGCCATCGTCAAACGCGTTCCGGTCGGCGATCACGTCATCGACTTCGCCGCCAACCTCGCCCGCGCGACCCGCCCGAAAGATGTTTCCGCGCCGGATTTCGTGAAGGAAATGGTCGCGTGGGGAGCTGGCCCGCGTGCCGGGATCAGCCTCATCACCGCCGCCAAGGCCCACGCGGTCATGCGCGGCCGCTATCATGCGACCACCACCGATGTTGCTGCCGTCGCCGCGCCGGTCCTGCGCCATCGCGTTTTAACCACCTTCAATGCCGAAGCCGCCGGCATCACCAGCGACGATGTCATCCAGCGCTTGATTAAACTGTTAGCCCCCAAGGTGGAGATCGTGCTCTGAGTACTGGAGCACACAAAGTTGATGGTTGAGAGTTGATGGTTGATAGCGAAGAAAAACTCCTGCACTGCCTCTTTCTCTTACTATCAACTCTCAACTCTCAACCATCAACTCCCTCTGAGCGATTCCCTCAAGCTTCCCGACTGCATGCGCCTCCTACCCGAGGAGACCATGGGCATCATGCGCCGTCTGGAATGGTATGCCCGCCGCCGCATGACCGGCACTCTATCAGGCCGCCACACTTCGCCAGACAAGGGGTTTTCCGTCGAGTTCGCGGAGCATCGGGAATACTCGCCGGGGGATGATCCGAAAAATCTCGACTGGCGCGTCATGGCGAAAAGTGACCGTCAGGTGATCCGCCAATACATCGAGGAAACCAATCTGCGGGCGATGATCGCCGTCGATGTTTCCGGCTCCATGCAATACACCGGCACCCACGCCGCCAGTTCTAACGGCCAGCCGCTTTCCAAACTCGAATACGCGAAACACCTCGCCGCCGCCCTCGCCTATCTGTTCGTGAAACAGGGCGATGCCGCTGGCCTGGTCACCTTCGATAAAACCACCCGCGGCTTCATCCGCGCAGGCAGCCGTCCCAGCCAGGTCCGGCGGATTTTGGAAGAACTCCATCAGACCCAAGCCGGCGCAGATACGGATGTCGGAAACGTGCTTCACCACGTCGCCGAGCGCATCCCGAAACGCGGCCTCGTCGTGCTCATCAGCGATCTTTTCGACGACCCGGAAAAAATCGTGGAGGCCCTGCATCACTTCGATTTCCGCCAGCACGAGCTCGTCGTCTTCCACCTGTTAGCCGAGGAGGAGCTGACGTTTCCGTTCAAGAGTTTCCAGCGGTTCAAGGACCTCGAAGGCATCGAAGCCATGCTGCGGATTGACCCACAAGCCGTGCGTGCCGCCTATCTCGAAAAGCTCCGTGCCTTCGTCAAACGCATCGACTCCGCCTGCGGGAAAATGCGTGCCGACTACGTGCCGGTGAATACCAAAATACCATTGCGGGACACTCTCCTGCGCTATCTGGGAGGGCGGAAATAGAATGCTCTTCCTCAATCCATGGCTGCTAGCAGGCCTGCTCGGGGCTTCGATCCCGATCATCATTCACCTCGTCCGTCAGCAAGCGGCCAAACCGGTCGAGTGGGGGGCCATGCGTTTCTTGTTCGACACGATTTCCGTGCGCCGCCGCAAGATGGAATGGGAGGATCTGTTACTGATGGCAGCGCGGTGTTTGCTGCTCGCGCTGTTAGCCCTGGCGCTCGCCCGCCCGTTCATTCCGCCGGACTCTAACATCCCATGGCTTTTCGTTCTGCCAGCGGGGTTGTTAGGCGTCGCGTTGTTCGGCGGCTCGTTTGTGTTAGGTGGTATAAAAACCCGCTGGATCACGCGCGGCATCGCCCTCGCTCTGCTTCTCGGCGCAGCGGGATTGGTGATGATGGAGAAATTTTTAAACTTGAAACGCTTCGAGGCCAGCGGTCGCCGGGACGTGGCGCTTGTCATTGATGCCTCTGCGTCGATGGAGCTCAGCCGCGACGGGAAAACCAATTTCCAACACGCCATCGACGAGGCCCGGCAGCTCGTCAAGGACGCCCCCGGCGGCACCGCTTTCACCGTCATTCTCGGCGGCCCCGCGCCCGAGGCCAAGACCGCCGCGCCGCTCAATCACCGGGCGGATGTGCTCGGGGTCCTCGATAAGTTAGAGTCCGTCGGCGGCACTTTCCGCGCGCACGACGCACTTGGAATGGCAACCATCGGCCTCGCCCAAGGCACCAACGCGTCCAAGGAAATCGTCGTCTTCACCGACTCGCAGCGCTCTGGCTGGCGCTTTGAAAATCCCGCCGCATGGGACGGTCTTGAGAGCGCGTGGAAGGCCATGTCCGCGAAGCCGAAACTGCTGCTGCGGGACTTCGGCTCGCCTGACAATTACCGCAATCTCGCCATCTCCGCCCTCGAACTTTCACGTCCGCTCGTCGGCACGGATCGCGAACTGGTGATGCGCGTGACCGTGGAAAACACCGGCACTCAGGCCCTTACGCCCGGCCCGGTGGTGATGGAAATCGAAGGCAAAAAAATCGGCGAGTCCCCGGTCGGCTTGCTCGTTCCGGGGCAACAGGCAAGCGTCGAGTTCCGCCACCATTTCACCCGTCCCGGCCCCCGCGTCATCGCCGCGCGGATCGACTCCAAGGACGATCTAACAAGCGACAACCATCTCGAACGCGTGGTCATGGTCCGGGGCAATCTGCCGGTCCTGTTAGTCGATGGCAATTCCGCCGGTTCGTTCTTCGAGCGCGCCGCCGGCTATTCTGCCCTCGCCCTCGCGCCCTCGTCCGCGCTGATCGGTGGCAAACCTGCAGGCGAGCGATTTCTGATGGACCCGCACGTCGTCTCCGCCCCGGCGCTGCGGGAGGAGGATCTCGACGGCGCGGCGGTGATCGTACTGGCGGATGTGCCTCGGCTGCCGGAAAAAATCGCAACGAAACTGGCAGGCCGCATCGCGGAGGGCGCGGGACTGTTAGTGATCGCCGGGCCACGCGCCGAGGCCGCATTTTACAACGCTTGGGAGGGTGTCGATGGTGACCTGTTGCCCCTGCCGCTCGGCACGGAAGCCACCGATGTCGCGGGGATTTCGCCAGCGGCGTCCACCTTCGTTCACGAGTCGCTGCATCTGTTCGCAAAGAACGGGGACTTGGAGGGTGCGCGGGTGAAACGCTGGCGGAAAACCGGAAATCCCGTGGCCGGTGGCGTGCAGGCGGCGGCATTTTCTAACGGCGATGCCTTCCTCGCGACTCGCAACTACGGCAACGGTCGTACCATTCTCTCCACCTGCGCCTTCGATGCCCGTTCGGGAAATTTGCCCGCCCGCCGCAGCTTCGTCCCGCTTGTCCACGAACTGGTCACCTGGCTCGCCAGCGGTGGGGTGGAATTGAATGTCGATTCCGCATGGAGCCCGGCCTTCGCCCTGGATTCAAGCAACGGCGGCCTTTCTGCGAAATATTTCCACACAAAGGACCGCAAGGAAAAGCCGCTGTTAGAGCGGGTTGACCCAGCCATCGATTTCATTTGGACCAACGACAAGCCCGCGCCCAAAGTCCCGCGCGATGGGTTTTCTGTGCGCTGGCTTGGCAGTCTGGTCGCACCGGTGAGTGGGGAGTATTTGCTGGAAGCCGAGGTGGACGATCGGGTGTTTGTTAAAATCGGCAATGGCAACTCGATGCAGGCGCAGACCGGCTCGCCCGCGCTCGGTCGCGTCACCTTGGAAGCCGGGAAACCTCAGCCGCTGGAGGTCAACTACGAGCAGGATGGCGGGGAGGCTTTCGTGCGCCTGTTCTGGACGCCGCCCGGCGAGAAACGGCAGATCATTCCGTCGTCGGCGCTTATCCCCGTTAGAGCGACGGATGAGGTCGGCATGAAAACAGTGGACCCGCGCGGTTTGGTAAGGCAGGCATGGATTCGCGCGGGCCGCCGGGGCCGGGAATTGGCGATCGACGGCCCGGCCCTGCCCGGAGTCTATCAAGTCTCAACCGGCAACTCGTTGGATGGAATCATCCCCGGCATTGAAAACGGCACGCTGCCCTTGGCCGTCAACCGCGACGTGGGGGAGAGCCGCTTCGAGCGCATGACGGCGGACGATCTCGCGCTGGTCCGTCATCGCATCGACCTGCTGCAACCGCATTCCGTGGCGGACATCATCGGCGTCATGCGGGGCCGGGGTTTCGGGCGGGAAATCTGGCGTCTGCTGGCGGTGGCGGCGTTCATTTTATTGTTATTGGAAAGCCTCCTCGCCCGCTGGGTCTCACGCTCACGCCGGACCGCAGAGGACGTGCGGGTCGAGTTCGGTGAAGCCACAGTCTGGCGTGCCGGTCGCTGAAATCCATTCTCCCGCCGGTGCTTTTCCCAAACATTTTGAAACATCCACCAGTCATCAGTGGGTAGTGTTTTTTTCAAAACCCAAGGTCATGCACATTGTTATTAAGCAACCATGGTTGTCGCTGCTCATCGGGCTGGTGATAATGGCCTCAAGCGCGGCGGTGATTCTAACCGGCAACACCGGCTCGCACGACCCCTCGCGGATGGTGCTTTGCAATGGTAAATACTATATCTGTTCGACCGGCGGCGGTATGAAGGTTTCTACTGATCGGTTGCATTGGGAAAATAGCACGAACCCATTTGAAAAAGGCCTGCCGGATTGGGTGAAGTCGCTTATCCCCACCGCTCGCGGCATCTGGGCACCGGATATAATATTCTGGAATGGTTCCTATCATCTCTACTACTCAGTTTCTAACAAGGATAGCAGCCAGACCTGCATCGGCTTGACCACCAGTCCCACCCTCGATCCCACCGCGCCGGGTTTCGGCTGGACGGACCGCGGGATGATCGTCAGCAGCGTGCTCGCCGACAAGCGGGGCAGCATCGACGCCGCGCCATTTCTGGATGCCGACGGCAAACTGTGGCTATGTTATGGTTCCGGCTATCGCTACGGTGCGGAAGATCCTGAGATATTCGTCATCAAACTCGATCAGAAAACCGGCCTGAGCGACACGGCGGATACGAAATTCTATCCCGTCGCCAAAGGCCACATCGAAGCTTCTTATATTCATTATCGAAATGGCTTTTACTATCTATTCTGGAACAGCGGCGGTTGTTGCAATGGAGCGAGCAGTACTTATAAAATCCATATCGCGCGGTCGAAGTCGGCAACCGGTCCTTATGTCGATAAAAACGGCAAGGAAAATGCCAGCAACGCCCTCATGCAGACGGATAAGGCTGCCGGGATTTTCGGCCCTGGTCATGCTGGAATCTTGAGTGAGAAGGGAACTGATTATTTCACCTTCCACTATTACCCCGCCACCGGCCGTTCGGTGATCGGCCTGCGGACCCTTGCTTGGGATGCCGATGGCTGGCCGCATATCGCTGATGATGTGGACTCAGCCAAACCTGCGGTTCTTAAATAACCTATCAATCATAAATCATGAAACCCGATCTAGCTACATCACTGTTTCTCCTTTTCCTGAGCATCGCGCCACTCGCCGCCCAGGAAACCCCCGCTGGCATATTACCGAGCACCAATGTCCGAGGTGCGCAGTATCCGCGAATTCTGCCGGATCTCCGGGTCACGTTCCGGATCAAGGCGAATGACGCGACCAAGGTGGATTTCGATCTCGGCAAACGCTACCCCGCCACCCGCGAAGCCGATGGCTTTTGGACCGCCACCACGGAGCCGCTGGTTCCGGGATTTCATTACTATTGGGTGGTGATCAATGGGGTGTATTTGAATGATCCCGCGAGCGAGACTTTCTATGGTGTGGGAAAGCAAACAAGTGGCATTGAAATTCCGGAGGCTGGGGTCAATTTCTATCAGCCCAAGGACGTGCCTCATGGCGAGGTCCGCGAGCGTGTTTATTTCTCAAAAACCACCGAAGCCTGGCGGCGGATTTTCATCTATACCCCGCCCGGTTATGATGCGGATACGACGACGCGCTACCCGGTGCTCTATCTCCAGCACGGCGGCGGTGAGGACGAGCGCGGTTGGGTCATCCAAGGCAACGTCAACCACATCATGGACAATCTCATCGCTGAGAAAAAAGCGAAGCTCATGCTCATTGTGATGGAGCAGGGCTACGCGCGGAAACCCGGTGAGCCGGAAGTGCCGTTAGGCCCGCCTGCGAAGAATACCAAAGGCACGCCGCCGGACTTCAAGCGCATGTTCGGCACCTTGGAGGAAGTGTTCATCAAGGATCTCATCCCGATGATCGACTCCACCTATCGCACCCTGACGGATCGTGAAAACCGCGCGATGGCCGGACTCTCGATGGGCGGGATGCAGACGTTCAACATCACCTTGGCGAACCTCGACAAGTTTTCCTATATCGGCGGCTTCAGCGGCGCGGGCGGTGGTTTCGGCGGGGACTTCGATATTAAAACCGCGAACAACGGCGTGCTGGCGGATGCGGCGGCCTTCAATGCGAAGGTCAATCTTGTGTGGTTGGGCATCGGCACCAAAGAACCGGCACGGATGCATGAGGGGGTGAAAAACTATCATGACGCGCTCGAACAGGGTGGAATCAAAACCACATTTTACGAATCCCCCGGCACCGCCCACGAGTGGCAGACCTGGCGGCGTGATTTGCATGAGTTCGCGCCCTTGTTGTTCCAGAAAAATGCCAAACCCGCCGCCGCCGTGCCTGCGGAAATGAAGGAGCACACCGACAACCGCGCACCCGGCAAAAACATTATTCTAACACCCGATGACAAACCCGCGTTTCCTGATCCGCCGGCTGGCTTCGATGTGAAGCGCGACTCGATCCCACATGGAAAAATCGAGGTGATTGAATATGCTTCAACGACCGTCGGCACCACGCGCAAGATGTCGGTTTACACACCGCCCGGTTACTCGGTGGACAAGAAATATCCGGTGCTCTATCTATTGCATGGCATCGGCGGTGACGAACACGAATGGGCGAAATTCGCCTTGCCCGACATCATCTTGGACAACCTGCTGGCGGACGGCAAACTCGTACCGATGATCGCGGTGATGCCAAACGGCCGTGCCCAGAAGAACGACCGCGCGTCCGGCGATCTTTTCAAATCCGCACCGGCCTTTGCCAACTTTGAAAATGATCTGCTTAAGGATGTCATCCCGGCGATTGATGGCAAGTATTCCACGCTAACAGACCGCGAGCACCGCGCGCTCGCCGGACTTTCAATGGGCGGGGGCCAAACCCTGAATTTCGGCCTCGGCCACCTCGACCATTTTGCCTGGCTCGGCGCGTTTTCCGCCGCCCCGAACACCAAGCCCGCCGCTGAACTCGTGCCCGACCCGGAGGCCGCCAAGAAGCAATTGAAACTCCTCTGGCTCTCTGTCGGCAATAAGGACGGCCTCATCACCGTCAATCGCGGCGTGCATGATTATCTCAAGGAAAAGGGCGTTGCCCATATCTATCATGTAGATGGCAACGCCCACAACACGCCCGAGTGGCGGAACAATCTCTATCTGTTTTCTCAGCGGATTTTTCGTTGAGTGCGAAAACCGAATTTAAAGCTATGAAGTTATTCCCTCGTGCCGGTGAATGGGTCCAGGTATCCACATTAACAAATTATTGTTGGTGGAGGGTCTGGCCGCAATTTACCGTTAGGGCTTTGGATTCGGCTCAGCGGGCTTCGCATCCGCAGGCTTCTTCGCGGCTGGCTTCGGTTCGGTAAACGGCGGATTCGTCATCGCCTCAGGGGCAGCGGTCTTGAGATTCGGCGGGATTTCCGCATCGACATCGCGGGTCGCCCAGCGGATCGCGCCGGTGAGGATGTTTTGGAACGCTGGGTTGGTCCAGATGTCATCGCGGTGGCCCATCGCCGTGTAAAAGACCCGGCCCTTGCCTTCCGCGCGCGCCCAGGTGGTCGGGTAGGCGGGGCGCTGATAGGGGCCGCCCTTCATCGCTGGCGCGTCGATTACGGTTAGCACGTGGATGTCCGAGGAAAAATCCTTGAGCGAATACCATTCCTCGTTGAACGAGAAACTTTCGCCCACATCCGAAAAGCCCGGAAACGCCTTGTCGATGACCTTGTTCGTTGCCACCTGCTGGGCGCCGTGGATGATGAACTCGCCGCCTAGGAAGCGGACGTAGGGATCGGCATCCTTGCCGTGATTCGTATAGCGATCCGGGCCTTTTTTCGACTCGTTCGCGGTGTGAAAGGTATCGCTGGCGGAATGCAGGCCGATAAAGCCCTTGCCACTTTTCACATAGTCGAACAAGGCTTGCTTGCCTGCGGGTGACATTGGCGGTTGGGCATCGGTACCCGAGGTAGTCAGGTCGCCAGTGGTGTAGAAAATCACCGCATCAAAGCCCGCGAGGTAATCTTTGGAAAATTTCGAGCCATCTTTGGAAAACTCGAATTCCCACGGGTGCTTGGTGCCAAGCTCGATGAAAATCTTTTCCGCGACGCTCGGTTTTCCGCTCTTCCATGAAATCACGCTGTGTTCAAAGCCGCTAGACTTGGTGAAAAACAACAGCTTGTGGGACGGCTCCGCAAGTAATGGGCTGAATAACCCGAGACCCAAGGACAACAGCAATGTAGGGGTTTTAAACATGACGGTAGCCTAGGCACCGGCGGACTGGAGGCCAAGCAATAATTCCACAGCGCCCGGAGTCACTTAATTGCTGGAGCTGGGAATCACTCTAACTCAATCCACAAGCGTCCCGCGCGGCGGCGGAATTTGCCCCCGCCGGGGAGATTGATCACCGCCGGAAGAGTCACATCCAGCAGGCCGGTGCAGCGCACGATCAGATCCCGATCCAAGGCACCAATCCCGTGATCGGTTAAAAACTTCCGCACCACGAGCCGTTGCATGACCGGTGGCAGTAATCTGAGCGCGCCGAGATGCAAGCGTCCTTGTGGATCGTGTACCTTCGTTTGCTCCAGTGCCCAAGTTTCCAAGTGGGCGAGCGCTTCCGCATCGTCCGCGCCGCGCGTGAAGGCCGACACCGCATCGCGTCCGGAAATTTCTCCTAACAATGGCAGTGCCTCATGCCGCAACCGATTCCGAATGGCGATGGGTTCCGCATTGCTCGCGTCCTCCCGCCAGCGCTTTTTGTTAGCAAGTAACCAGTCGCGCAATTCCACCCGCCGCACCCCTAACAAGGGGCGATGAATTTCCATTTTCACGCCGGACTCCGTGATGATCTGATGTTCGGGGCGCATCCCTTTCATGCCGTATGAGCCGCGCAGCAGGTTCCACAAAACCGTCTCCGCTTGGTCATCCGCGTGATGGGCTAACAGGAGCCGCGGGCATTTATATTTAGTCACGCAGTTGGCGAAAAACTCATGCCGTGCAGTGCGGGCTGTCGTTTCCATCGACCCGCCGCTTTCGGCCATCCGCTTCGCCACATCCATGCGGCCGATTTCACACTCCAGCCCGTGACGCTGCGCCAGTCGTTTGACAAATTTCGCATCTGCAGCGGATTCCTGCCCGCGCAGGCCGTGATCCAGATGGCAGACGATTGGATTTAAAAATCCTGCCTCTATCAGCAAATGCAACAATGCCACTGAATCCGCACCGCCGGAAACGCCGACCAGCCAGCGCTTGCGGCGTGATGCGGCGGCGAACCAGGGTGCTTTTCGCAAGATCGTCACCCGGCCATTCTGAGCGCGAATCGGTTCCGCTTGCCAGCCATATTCCGGCGGTTGATCGGCGGTGAGTTGGTCGTAGTTTCCGGCCTGGAGCCAGAGTCTTGCGACGAGTTCATTCATCGAAAACGAAAACCTCTCCCCAAGTAGTCGGCTGCACGCCAGCATATCCCTTGGTCATGAGATTGACCCTCTTCATCACACCGTCCGTCGCTGGCAGCGGAATCGTGAAATATTCACTCCATGGCGCATCCGGGTTGCCACCCCAATTCCAGCTCCCGGTTGTCACCAGTGATGGCCTCGTCGGTTCCGCTCCGGGCTCGTCTGGCAAATCCGGGTATGGCGGCTCCGTGCCATGGCTGCCTTCTGTCACCCAGACCGCGTGCGCTGCCCGCTGCGCCACTACCCCATCGTAGGCATCCCTCAGAGCCTTCCAATCCGTCCATTCTTTCGGGAAAAAACCAATGTCCCATTGCACCTCGAACACCGTTCGCAGCACCGGGATTTGGGGTTCCGCCCCTATCGAACCGCCCGCCAACCACGCCGCGTGGAGGGCTGTAGCTACCGCGTGCGCCGCCGTATATTCTCCGTAGTTTGGAGTGTTCGGGATACCCACGCGGAATCGCGCCTTTAGCGCCTGAATTTCAGCTCCGTCTCCCGGCGCTGGTGAGGTCGCACTGGTGGAACTGAAACAGTAGCTGCCTAGCGTGCCGCCAGATCCTTCCAGTGTGGTCGGGAAATCCAACGCTCCCATTATTACTGCCCGCGCGGCAGACTGCCAATCCGCGAGGCTCGTCCCTTCGTCGTAGTGATCGTCTGGCCCTGTCGTGGTAACGACTCCATCTGTGATAAAAAGCGGGCCAGCATTCACTACCACCTGCTTCGTCGTGATCGGAAAGCCGTCAACGGGCACCAGCGTGCCATTCACCAGCGTCCACAGCGTGACCACATTGTCTGTGGTCACGCGATATGAGCAGGGCGGATAGACAGAGGGTGGATCGTCGGGATTCGCATCACCCGACGCGTTAGAAATCGTCTTCGTGGTGGTGCTAATTGTCTTGGTCTCGAAGGTGGCGGGGTCGGTGTCGAGGTCGTAATCCAATGTGTTGGCCGAGCTGTATTCCCCCACGCATCCGCAGATCGCCTTCCCGATAGGCGTGAACGAGTGAGAGCCGCCTGGCTCGGATACTTCGCCCTGATAATTGATGTCGTATTCCACGCCCGTGGTGATGGACCCACTGCTCGATCCAGTGACACGGGCGCTATCGCTGATGTAAGCATCCCCATCTCCCACCTTAGAGGTCACTGTCCATTTCTTCCGATAAATTTTCCAGGTTTCATCGGCTGGATTAGAAAAACCGTAGCTACCCAATGACGCGAACACGCTTTGGCAATCTATCCTCGGCTCCGGGTTCGTCGGAGTTTCATAATAGAAGTGAATGGCAGCTACGGCGTGGCCAGCTTCAATAGGATCAGCCTCGCTGCCATTTTCGTTTAAGCCAATGGCCCCTTTATAAACCAGCATGCATTCGGAATCTACGGACAATGGCTCAAAACTTGCGTTGATCGTTTCACCGTCTTCGAGGATCCTTGAATTATTCCACGAGCCATTATCAACTACTAAAGTACTTACCTCAGACCGGGTTTCGTTGGAATCATGCGTATCATAATAAAGTTTAAACACTCCTCCTTTGATCGCGCTGCCTGACCTATTGGTAATCACAAGCTTCTCCTTGCCTGTCTCCTCGTCCCACTCAATGCTGACTTCGAGCTTCCCGCGGAAGAAGTAATCCAGAAGACCGGCGGTGTATTGGATTGCCTTGGGCAATACGGTTTTATGGTATTGCGCCAGCACGTCTGGGGCATTAATTGACACATTTGGTGGTCCAGAGTTTTCATTACCTCCATCAATTCTAGTATCAAATACTGTCGAGTAATTAAGAAGAGAATGCTTTTCCACCGTAACTCCTGACCGCTCCTTCTTTAAAAAGACACTTGCACGAAGTTTTCCTGACTTTGGATTTTGTTTGGAAAGATCTGTCCATGTGACAGCTTTCAAAAAAAAACCTGGATTTAAGGGAGAAAAGGTCTTGAAATTAGTATCCGTTAAGGCGGGATGAGAGAAATTTTGGTTCCCGCCAGTCACCTCTTCATAGGAAGCGTCTTCTCCCAAAAAATTGCCGTTAACAAACTCCGCAAGACCGAGTATGGCACCAGAAGCGGCTGCATTCTCGCTGGTGTCTGCATCCAAAGCAGCCGGGTTCCCGTTATAAATTCCCCGATCCCAAAAATCCTTTATCCTGACAAAGCGAGCCGCACGCCAGTCCAAGGCCTTAACGCCTGCAAGCTCTGCCCATGTCCTTATACGTGTGATATTATCGGCACCATAATTCTCAATCCATCTGAATTTATCTATCAAGTGGGCATCATTGCGCACGTGATCCGGCTGAGATAGATCTTGCAATAGATGGCTCACTTTCCCTAGTGCATAAAATGTGTGGGCAAGGTGCGATTCACGGTGTTGTTTGACCGGTAATGTCAAAGCGCGAAAATACAAAAGACGGGCTTCATTCCAGCATTCCAAATTCGCTCCGGGTGGTGACTTGTTTGTTATCGGAGGCGGTATAAAATTATCGCCTGTTGTGGCCCATTGGAAGGAATCGCGTCCACCTACCTCAATTGGATCTGTAAGAGCATGTTTGCCGTCAACCGGAATAGGATTATAAAAATGAGCCAAGCATCGGTTGTTTGGGTCATCCTCATCGATCGCCCCTGCAATGAGCCATTTTTTTAGTGTCCATGGTCGATCAGTCCACTTATCAAACGCCGTTATGATCATGTCCTTTTTCGATAATGAGTCAGCTCCACCAGCCATTGCAGAAAAATCTGGAGTATCCGAAGGATCAATAGAAAGGTCTCTAAAAAATGTATTATCGGCTTCTTGGCTCCAAGCGTCATACGCTCTATCCGTCAGCATTGGATGAATGGTAAGGTTATCGTGAGCGTGCAGGCGGGGCAATAAAACGATTATTCCCGCCAACAACAGTCGAAGTTTTAAGTCTTTCATGGTCATCATAGTTTAGGAAGAGGAAGGGTAATATCTTTGAATTTTAAGCCGTCACTACGACTTTTATCGATATTGAGATAATGAACGCGAAAGATCCATCCGGTTTTGAGATATTCCAATGGAACCACCTGTTCGCCATATCTCTCCAAAAAAAGAGCCCGTTCCTGGGAAACAAGGCTCGAAAGTTCCGCATTCAACTTCGCCCCTCCATTGGTATTCCCTATCAATTCGGAATATGAACTAATAAGACTGGTGAGGGCAGAATGCCAAATCACAGGGTCATCAATTCCGCTTTTTAGATAAATCTTTTTGTTCCACTCATCGAAATATACCGGCATGGCTGGAACAGGTTGCCCCTCATGCCAACGCTCTCCCAGACCAATGTCCCCACTTTTCAAGTTAGCTGAATAAATACAGCTATAACCCCTGATCAACCCATCCGGGGTGTCGTCATCAAGATTGATGAGGATCATTCCTGTGGCATTGCTAAAGCGGTGATTGATAGCAGCCCTGCCAGAATTGGCCAAACTATAACGGCATATAATTAGCACGCCTTCAACTGGCTTACCCTTTCTATCGTAGCAGTACCAAGTGTCGTCTTTGGTCTGTTTGCAGCCACTAGCCGCAATGAGCAGAACGGGCGTCAGCAGTTTGAGGGCACATCGAATCCAAGGTTTATGTAGGGAGGTAATCATTGAATGGTGGGTCAATACTAAAATGAGAAAATTTTCCATGCACCGTCTTCTCGAATAAAGCTAGCCAAGAAGGTGATCACCCCTTCGGGGGTGGTGATATCGCCGGCATAGGTGGCAACATCATCATACAGGGCTATTTGCTGGAGTTGACCAAAATCATTTAGCATGGTCGGGGCGAGTTCCGGTCCAAGCTTGATCATCATCGCCTTGAGACCATCGCGGTGGGATTCGCTCAGACACTCACCGGCCGCCTCAAAATCGCCTGCGGCCACACAGTTTTTGAGTTTGCTCCACGCGGCCAGCGGGCTGTCTGCTCCACCTGTGACCAGCACGCGCAGGCGCTGGGCGATAGGGACCGAGGGACCAGTTTTATTCTTTCCGGCTTCCAAGTTGGTGGTTGCTCCATGAAACATACCATGAACAAAAATGTTGCCAAATGAATCTTCGATATGACCAGTGGCAGAATCGCTTGAGACCCCGCCCAACGCTTTAGACCAAATAGGTTGGCCTGTCGCTCCGTTGAATTGAACGAGGTATCCATCGTCAGATCCTGCGCTATTGATGTTCATTGTTCCCAATGTGGTTATCGCACTATTAAATCGTCCTGACGCCGTGACATTCCCCGTGCTGCCGATTGTTACAGATGAAATTTGATCGAAGCCTGAACTGCCTATTTGCTTCGCCCATAAGACGCCCCCAGCGGAGGAAAACAGAATGACCGCTGAGTCATATGATCCCACGCTTGAAAGGTTTGTTGCCCCTTGTGATGTAACGGAGCCGTCAAAGGTTGCCCCAGCGGCGACGGACCCATCGCCAGCAATTGCGACTGCTCGAATGAAGTCCACGCTGTTACCTCCAAAGGTCCTGGCCCACTGAACATCTCCAGTTGAGTTATAGACTGCGACGTAACCATCTGACTGATTTGAAGTGATTTCCTTTCCTGCCCCAAAAAAGTTGGTGACTCCGGAATATCGGCCAGCCGATGCAACTTGTCCTGCGGCATTTGCCGCCACTGCGAATGCTTCACAATCGTTTGTAGAAGAGAGGATTTGCTTTGCCCAGATCACCGAGCCATCTGGTGAGCATTTAGCAACGAATCCTCCCATCCCTGGCTCCCCACAATATAGATAGGCACTACCGATTGTTGCCGACCCACGGAAATATCCCACTGCATACAAGAAGTTACCGACTCCGATCATTTTGTTGATCGTGATGCTCCCTGATGTATTGATTCCACTAATCGGAGTGGCGTTGCTCGGCGTGTCACTATATCCCAGATTGGCAAGTGTGCTTCTGAGATATTGGACGTTGGATGCATTCAGGGTGTTTCCGCTGCCGAAGTCTGCCCCATTTTCAAACAAAACTTTTGACGAGAAAATCGCAGCACCATTCGCATCCGCCTTCAAAGCTGGATTTGAATTTCCGCCAAAATAGATTCCGCTGGTGCTGCCAGCAGGCAAAGTGATCTTCCCGGAGTTCGGAGCCAGTATGATTCCTGCGGTTACGCCGTCAGTCTTGTAGAGAGTGAGACTATTGTCGGCGTCTATCTGCATCTTATTTTTTGCGGAAGCTGACGGGGATGTCACGATGGCATCGCGCCAAAGAAAAACGCCATGTGCCTCCGTGATGTCGAAGGCGGTGGTCTTAGAGCCCAGCCAGTTGATGCTGGTTTCCGCGTTTGGCCCCATGTCGATTCCATCATTGAATTTGCCCCAGCCCGTAGCTGTAATGTTTCCGCTGGCAGTAATGCTTCCACCGGTGGTGAGATCGCCGGTGGCGGTCGAGTTCGTGGTGAACAGGTCGTTCGTCCCCAAGGTCACCGTGGCTTGCAGTGGCATGACAGTGAGGCAGACTGCAAACGCCATCATAAAGATGGCAGCGAAGGGATCGGGGCGTGATGTGGAATTCATGGCGATTGAATGAGTTGACTTGGACAAGATGCTTGTGAAATTCAGCAGGCGTAGAGTTGTGCGACGGTCATGACGAAATTAGAATTCCCATCTAAATCATCATGCAATAACCCACTTAACTATCGGGAAATTCAGTCGCCTGCTAGCAAAAAACTAATGTGTTTACGATAAAATGCCGCCACATGTGATTACATTTGAATCCGTAAACGCAACTATAGATCAAATGCCGCGGCTTCAGTGCTCTTTACCAAGTACCGAAGATCGGGACAATAAGGTCCCGACTCCTTCCCTGAGACGGCTTCTAGTTATGTTCCGGAGGAGGCATACAACAACAACCTCACGCTGATTTCCCATCCGCCTTGGGTTTGCGGAAATCGGGTGGGGTGGGGGTGGTGTCGGGGATGACTTTTTCGATGGACTCGATGGGGACCCAGCCGCGGGTTTTGGTGGCGAAGGAGACGTAGGCCCAGCGGCCTGAGACGCGGATGATTTCGCAGAGCGAGCCGGGCGGCGCGTCGATGACTTCCGGGGCGGTGCGGGCGGCGTCGGTGTGGAGGGCGATTTTTTCGCTGATGATGACGGCTTGTCTGATCACGGGTGCGAACTCGGCATCGTTCGGAAAATAGCGCCAGCCAAGGACGCCGGCGGAGATGAGGATGGGGCCGATGACGAGTGCGCCGACGGCGGCGATTCGTAGGCGAGCCTCGGGCCGGGTGGCGGGGAAAACGAGCAGAGCGAGGCCGCAGAGCCAGAGGCCGCTCCAACCGATCGACTGCCAGACGGGCAGCGGTAGCTTGGCCAGGGCGTATTGGTATTCCGGGCGTTGGACGCTGATGGAGCCGTATTTTCGTTCGATGAAACGGAGGTTCTGGCGGGCTTCCGGGTGGGCGGAATTGCGGACGAGGGCGCGGCGATAGTAGAGCGCGGCGTGGCCGGGGGAACCGGAACGATAGCAGGCGTTGCCGATGTCGTAGAGCGTGTCGGCGGTGAGTTGGTCGTAGTTTCCGGCCTGGAGCCAGAGTCGGATGGCATCGTCGTATTTCGCGGCTTCGTAGGCTTCGGGGGCGGAGGTGGCGACATCGGCAGCGCGGGCTGGAGGGGCGTGGCCGAGGGTGACGAGGAAAATCAGAGTGACGGCGGTCTTGCGGAGGAGCTTGAGAATTTCGACACGGCGTTTCGGATCGAGCGCGATCTTGGAATTTCCGGCACGGAAGCAAAGGGCGTCGCGCTCAGCCAGCACGGCTTGGGTTTCCGGGGTAGGACAGCCGCCTAACCAACGCTCGATGAAACTTCCGCTGGCTTTGAGAAATTCCTCGTCATCGGCGGTGCGGATTGCATTGAGCTGTGCAAGACGGGCGGCGAGGATCGGATCTTTCCTGAGCGCTGGTCCATGGCGCAGCCAGAAGGCTTTGGCGATGAGGCCGAGTGCGAGCAGGATGGCGATGACATGACCGAGCCAAAGCGGCGGGCCGGACGCGGCTGGCATGGTGAGGCGGGCCGGGCGAAGGATGGCGAGAATGTCAGTCATGCGTTCTAACGGGACCGGTGGCGCGAGGCCGGTGGATTCGGGTTTCAGTGAGGTGTTAGGATGCATGATCAAGGCGATCGGCGCGGTGGTGACCGTCTTGTAGGTCTCATCCTTGGGGTCGAAATAGACGAGGCGGAAGGCGGGGATTTCCGTTTTGATGGACAAGGGGCGGAGCGACTGGTGGAAGACGATGTTGCCGGCAAGCTGGCGGCGCTCATCGCCACGTTCGTTGCTAGTGGTGCCGTAGATTTTCCAACCGTTGGCATCGGCGAGTTTCGGCGGGTGAAGGGTGTCGAGATTGCCACTGCCGCTGATGACGAGATCCACGGTGACTGGGTCGCCTTCCTGAATCTCGGTGACGGCGGTGACAGCGCTGAGCTTGAAACTACCGACGGCGTTTTCAAATCCTTCAGGCGCGCCGGGAGGGAGGGGCAGGGCTTCAATTTCCAGCTTGGGAACATCCAGATAGACCTCCGGATTCACCTGGCGGGGGAAGGGATCCATGATCACCTCGCGGGTGGTGAGTCGGACCTTCGCGGGGCCGATGGCGACCTTGCCGGTGCGGGTCGCCGTGATGGTGCTGGGGTAGGAAACGGAGAAACAAGGCGTGCCTAACAAGTTTACGATACCGCGCATCGGCGAGGGTTGGAACCGCCACGCGGTGATGCCGTCGCGCTCGAAGTCGGGGATGCCCCAGTCCTCGACGGTCAGTTGCTGGGGGACGAAGATTTTGATCTCGGTGGGGATGGTTTGGTTTTCATAAACCTTGCCACCCAGGGTGCGGAAGAAACTGGCGTAGCGAACCGTTTTTTCGCCGTTTCGGACCTCGGACCATTTGAGATCGTCGGGATTGAAAATCACGAAGTCGATCGGCTCGGTTACCGTTTTCAGCCCATCCACCATCACGGAGATCGGTGGGATGGTGTGGCTGCCGATGGCGTAACCGGAGATGAGATATTCGAAGACATATTCCACCCGACTGACAGTGAGTCTGCGTGTTAGCGGACCACGGCCGGAGGGGCGGATGTCGATGTCTTTGAGGTCGGAAATTTCCGGGATTTCATCGGGCCTGCCGCCGCTCACGGAGATTTCTAGCAGGGCTTGTTCGCCACGGGCGAGGAAGCATGAAGAGAGTCGGCTGGAGGTCTGGCCGTGGCCGAGTGCGGCGAGCGCAAGCCAGACGAGAACGACGGTGGAATGTTGCCAAATGTTCATAGATTACCAATCTTTCTCCGCATCCCGGAACTCGCGGCGGCCACGGGAGATGGGGCCTTTTTCCAGATCCGCGTTGTCCTTGAGGATGCGTTTGGCGCGGTCGGACGGGGACTCGTTGGGATTTTCCCCATCCTTGTCGCGTGCGGGATTTTTGGGGGTCTTCTTCGGGCCGTTTTTGCCGTCTTCGGGTTTGTCGCCCTGGTCGCCTTTACCGTCCTTGGGATCCTTTTTGCCCTCGCCCTTGTCGCCGGGTTTTTTCGGCCCCTGCTGGCCATCCTCGCCTTCTTTTGGTTCGGCCTTGCCATCGCCCTGCTGCGGCTTGCCATCGCCGGGCGCGGCTTGGGGCATGGCTTGTTCGGTGTCCTTTTGCTCCTCGTCGAGCAGTTCTGCCAATCGATCGAGGTAGGTCATGATCAGTTCGCGGTTCTTGGTGGCCGTCGAGTCGCTTGGGGATTGGGCCAGCACCGAGTCATAGTGTCTAACGGCATCCGCCCAATTGGTGATGATTGCTTCAAACTGGACGATGCCAGCCGTGTCGCCGTCGTCTGGAGCCTCGGCGGTGCGGAGTTTTGCGAGGGCTTCCTTGACGATGGTGTCGAAGCGGTTGAGGTCCGGGACCGTTGCGGGATCGGCGGGGTAGGCGTCCCCAGAGAGACCTTTCCAACCGAGCTGGAACAAAGAGTTTCCCAAGCCGAGATGGCTGTTCGAGCGGACCTGGGAATCGCTCGAAAGCAGGGACTGGCTGTAGGCGCTGCGGGCGCTGCGGAAATCTCCGGCACGGTAAGCAGCGGTGGCCTCGCCGAGTCGGTAGCGGGCCTGGGTTTCAGGAAGATTCGCATTCCCGGCGAGCGAGTGATAAGCATCGCGGGCCTCCTCGTTGCGGTGTGCGGTCAGTGCGGCCTTGGCGGTGGTGGCCTCACCCGCACGGGTGTTAGGAATTGTTAGGAAGGCACCTGCTAGAAAAATCGTCGTCCGTAAGCCCTGCCAGCGGGTGCCTGCGATGATCGAAACGAAGAGGAAGAGGATCGCCGGAAACATCAGCCACTGATAGAACTCGATGGTCACTTTGCGTTCTCGGCCATCCATTTCAAAGGCATCCAGATCCTTCACTACCGACTTCACCAAGGCTGGGATATCCAGCCCCGAGCCAGCCAAGGCGAAGCGTCCTTTGGTGTCGTCCGCCAGCTTGCGGAGTGTGGTGGATTGCAAGCGGCTGATGATCGTGTGGCCCTTGCGGTCCACCATTGGTTCGTTCGGGAAATCCGCTTTAGGGACGTAGCCACCATCTTCCGTGCCGACCCCGACGGCGATGACGTACACCCCGGCCTGCTCCGCTGCCGCAATCGCTGCGTTGAGCGCGCCACGGTGTTGGTCGTCGTCGTGGACCTCCTCGCCATCGCTGAGAATGACGAGGGCGTTATTTTTCTGGCCGGTTTTTTTCAAGGTATCGGTCGCGAGTTGGACGGCGGCGGGGAGGTCCGAGCCACCACGCGGGGCCCAGGTTTCGTCGATCTGTTCAACGGTATCATGGACCGCAGTGTGGTCGATGGTGAGCGGGGCATAGACATACGGACTGCCGGCGAAACCGATTAGGCCGATGCGCTCGTTGGGCATGGCTTCTAGCAGTTCGTAAATGACGACCTTGGCCTGAGCGAGGCGGTCGGGTTTCACATCGTTGACGCGCATGCTGCGGGAAATATCGAGGGCGAGCATCACGTTGCGGCCCAAGGTTTTTTCCATCCGAGTGCCCGCATCACCGCGTGGACGGGCGAGGGCGCAGAGGGTCGCGGCGGTGGCGGCGAGGAGGAAAAACAGCGCGAGCCAGCGGGGCAGCGGACTGCTGCGTTTGTGCAGGGCAGCGCGCAGGCGGGGTGCTGCGAAGGCCGACCATTGCCGCCGTTTCAGCCGCGAGACCAGCACCGCGCCGATACCCAAGATCGGGAGCAGCAGCAGCAGGGCGAGCCAGCCGGGTTGGGCGAAGTTCATGAGATCAGACGGAGGGTGGGGGATTGATTACCATATAGATCGCCGCAGCCAAGGCCGCAAGCAAAGTGACACCGGCGAACCAGGGAAACAACTCGGTATCGTCGATTACGGTCAGACTTTTCGCATCGGTTTTTTCCAGGCTGTCGATGGTGGTGAAAGTCCGCTTGAGCGTGGCGAGATCCTGCGCCCAATAATGCTCGGCCCCGGTCATCTCGGCGATTTTTGTTAGCGTCGGAAGATCGAATTCCTGATAGGGGAAACGCATCACGCTCTGATCCACCCGGCCTTCCGTGGTGCCGATGGCCACGGTGTAAATCTTGATGCCTAGCGTCTTCGCGTGCTCGGCAGCTTCGAGTGGGGAGATTTTCCCCGAGTTGTTAGCACCGTCGGTGATGAGGACGATGATCTTGCTCTTCGCATCCCGCGCTTCCAAGCGCACGGCCGCGGCGGCGAGGGCGGATCCGATGGCGGTGCCTTGCTCCTTGATGGTCCCGTTGTCGCGATCGTTCAGACGGAGTTCGCTGAGAGAATTTCTCAGCCATTGGTGGTCCAGCGTGATCGGGCTGGCGTCGCGCGGGCGACCGGCGAAGGCGATCAGACCCATCCGATCCTCGGGTCGGTGGCTGATGAAATCGTCGATCACTTTTTTCGCCACATCGATGCGTTTCGCACGTACTCCCCGATCGACGAAATCCTCGATGTTCATCGAAAGAGATAGATCGAGGGCCAGCATGATGTCGATCCCGCTGGCCGAGCGGCTTTGATATTCGTTGCGCCAAACCGGGCGGGCCATGGTGTTGATGGCGCAGAACAGTGCGACGTAGGCGAGTGGCAGGCCGAGATTCCAAGCCACGCGCCGGACGCGTTTGCCGAGGCTGAGCAGAACGGATAGATTCGGGAAAACCACGGCCGAATCCGAGCCTCTGCCACGGCGCAGCAGCAACAGGAGAAAGGCTGGCAGTAGCAATAGCAACCAGCCCGGTTGGGCGAAACGGAAGTGGTGGAAAAACGCGCTCATGCCTGGAAGCCGAGGTGCAGGGTTTCTAGCAGTTCGCGTGATCCGGCGATCACCTCGGTGGCTGCTATGTCCGGGATTTCAGGCGCGTATTTCAAGGCGGCGAGTTTGCTGAAACCGCTGGCCGCTGCCGCGCGCGCCGGTGGGGAAAAGCCCTGCAAGGCATCGTGGCGGGCGAGGGTTTCCTCATGCGTTTCGAACAAGGCGGGATCGCCTGCCGCGATGGATAGAAATTTCCGCAGGATCAGCGAGCAGCGCACCGCCGCCTCGCGGGCCGACACCGCGCCGATCTGTTCCAACGCGGCGGCAGCCTCCGCATGCGCAGCGCGGCGGATCGCCAGCGGATCGACCGGTAGCGGTTTCTTTTTGTGGAAAAACCACAGTCCTAACAGCACAAGCAGCAGCACGCTGGCTGCCGCGATCATCCACGGTTCCAGCCACGGGTCCGGCACCAGCGACTCGGGCGAGCGTGGTTCCTGGAGTTCGAAACTGCGGGATTTATCGGGCATCGGATTTTCTAACCGGAGCGCTTGCGGCCACGTTTTTTCAAGAGCAGGTGAAGGGCGGCCAGCGTGTCGCCATCGGTTTTCAAATCTGCGGAGTCGATGCCGTGTTTCTTGAAAATCGCGGCCACGCCTTCCTGGTGGCGCATCATCAGTTTCGCATAGCCCATCCGCAGGTTTGAGTTGCCGGTGTTCACCAGCGTTTCAAAGCCCGTCTCAGGATCGACCATCACGACCTTGCCAGCCTTGGGCAGTCGGGATTCCAGCGGGTCTAGCACCCGCAGTGCGATACTCTCGTGTTTCCGTGCCAGCTTGCCTAACGGTTTGTCCAGCGGGTCGGAGAAAAAATCCGAGATCAGAAAAACCAGCGATTTCCGCCGCAGTGTCCGCACGAGGAAATCGCAGGCTGCGGCCACCGAGGTGCCGGGATTTGTTGGTTTCGCCACCAAGATTTCCCGGATCATGCGGAGCAAATGGCGGCTACCTTTTTCCGGCGGGATGAAGAGGATCGGTTCATCTGCGAAAATCAGCAGACCCACTTTGTCGCCATTGTGCAGTGCGCTGAATCCCAGCACCGCCGCCGTTTCCGCCGCCACCTCGCGCTTGCTGAGCGAGACGCTGCCATAGTCCGCCGAGCCGGAGACATCCACCGCGACCACGACTGACAGTTCGCGCTCTTCACGAAATTTCCGGACGTAGGGCAGGTTCATCCGCGCCGTCACATTCCAGTCAATGAACCGCACCTCGTCGCCATGTTGGTATTCGCGGAAATCATCGAAGTCCAAGCCCTGCCCACGAAACGATGATAGATACTCGCCGGAAAACGACTCGCGCACCAAGCGCCGGGCCTTCAGCTCCAGCTTGCGCACCCGCGCCATCATTTCCTCGATTTGTTGGTCGGTCAGCACGTTCTTTTCTATCTCTCAACTCTCAACCAGCGACTCTCAACTTCTTCAAGGCACCGCCACCTTGGCCATGATTCGCTCGATCACCGTGTCGGTAGTTACTTCCTCGGCTTCCGCTTCATACGTTAGAAGAATCCGGTGGCGCAGAACGTCGAGTGCCATGTCCTTCACATCCTGCGGGGTGACGTAAGCCCGGCCTTGCATGAAGGCGCGGGCGCGGGCGGACAGCGCGAGATTGATAGTACCCCGGGGCGAGGCTCCGGCGCGGACGAGGTTTTTCAATGGTGCATCGACGAGCGCCGGATAGCGGGTGGTGTGGATGATTTGCACGATGTATTTGCGGATCGCGGGGTCGATGTAAATTTGGTTCACCAAGTCGCGTGAGGCGGCCACTTGCTCGGGCGTCGCCACTGTTTTCGTCTGATAGGGTGATGTCGAGGTGGCCATCCGGTCGAGAATGTCCAACTCCTCGTCCTTGGATGGATAGCCGACGGTGACTTTGAGCAGGAAGCGGTCGAGCTGGGCCTCCGGGAGTTGATAGGTGCCTTCCTGGTCGATCGGGTTTTGCGTGGCCAGCACGAGAAACGGTTGGGGCAGAGGATACGAGCGGTCGCCGAGCGTCACTTGCCGCTCTTGCATCGCCTCTAGCAAGGCGGACTGGACTTTGGCGGGGGCGCGGTTGATTTCATCGGCGAGGATGAGGTTGTTGAAAATCGGCCCCAGTTTCGGCTCGAATTTCATTTCCTGCGGGTAATAGACCATCGTCCCCACGAGGTCGGCGGGCAGCAGGTCCGGGGTGAATTGGAAGCGTGCGAACGACGCGTGAAGCGAGCCGGAAAGCGCCTTTACCGCGAGGGTCTTCGCCAATCCCGGCACCCCTTCCAGCAGGATGTGGCCATTGCACAGCAGCCCGATGAGGAGCCGGTCCACCAACCGTTCCTGGCCCACAAGGACCCGCGCCATTTCCTCCTTCACCGCTTGAATCCAGCCACTCGTTTCTGCGATCCGCTCTTGCAAGTTCTCCGTTGTCATTCGTTTTCTGCGCCCACTCTGGCACGCACGCCGATGAGCGCAATCGGCAAAGCGGCGAAATTCGAAGGAAATCACTGACCCGGCCGGGTGCTGTTTTTTCAGGATTCACGATGGGGTGGCGAAGCTGTGGGAATAGAACCTTGAAATGCCAGGAACGCCGTGCATCCTCGCCGCCCGCCCATGGCAGGACCTACTTTCCAAGCACTTCCCGGTTTCCGCGACTTCACTCCCCGTGAATGCGCGGTCCGCAATTATTTGTTCGAGACCTGGCGCTCGGTCGCCCGCCGCTGTGGCTATGTGGAATACGAAACGCCCGTTTTGGAAGACAC
The DNA here is from genome assembly GCA_025354565.1 of Akkermansiaceae bacterium. GTDB lineage: Bacteria > Verrucomicrobiota > Verrucomicrobiia > Verrucomicrobiales > Akkermansiaceae > Luteolibacter. The sequence continues at coordinate 68,140 of JANXMQ010000014.1, forward strand.
GGGCCTGTATTTGAAAAAATCCGGCGGTGAGCTTTCGTCGCAGCTTTTCCGCTTCGAGGACCAGGGTGGGCGCGATGTGACGCTGCGGCCCGAGGTAACGGCATCGCTGGCGCGGATCGTCGCACAACATCAGCGGGATTTTCCAAAGCCTCTCAAGTGGTTCGAAATCGGCCAGTGTTTCCGTTATGAGAAACCGCAAAAGGGCCGGGGACGCGAGTTCCATCAGTTCAACGTGGATATTCTCGGTGAAGCGGGTCCGTCTGCCGATGCTGAGCTGATCGCGCTGGCGATCGAGACGATGCTGGCGTTCGGCTTTGTCGCCGGGGATTTCGTCGTTCGGGTGTCCGACCGCAAGGCATGGATCGACTTCGCGGAGGCAAAATGCATCCCGGAAGAGCGCATCCCGGATTTTCTCGGCATCATCGACAAGATCGGGCGCGAGAAACCCGACGTGCTCGAACAAAAGCTTGCGGCGTTTTCCCTAACACCTGATGGCGTCCGAGCTTTCATCGCCGATCCAGCGAATGCCTCTACGGCTTTCATTGCGATCCGTGAGGATCTAGCAGCTCGGGGTTTTGCGGAATTTGTGGAACTGGATCTCTCGATCGTCCGCGGCCTTGCTTACTATACCGGCGTCGTTTTCGAGGTCTTCGATGCGAAAAAATCCATGCGCGCCGTCGCTGGTGGTGGCCGCTATGACACGCTCATTTCCACGATTTCCGACGGTGCGACCGACATGGCCGCGACCGGCTTCGCGATGGGCGATTACGTCATCCGCAACCTCATCGAGGAAACGGCGCACACGGCGATGCAGATGGAAGTGTGGCTCCAACGCAATGCCGCCGCCTGTGACATTTACGTCGTCGTCGCCGATGAATCAAAACGCGCGAATGCCCTTCGCCTCGTCACCGATCTCCGCCGCGCTGGCATCTCTGCGGATCATCCGTTAGGCTCGCCCAAGGTTGCGAAACAATTCCAAAGCGCCGAAAAATCCGGTGCCCGTTTTGCCCTCGTCGTCGGTGCCGAATATCCCGAACTCAAGCTGAAAGTCCTCGCTAGCCGCACCGAAGAATCCGGCAACGCCGAGACTGCTATCGACTGGCTAACAGATCGCTTGCTACAACCTGATGGTCCACTGCTGGCCTGAAGAAATTTAACCACAGATTAACAGGATGGACGCAGATGGAAGAGATGGAATTCATGTTTTGGAAACCGAGCAGATTATCGGTTGCGCGTTCGCCGTTCTCAATGCTCTGGGGCATGGATACCATGAAAAGCTCTATGAGGAAGCTCTGGTCGTCGATTTCAGGTATCATGATATACCTTTCACACAGCAAGCTCGCTACCCAATCATTTACCGAGATGCCAAAGTTGGAGAATACGTTCCCGATCTAATTGTATTCGGTCAGGTAGTGGTTGACACCAAAACCATCGACCGCATCACGGATCACGAAGTCGGACGTATGTTAAACTACCTGCGTGCCACTGGTCTCCAAGTTGGATTGATCATGAATTTCAAATATGCAAAACTTCAGTTCCCTCGTGTTACACTGACTCCACCATCAGCCCCAAATCTCAATTCTTAATCCCATCTCTTCCATCTGCGTTTATCCAGTCCATCCGTGGTTGAACAATTCTTAAATCTTTTCCCATGCGCACACATCATTGCAACGAACTCCGCGAATCCCACATCGGCCAAACCGTCACGCTCATCGGTTGGGTCAATTCCGCGCGTGACCACGGCGGCGTCATTTTCATCGACCTCCGAGACCGCGAGGGGTTGACCCAATGCGTGTTCCACCCCGAAGAAAATCCCGAGGTTTCCGCGCTTTCCCACACGCTGCGTGAGGAGGATGTCGTGCAAGTGATTGGGCGGGTTGCCAAGCGCCTTGAGGGCTCGGAAAACGCCAAGATCGCGACGGGTGCTGTGGAAATCGTCGCCACCACACTCACCATCGTCAATAAAGCGGACGTGCTGCCGTTCCAGTTAGACAAAGAACTTTCCAACGAGGATTTGCGGATGAAATACCGCTATCTCGATCTCCGCCGCGCACGGATGAGCAAGAACATCCGCCAGCGCAGTGTGATCACTTCCGCCGCTCGCCGCTATCTGGATGAGTCTGGATTTTTTGAAATCGAAACGCCGATCCTCTCGAACCCGACGCCTGAAGGCGCGCGCGATTTCCTCGTGCCATCACGTCTCAACCCCGGTCGATTTTACGCGCTGCCGCAAGCGCCGCAGCAATACAAACAACTTCTCATGGTCGCTGGACTTGAGAAGTATTTCCAAATCGCCCGTTGTTTCCGTGATGAGGATTTGCGGGCGGATCGGCAGCCGGAATTCACCCAGATCGACATCGAGGCCAGCTTCGTCAATCAGGACGACATCATCAAACTCGTCGAAGGCTTGTTAGCCTCCATGTTCAAGTCCGGCCTCGGCATCGACGTGCCGTCGCCGTTCCCGCGCATGACGTATCGCGATGCGGAGGACATCTACGGCTCCGACAAACCGGACACTCGTTTCGACATGAAGATCACCGACCTCGGCGACGTTTTCGCGACCACCGAGTTCAAGATTTTCCGCAGCATCATCGACGGCGGTGGCGTGGTTAGAGCGATCAACGCTAAGGGCTTCGCAGGCATCACCACCGGCCAGATGAACCGCCTCAACGAGATCGCGGTGCAGGCCGGACTGCCGGTGAAAAACCTCGCCTTCATCAAACTCGAAAACGGCGAATACAAGAGCCCGCTCTGGAAAATTTTCACCGATGCGGAAAAAGCCGCCGTCGTCGCCAAGCTGGATCTAGCAGAGGGCGACATCGTGTTCTTCGGCGCTGGCTCGCGGGAAAGTGTTAGCACCATCCTCGGTCGCGTCCGCTCGGAATGCGCGGTGATGATGGAACTCAACAAAGACTCCACGAAATTCAACTTCCTCTGGGTCGTCGATTTCCCGCTGCTCGCGCATGACGAGGAAACCGGCCACTGGGCCGCCGTCCACCATCCATTCACCCGTCCTCATCCCGAGGACATCGCCAAGCTGGAGGCTGGTGATTATGCGAATGTTAGGGCCGTGGCCTACGATGTGGTGCTCAATGGCTACGAGCTTGGTGGCGGTTCGATCCGTATCCACGAGAAGGATCTGCAAGCGAAAATGTTCAGTGTGTTAGGCGTCGGCCCGGAAGAGCAGCAGATCAAATTCGGCCACCTTCTGGATGCCTTCCGCTTCGGTGCGCCACCGCACGGCGGACTGGCGCTTGGGCTTGATCGCATCGCCATGTTAGTCGCTGGCGAGGACAGCATCCGCGAGGTGATTGCCTTTCCGAAAAATAACAAAGGCGCGGACCTCATGGCGCACAGCCCGTGCCAGATCGAGCACAAGCTGCTGCGCGAAGTTTACGTCCAGTCCACCTACAAGGACCCCAAACTCGCGCAGGAGGCCAAGGCCGACGTGAAGGCATGATCGGGTGAAATGGCCGCCATGTGCTGCGGGTAAATTGCCATGCAGCCCGTCTTTGCGGGACTCTAGCTAGTGCTTGGCGGCGCTTGCTATTGTCAGCAAGGCCGCGTGTGCGGATGGTGGGTGGCAGCATGATCCGTCCTCTGAAATCTCACAAGTCGCTCTGGGTCGCGCTGCTCTGCCTCGTGATCTTGGGCTGCGGGTGGGTAAGATCGATGGAACGAATCGAAGGCTTCACTTTGGACATCGGCCCCGGTCTTGGCTTTGATCGTTCGCTAGAATTCACTCATCCTAAAGAGGAAGATGGGAACCACGGATTGCACGGAAGACACGGATTTGAAGAGAGTTGTGAAAAGTATAGCGCTCACTCATCGGGTGAACGCTTCCAGTCATGCAACTCATTTATTATCTGCGTTTATCTGAGTCTATCT
>JANXMQ010000016.1 GCA_025354565.1 Akkermansiaceae bacterium
AATGGCTGCCCGGTCTGCCGGACGAGGCCGCGCTCCTGCTCAGCGGGTGAAAACCGATCCCTTTGCCATCATCCGGACCCGCCATCAAACGCCTTGCTCAAAGGTGCCCCACGAACACGCCCATTTTCCTTTTTAGGTTCAGGGGTTTGAAAATCGGACGGGTTCCATCCCAACCACGTCGCAGGGCTTGGCGGGTCTAATGAAGCGACCGGCTGATCTCGACCCCAAGGTGCGCTGGGAGCAAATGATTACCAAGATGCCCATGGATCCTTGGCGCAATCCATTTCGATACCTTGCTGATTGCGATGCGCATCCCCAGAAATTCTCGATCATTACGAATGGGCCAGATGGGGTGCCTAGCTCAGACGACAGGGTGTTTTCATACACGATACAACATGGCGGGGACGCGAGGCCATCCGATGATCCATAGTGTCGTGTGAAATTTAGATTGGCGGGCTGTCGGGGCTGCTCGTGATAAGCAATCCGTTGCGGCGAGACGCCGCAACCACGTTCGGTTATTTCGCGGCCGAGAGTTCGGCTATTTTCGCACGCGTAACGGGAGCCTTGATGTCCTTCCACTGCTCGCGGTACTTCTTGGCATCGGCAACCGAGACGGCGGGGGCTTTATTGCCAAACGAGCCACGGACGTATGTCATCACAGCAGCAAGTTTTTCATCGTCCAACGCGGCTCCGAGCGGGGCCATCATGCCAAGGTATTCGGTGCCTTCTTTTTGAATGCCATTGATCACGACCATCGCCATGATTGCGGGGTCACCGTTGACGATTTTCGATTCGGCGAGGGCTGGGGCCATTTTGCTGGGGCCGGCTTGGACGCCTTTGGCATCCATGCCGTGACAGGCGGCGCACATCATGAAGGAGGCTTTGCCGGTCTCCATCAATTTGGCGGTCTCCGCGTCATCGGCGGCGGCGTGGAGTGAAAACCCGGTGGCGAGCAGGAGAGGGAGCAGGAGTTTGGTCATGAATTAGGTTGGTGGTTGGCGGCAACTTAGGACACAGGTTTTTCGGACGCAATCCCGGATTCTGATTCGAGACTTGCCGGACGATGAGCGGAGAGGCATTCCGGTGTCATGGCAGTTGCGGCGGTGTTGTTTGATTTCGATGGGGTGCTGGTGGATACCGAGTGGGCGATCTATCAGGCGTGGCGGCGGATGTTTGAGGGGCATGGGCATGAGCTGCCGCTGGCGGTTTACACGCGGTGCATCGGCTCGGATTTCGCGACTTGGTCACCGAAGACGCACTTGGAAGAACTCTCGGGACTGGCCTTCGACTGGCATGATTTGGATGGGCGGCGGCAGGTGGAAATTATGGCCGAGCTGTCTGCGGAGGGCCCAATGCCCGGGGTGATCAAACTGCTGGCACAACTGACGCGGGCTGGTATCCGGCGGGCGGTGGTTTCTAGTTCGTCGCACGCGTGGGTGGAGGGCTGGTTGGAGAAATTGGGGTTGGCGGACTGCTTCGAGACGGTCGTTTGCCGAGGGGACGCGCCACGGATCAAGCCGGCACCGGACTTGTATCTGGCGGCGGCGGAAATGTTGGGGCTGTTACCAGCGGAGTGCCTCGTGATCGAGGATTCTCTCAACGGCGTGAACTCCGCACGGGCGGCGGGGATGGACGTGTGGGTGGTGCCGAACCGGGTGACGGCGGGGCTGGATTTCTCCGGAGCGGGACGGATTTTCCCCTCGTTGGTGGAACTAGCCGCCGCGCTTCAGTAGCCGCTGGGGTGGCGGACCACCATGCCAACGGAGCGCCGGGTTTCCGGCTTCCAACGTGGTCCTGACTCGCCGCCCGAGCCGCCGGTGTCCAGGCGCAGGCCAGCGACGGTCATGAAGACGTGGCCGTTACGGATGTAGATGCTGATCCATTTTCCCTCGCCCTTTTTGCCGTATTCGAAAAAACTTTTCGAGGGAATGCAGCCTTCCATCAGGCCCGCTTCGCGCAGGACGTAGGAGACTGTGCCGGAGCAATCGTAGCCGCCATCGTCGAACTTGGCGTGGCCACCGCCCCATTTGTAGGGCATGTGTTGCAGGCGGTTACCGGCAGCGACGGCCTTTTTCACGGCATCCGGCGCGTTGTGCGGGGCGTAGGCGACGCCGTCTTTCAGCATCGATGTGCGGCCACTTTCAAAGTGATAGGAAACCGTCCGCTTGGCCATGACCTGATGCGAACAGGAAACAAGGCCGCTGAAAACGGGCAGGAAAAGGGCGAGGAGGCACTGGAAATGTTTCACGGGGTGGAGTTTCTCAAAATTTGTAAGGAAAGGCAAATTATTTAGTCACTCTCGATTAAAAATTTTATAACTTGCTCCAAGGCGCGGGCGCGGTGGCTGAGTTGGTTTTTGATTTCATCGCCCAATTCTGCGAAGGTTTGGGCATGGCCGTCCGGGATAAACAGCGGATCATAGCCGAATCCACCGCTGCCGTGAAGGGCGTCCACGAGGCGACCTTGGACGTTGCCGGTGAAATTCGCCTGCTCCGCGCCATCGCGGGCGAGCACCATGGTGCAACGAAAACGGGCGGTCCGGTCCATTTTCCCGGCCATTTCTGAGAGCAGCCGGGCGTTGTTTTTCGAGTGATTTCCCTCCTCGCCGCCGAAGCTCGACGACCACACGCCGGGTGCGCCGCCGAGAGCATCCACTTCGAGGCCGGAGTCATCGGACAACACCCAGCCCGCGACCCGGTGGCTGACGCCCTCCGCTTTCAAGCGGGCGTTTTCTAAAAAAGTCGTCCCTGTTTCCGCGATTTCCGGCAGCTCGGGAAAGGCGGTGGCGTCCATCACCTCGAAACGATCGCCGATCATCGCCCGGATTTCCGCGGTTTTGTGGGCGTTCCGAGTGGCGAGAATCAAACGGGGCAAGGGTTGCATGGCTTTTGGCTAGCGTGGCGGAATGAATCTGGCGATTTTTTTTGAATAATCCGTCGTCCGGTGGCACTTATAGTCATGATGAAAGCAATTACATGGTTAGCCTCCGTCGTCGCCATAACCGCCACCGCCTTCGCCGCCACCCCGGAAGGCTGGAGCACCGATCTCGATAAGGCCTTTGAGAAGGCCAAGGCCGAGAAGAAGTCCGTGCTCGTCGAGTTCACTGGTTCCGACTGGTGTCCGCCGTGCATCGCGATGCGTAAGAACGTCTTTTCCAAGAAAGAATTCGTCGATGCCGCGTCGAAAAAATACGTCCTCGTCGAGTTGGATTTCCCAAACGGCGATAAGGCGGTGAAGGAGAAAAACACCCCGCTGGCGGAAAAATACAAGATCGAGGGTTTCCCCACGGTGATTCTATTCAAGGCGGACGGGAAGGAATTCACCCGTTTTTACGCCTCCGAGTTCCCGAAGACCGAGGCTTTTCTCAAGCACCTTGATCAGGCTTTGGAAAAAAAGGATCTCGACTGATCCCCAGTCGGCCATGCCGGGCATCAGTCTTGCATGGTGGTTCCAGACTCGTTATAGCACCGGCCAGTGGCCAGCGAGTCTCCTGAAAATCATCCCAAGCTCTGGAAATGGCGGGCCGAATACTTTGGCCAAATTTGGATCGAAAAACTCGTCGGCCTGTTGCCCGGTCCGAGGGTTTTCCGTCTCGGCGAGATGCTGGGCGGCTTGGCTTGGCATTTCATGAAGTCCCGGCGGCAGATCGTTTTCCGCAACCTCCGCATCGCCCTGCATAGCGAATACGACTTGGAGACCTTGCGGGAAATGTCGCGGCAGTCCTTCCGGCGCACCGGGGCGAATCTCCTATCCGCCCTGCACTCCACCCGGCTCACAGCGGCGGAAATCGATGCGATCGTCACCGTCGAGAACCCGGAACTTGTCACCGAGGCTCTCAGCCGTAGTCCCGGCCTCGTGCTGATGCCCTGCCACATGGGAAATTGGGAATTGCTGACCCGTATCAACCGGAAATTCCCACCCGGCCATAAGATCGGCGCATTTTACCGCCCGCTTAACAACCCGCTGCTGAACGCCCGCGTGCTGGCCCTGCGGGAAATCGACGGCACCCGCTTATTTTCCAAACGCGACAGCTTCCACCACGTCACCGGCTTCCTACGGGAGGGCGGCATCTTGGGGATTTTAGCGGACCAGCGGGTTGGCTTCCAAGGCGAACCGGTCCGTTTTTTCGGACGTTTGACACGGGCAAGCCCCCTACCCAGCTTGATTGCCCGCCGCAGCAAATGCGCGGTTCTGGCGATGTCCCTCATCACGGAGTCTCCCGGAAAATGGCGCATCCGCTACCATGCGCTGGACGGTGCGGTCAGCACCGCGAGCTGCACGGTGGCGGTCGAGCGCGCGATGCTTGATAGTCCGTTAGATGTGTTTTGGCTGCAAGACCGCTGGAAGGTCTATATGCATCCCGTGCGCACGATCCGTGATTGGTTAGGGCCGGATTCGCAAGCCCTGACCAAGCCACACCGGGCCTTGCTCTGGCTGCCGGGGACGCCGGACGGGTGGCGGCTGCCCGTGGAATGGACCCACCCGGATGTGGTTTATGAAGTCGCGATCACGCCGGAACAAGCACTGCCCAACTGGCTAACAGGGGTGGAGGTTTGCCATACAGTCTCGGTTGCTGCGGAGCGTGATGCCTTGATGAAATTAATTTCTAACATAGATGGGGCCGCCCCCCTGCCCATCGACTACATTATCACCAGCAATGCCACCAAGGCTCTAACTAAAGCCGCCCGCCTGAATTCGATTCCGCTAGTTTCCCGCCCATGAAAATCCTCCAAATCCTCCCGGAACTCAATGCCGGCGGCGTCGAGCTTAGCACTTTGGAACTCGCCGCCCACCTCGTGCGGACAGGCCATGAATCGCTGGTCATCTCCAACGGCGGGCGGCTGGTGACGGAGCTTGAAAAAGCCGGATCACGGCATCTCACGCTGCCGGTCCACCGGAAAAGCCTGACGACCCTGACACAGGTCCGCGCCGCGCGGCGGATTCTAACCGAGGCCCGGCCAGACATCGTGCATATCCGTTCCCGCGTCCCCGGTTGGGTAACTTGGCTGGCGTGGCGTGGCATGGACCCCGCCACGCGGCCTCGGTTAGTGAGCACGGTGCATGGGTTTTACTCGGTCAATTTCTACTCCGCGATCATGACACGAGGCGAGCGGGTGATCGCGGTATCCGAGTGCGTCCGGGATTATATTTTGGCAAACTATCCAAACACGTCGCCAGCCAACATCCGCGTCATTTCGGAAGGTATCGACCCAGCAATCCATCGCCCGGATTTCCAGCCCACTCCAGATTGGCTGGCGCGGTGGCAATCGGAACAGCCCACGCTCGCCGGGAAAGTGGTGCTGCTACTCCCTGGCCGCATCACCCGTCTAAAGGGCCATGAGGATTTTTTCGCCCTGATCAAGGCATTGAAACTCGCTGGTATTGCGGTGCATGGCTTGATCGCTGGTGACACTCACGCAAAAAAACACGGCTATCTCGGCGAGCTACAGACGACCGCGAGTCAGCTCGGAATCGCCGCCGACCTAACATTCCTCGGCCATCGTTCCGACATCCGCGAGGTCATGGCAGTTAGCGACATCGTATGCGCCCTCTCGCAACAGCCGGAATCTTTCGGCCGCACCGTGCTGGAGGCGATGGCGCTGGGACGACCGGTGGTCGGCTATGCCTGTGGCGGGGTTGGCGAGCTGCTAGACGGGCTTTTTACCGCCGGGCGCGTCCCCATGGGTGATCACGTCCGGCTGGCCGAGGTGGCCATGGCTGTCATCCAAGCTGGGCCGCGGCCAATGCCGGTGGGCGAACCGTTCACGCTGGACGCCATGTGCCGGAGCACGCTCGCGGTTTACCATGAACTCGTGCCCCGCTCCGCTTGAGATTTTGCTTACATATCCAGCCTTGTTCTGAGACTCCTAACCCGTCCAGATGAACCCGTGCGCAACCTCGCCCCCTTCCATCTGATCAGGACTCCGTCATGCGGGACCATCAACCTCCCACGGTCGAATGAAACTCAACAACATCCTGCGCTATCGACTGACTCCGTGGCAGAACATTATCCAGTTCAGCCCGGTTCGATCGGGCAGCACCCTCGTTTATAATCTGCTGCGCGAGTGCTTTCCGGGCAAGGTGATCGACAAGTCACACACCTACTCCAAGCATTACTTGCATCTGCCCATCGTTGCCACGGTACGTAATCCCTTGGACTGCATTGCGTCACTGCTGCTGGTGGAACAAAGCAAACTCGATGAAACGAATCTGCGGTGGGCCGTGAACGAGTTGACCCGGTTAGGCGGCGCGGATTTCGCCCGGCTGGCCACCCATCGGCGTTGCCTCTATCTGCGCTATGAAGAGTTTTTCGAAAATTACGACCTGATCTTTGATGCCTTCGAGGGCTTCTTCGGTATTTCAATCCCGGTCGCCCGGCGTGCGGAAATCACCTCCCGCTACAATCTCGAAAGCGCGGAAGCGATTGCCGCGCGCCAAGGCACCTTTGCTAAATCGGACAAAGTCACGAAAATCCACGGCAATCATATCTCCGCCAACCGGGGACGCCCACTCTATCACCAAGAATTTTTCACCCGCGAACAACTCGACCTGTTGAAACCCATGTGCAAGAACCTGCTGAGCACTTTCGGTTATGATGAATGAACGGTCCATTCCGCGCCACACGGACGAATTTCCGGAATGAAACCGCCGCAAGTGGGAAACCGGGCTGTCATCGCAATCGTCAAGGGAGGGCTTGGAAACCAGCTCTTCATTTACGCGGCGGCGCGGGCACTGGCACTGCGCACGGGGCGCGACCTCTATCTCGACACGCAGCGTGGCTACACCCACGATTCCTACGGTCGCAGTTACCGGCTTGACTGCTTTGCCCACATGGCGAAACCGATGCCCGAAGCGTGGCGGCTGGCACCGACGCTCAAGCATCCGCGGCACAAGCTGATCCGCGCGTGGAACAAACTGCTGCCTCGTGACCACCGCAGCTATCTTGCCGAGCGACACCAGCTTGACGCCAGCCAACTCACCGCGTTGTGCCCTCGTCGGCTGCGCGTGACTTTGTCAGGGTATTGGCATGATGAAAAATATTTCGCGGACCAAGCGGATGTCATCCGCCACGAACTTGCGGCCCCGCAGCCAAGCGACTCGCGTAACTTGGAACTCGGCCGAGCCTGCGCTGCGGAAAACACCGTCAGTCTCCATGTGCGACGCATCCGCTACCGGCCGCTGCTTTCCCATGACTACTATCAGAAGGCGATCCATGCCGCCCGGGCCACCCTCGAGCGTCCACGCTTCGTGCTTTTCGGGGATGATTTGGACTGGCTACGGGCCAACCTCGATTTCGGCGACGCGCCCGTAGAGGAGGTCGGCCACAATACGACCGACGAATTGGCAGACCTCTGGCTTATGGGATGCTGCCGTCACTCCATCATTGCGAATAGTTCATTCAGTTGGTGGGGTGCATGGCTCGCAGGAACACCCAGGGCGGAGCGCTACGTCTGGGCCCCAGCCGAATCGGGCCTGCAACTGGTTCCCGCGATGGGCTGGCGGGTTTTGCCGGGAGGGCTTCACGAACCATGAACGAGCGCGAATTACGAGTAAGGATCAACTGCGACCACGCACCTGCGGGGTTCGAATTGCTGAGCCCGGGTGCCAGCCTGCGGTGGGGGCGGTGTCGGTTTGATTTCAATCCCCCGTCTGGTGGGCAGGCGGATTTTTCGATCGTCCTGTGGAATGCCCGGCCGGTGGACCGTTGCGAAGTGGCCCCTGAAAACACGCTGTTCATCGCTGGCGAGCCGCCGGCGAAAAAAGTCTATCCGAAAGGCTTCTATCGCCAGTTCGGCAGGCTGGTGGATACCCATGAGCTGTCCGGTCATCCGCAGGTGACGGTCTCCGCGCCTGGGCTGTGCTGGCACGTCGGCTTGGATCAGAAATCGGGCTCTTATCGTTACGGCTACGATCACCTACTGGCATTGGCCAGACCTGAAAAGACCGACAAGATTTCGGTGGTTTGCTCGAATGCAGCGACCACGCCCGGTCAGCGTCTGCGCTTGGCGTTCTTGGCCCGGCTCAAGGAGCGGTTGGGTGGACGCTTGGTGCATTATGGTCGCGGCTTCGAACCGATCAATGACAAGATGGATGCCATCCTGCCGCATCGTTTCCACTTGGTCTTGGAAAACAGCGAGCAACCCCACTATTGGACCGAGAAACTGGCTGACTCCTACCTCGGCTGGGCGTTTCCGCTCTATGTCGGCTGCCCGAATCTATCGGAATATTTCGCCCCGGAGTCATTCGTTCATCTCGATCCCAATGCCGCAGACGCCGCTGCCGACAAGATCCTACGGCTGCTGGAATCGCCCGCCAGTCTTGACGAGCAAGCCCTGCTTGCCGAGGCCCGGTTGCGGGTGCTCCAAGAATACAATCCGTTTGCCTGGTGTGCGCGATGGGCCGAGGCATGGCATCAGGATCTGCCAACCAAGCTGATCACCATCCGGTCGCACCGGGCGTTCCGACCGTTTCCTCGCGGGCTTATCCACCGTTTGCGTTGCCGCGAGTGACGGATGGTTTCAAGCGCCAGCCATCCCAAACGAAGGCATAGTGATAGAGCGCTTCGTGGGTCTCCGCCAGACGGGCGCGGATGGCTTCCATGCGTGGCCCGGAATCGGGTGCTAGATCGTGAAATTGGATTTGAAAATACCCGACCTTCACCACCAAGCGCTTGTCGAGCATGCGCTCTAGCAGTTCGTATTCGCCACCCTCGATGTTGATTTTCATGAGGTCGATGTGGTCCACGCCATTCCGCGCGAACCAATCATCCACGTCGATGAGTTCGATGGGTACGGTCGCGCCCGCCGCTTGGATGAAGATCGAACTGGCGTCAGAACTGAGGGCGATGTGCTCGACGCGGGTGCGTGCGGCGAGACCGCAGGTATGCACGCGAAGTGCCGGATTGTAGCTGAAGCGCTCCCGGATTTTCTCCGCAAATGTCGGCACCGGCTCGAAGATCTCCACCCGGCAGACGAACCGCGCGAAAATCTCGGCCGCCCAGGAGCCTTCAAAGCCGCCCATGTCGAAAACGATAGAATCCTTTCCCAGCGGGCAATCATAGCGCCGCAGGTTGTCACCGTCATCCTTGTGCCAACGCTTGATTGCAAGGTCGCGGGGAGTGGGATTGATGCGCTTGCGTAAACTGCGGGCAAGACGAGAAATGAGTTTCATCGGGTGTGTTGAGTGGGCGATTGGATGGGATTCAGGCGGTGGGGCGGGACGTCAATTGGTGCAACTTGTGGCGGATCTGGACGCCGAGTTTTTCGAAGCCATAAGCGAGCAGTGGTCGCGGACCGGTGGCCCGTATCGCGTGGCGGCTGAGAATTCGTGCGCCGGTTTCGGGCCGCATGGCTTCTGCGGTGTGGCGCTCGCTGATGAGGCGCGCGAGTTGGGGGAAAGTGGCATATTCCTCCAGCACCAAGCGTCGCGCTTCGCGGATGGCGGGCAAGCGCCGGGTGTATTCGTCATGATCGATGGCCGTCCGGATGCGCTCGTAAGCCTCGTCAAAACGGGTGATGTCGATGGCGATGAAACTTTCCTCAGGGAAATATTCCGCAGCGTTGGGGCAGCCGATATAGAATGGCAGGCAGAGGCCGAGGAAGGCATCGGAAAGTTTCTCTGTCCAGTGATGTGGATAGATATGATTTTCGATCGCCAAATGATAGCGGAACGAATCCAAGGCCTCGTTCTTGCGCGCGATGGGCCGGACGCCGTGACCGAAGATCTCCAATTCCGGCAGGCTCTTTTTCAGCCGTTGGGTGAACTCATAGCGCGCGCTGTGCAGCGTGTGCCGTTGTTGTTTGGACGAGCAGACGGTGGAAATGATGGCCGTCTTATCATCGGGCGGGTGACTGGCGATTTCGTCGCGCAATCCTTCGTAAAACGGGATCAGGCCCGCTTGCCGATAGATCGCGCCTGGGTGCCGCACCGCCCAGGGTTCCTGGCTGGTGAGCACCAGCCCGAACTGCCGCGTGTAGCCGTGCCCGTAGGTCTTGATGGTGGACGGCTCGGTGGTGATCAAGAGAGTCCGACTGCGGGGGCAGGCTAACAACTCAGTGCCAAGCGTGAAGCGTTCTCCGGAGACCGACGGCAAATCGTCATAAACGACCAACCAGTCGTAGTCGCGGCAGAAGGGGTCGAATATAAATTCGCAATTTCCCCATACCGGGATTCTAGCAGGGAACCGGTCTAACCAGTGTTCACAGCCGTGATCCGCCGGTGCTTTGGTGAGGAATTTGACGCGGATCATCGGGGTGGTGATTCAGAATCCGCGGAGGCGTTTGCCCAGCCCGTGCAGGGTATCCAGGAAATTGGCGGCGCGCGTGAGCAGGCAATGCATGGCGGATCGCAGACCGTGACAGCACCCGCTGTCACCCGCGGGCACGGCGAGGTGGTGCCCGGCAAGCTCCATTTTCCGCCCGGTAATGTCCGAGTAGCCCTCGCTTTGGTTGATGATGGCGGGTGACACGGCGGCGACCTTGAAGTGGCAGCCAAGATTCCGCCGATACCAGCGATCGATCGCACGGTGGCGCGACAGCCAAGACCAGATGGTGGTTTCATCCGGCATGTGGGATAGAATCCAATCGCTGGCTTGATCGCGCAGCAGGTAAGCATGGGTGCAATTGCCGCCGGAAATGCGAACGAGTTGATGCCCGGATCCGAGATCCGTCATCGCTTGGAACGGACCGACCGGATCGGTGTAACCCAAATAACAGACATCCCACTGCGGGGCATTCGAACCCAGCCGGGCCACGATTTCCGCAAACGCAGGCGTTGGAACGATATCATCCTCAAGAATCAGATAGGTTTTCCAGCCCGCCGATTTGGCAAGCCGAATGGCTTTTCGATGGGAAAACAAACAGCCCGCCCGCGCGGCCCAAGTTGCATCCCGTTTGCGGCCACGAAACCACGGCGCTTTGCCAAATCCGGCTAGATCTTTGCCCCACACCGCCGGGACGCGTTGCAGCTTGTCCGCCGGAACGAGACCGGACAGCGCGGCTTGGACCTCCGTCCAACGATCCGTCCGCTGATCGAGATTGATGACGAGAATCCCATCCACGATGTCCCACAGCGACTGCGATTCGTGCGGTGGGTTCATGGGTGGAAATCGCGGGGACACCAAAAATCGGCAAGCCATGATGCCGGGCGCATGTGATGGTGGAGCTTGCGCCCTTTGAACCCGCGGAGGGCCTCGTCAGGATCGGGCCGGCCGTGGAAAACCAAGATCCGGCAGTCCACTGGTTGGTGAGGCGTCGCCATCAAATTGAGCGGAAAAATGGGTCGGCAATGGCGTTTGTAGCTGCGACACCATTCCTCAGGCCACCAGTGGACGTCCTTCATCGCATGAGTTAGAAAAGCCTGCTCGGTATTAAAGACCGAGGTGTCTTCGGCAAGATGCATTTCGCGCAGGAAGGTCTCGTAGATGGATTGCGAGGAGCCGGCCTCAAAGCGGAAAACCGATGAGTTTCCGACCGGCGGACGTTTTCCCGTCAGGCTGCGCATCCCGCCAACCCAGTTGTGGATCATGCAGTTTTTGCCCTTCTGGTATTCGAAAAACGGCTCGAGATCGCCCATGATCGCTACGTCGAGGTCGAGAAAAAGCGAGGGACCTTGCAAGTCACCGAAGCCGTCCTCGGTGATCAAGAGTTTTGCTAACACATCCGGCCAACCGCGCTTGATGCCGGGATTTTCCGGAAACGGAATGATGCGGATTTCAGGATCAAGTCCCTCAGGCCGTTCGGTGCAGCAATGAAACAGGAAGGGAGCCCGCAAGTGCTTGCGGATCGCGCGATGCAGGATATTGACATAGTCCGGCCCATAGCGGTCGCCCCATTTGAGAGTGATGATGTTGCGATTCATGTAGTGCGGAAATGGCCGGGATCGGCTGCGATTGACGGAAAGCTTTTGATATGTGCCTGGGTCTGAATCGAACAGCCTAAAATCCGGGTTGCCACGTAGAAGCTTTCCACTGGCCATCCCAGCCGGGATCTGCGAAACAGGCCGGGTGAAACGGTGTGGCCGCCATTTTGTTAAAACGATCCCGCTCGCAGAAATCCATCACTGGATCCGCTGCGAAACCCGTCTCATCCATTGATTCCAGACTATGGCACTCCACAGGCGGATCCGGGATTTGAAAAAACGCGCCCTGCTGAAACTCAAGCGGCGACTCTCAGAGGAAATCCTCGTGCTCGGGGATTCGCACGCTTCGATTTTCCATGACCCGCAACTCGCCTGCCGCTTTCAGAAATCGTTCTTTCACGTGTTCAACATCGGCGGCGCGACCGCATCCGGCTTGGCCAATCCAAACTCGGTGACAAGGGCCTATCAGACATTTCGAGCCGCGCTCGATGACACCACCGCACGGCAAATCATCGTCATGCTGGGCGAGGTGGATACGGGCTTTGTCATCTGGTACCGCGCACAAAAATACAACGAATCCGTCGCTTCCGTGACCGACAAGGCGATCCTGACCTACACTGGGTTTCTGCTGGAAATTCAAGCCCGCCCGGCCCGGGTGATTTGCGTGAGCACCCCGCTGCCGACGATCCGAGATGGCAACGATTGGGGAGAAATCGCCAACGCACGGAAGGAAGTGAACACCACCCAAGCCGAGCGCACCCGCCTGACCCTGCACTTCAACCAACAGGTGGCCGCCTTTTGCCGCGAACATGACATCACCTTCATCGACCTCGACCCCGAATCGCTCGGCGCTGATGGGACGGTGAAATCCGAGCTGCTGAATCCAGACCCAAACGACCATCACTACGCGCCAGATGCCTATATCCGGATGTTAGTCGAGCCGCTCAAGCAGGCTCTGGAGCCGTTGCCGGCTGGTTTCGCCCATGGGAAATGACCCTGCAAGTCAGGATTCCTTTGGGCCCAGTCGCCGGATCACTTCCTCCGCGCAACGATCAGCCTCGCGCAGGATGGCAGGTGGATTCTTGAGCCTTCCGGTTTTTTCCCAATCCGAAAACGGAGTGATGAAGCCCTCGTTCACAAGATTTTCCAATCCACGCATGACCCGCGACGATGCCGCGAGCCGGGGCACGGGGAGCAGACCGGTTCTGGTACCCGAGCTGAGCGCCTCGTAGATCATCGAGACGGAATCCTCCGTGACCCAGACGTCCTCCGCTGTGGCGAGTTTACCGGGAAGCCACTCGGGCGTCGTTTGCTGATGAGAAAAAACTTCGATGGCGGGCATTTTCCGGCGAATTTCGTCGGTGAATCCCGCCGGCGTCCGGCGGGAATCGGTGAGTTGCCAAGTGCCATCTCTGGCAACTTCAACTAGGGCAGTTAGCAAGTTTTCACCATCCCAACCGTGGCTGGATGATGGACCGCCGATGAGGATCATTTTTCCATTCCGGCCAGCGACTGGAGGCGGGAACACTCGGTTAAGCGCGCCTTGGGTGACGATGACGTTTTCCTGCTGCGGAACGATTTTAAAATCGTGAACTGGCACGATACAGAGGTCGAACCAACCCATCGGCAGGCTCGGGCGCATCAGGACGATGCTACGGGCACGGTGTTTCCGGGCCAGCCAGAGGAGTGCCGGGTGAGTCGCATGGCCGACTCCGATGATGAGATCCGGCGGAGGAAAATCAGCGCACGCCCGGATGGCGGATCTGAGGCGGGCAAGCGGTCCGGTTTTTCCTGCTAGGGAAATCCGGTGGACCACGCAAGGCACCCGGCGAGCCAGCGCGTCGGCCAGACCCAGTGCTTGATTTTCGTGGCCCGGCTTGCCATCGCCAAGCAGCCAGAGGGTGAGAGGATTCGTCACTGCGGCGTCAGGATGACACGAAGCGATCATTCATTGCAACGCTGCTTCTCTGGCGTAAGCTGATGGATGATCCGCGTACTAATCCTACTTTTTGTTAGCATTGCGTCAGTTACCCAGGCGCAAACGTCCACTCCTGTGAGCAAGGGCAACTATGGGAAACCCGCGCAGATTACGACGGCACAACTTGTTGATTTCGAGTCGCTGCCTGCCGACCGGAAAAAACTGATCGAGGGCGCGCTGGCGGTCGCGCGTGACTCACCGTGGCTGCCCTATCGCTTCGGCGGCGGTGACCCCAAGGACGGCGGTTTCGATTGCTCGGGCGCAATGTATTTCGTGATGTGCAAGGCCGGACTCGAACCACCGAGATCATCTGCGGAACAATTTCTCTGGCTGAAGGCCCATGACCGACTGATAGAAATCCCCAAAGCCACGACCACGCTGGAACATCCGAGTTTTAAAAATCTCAAGCCCGGCGATCTGTTATTCTGGGGCGGCACCTACGCACCTCTGGACGGACGGAAAGTCAACATCACCCACGTCGCGCTGTTTCTTGGCCATGAGAAAAAGGACCAACGCGCCGTGATGATCAACGCCACCGACGGCCGCTCGTATCGTGGGATCAAGGCGAATGGCTATGGCGTCTATGATTTCCAACTGCCACGCGTAGGCAGCCTCGCGGTTTTCATGGGCTACGGCACGCCGCCGGGGATCGCTGAGTTTAAATGATGATTGCGAATCACCGCATCACATACTTGAGCAGCAAGTTCTGGATATCGCTGTAAAACTCGGAACGGATCAACGCGGCCTGACGTTCAGGTGTTAGTGTTTCCAGATCGATGTTCAAGGTGGAGCTGAATTTGAAATGCTCCTCGATCGCCAGCCGCGCCTGATTGAACGAACTGTACCACGGGAAAACATCCTCAGGCGTGATCCAGAGCGGACCCGGACCACCTTCGGCATGGAAAATGGCGGACTCGATGGCCGCCCCCACTTGCGCAAGTGCGTCGTTGAACTCCTCGCGCAAATCCGGGACGACGTATTCGTTCCAATCCAACCCGCCCGCCGCTTCGTCGATGACGGCACCGAGACGGCTGGCGAGGTCGTGCTCGCAGCCTTGGGCATCGCCGATGACGCAGCGGAGCAACTCCCAATCACTGGCGTCCTCCGCATCGATACGCAGGCCGCCTTCGAGTGTAGGCATGGCTTTCATGCGGCCTTTTCCAAGGAGGATTTCAATTGATGGGTTTGCAATTGTTGAACGTAAAACTCCGCCTTTTCCCGCTCGCCGGACCAGAGAATCGCACGGCCTAACTGGTGTACTTGTAATGTTAGAATGGTCGCTTTTTTCACATCGTAGCCGAAGATTTTCATGAAAATCAGGACGACATAGCGGATCAGGTTCACCGGATCATCGTGGACGACGACGTTCCATGGGACGTCCAGCGAAGTTTCCTCGCCGGTGCGGGTGAGTGTGTCAGGATGTTCCATCATGTCAGACTGCGGCGGGTTCCGGGGCGTCCACCCATTTGCCGTGTTCGCGAATGAGGTCGGTGAGCCGCGCGACGGCCTCGGCTTCGGGGATGTTAAATTTCACAGCGGTCTTGCCGACATAGAGGTTGATTTTGTTAGGCGCGCCGCCGACGTAGCCGAAGTCCGCGTCCGCCATTTCGCCTGGACCATTGACGATGCAGCCCATCACCGCGATTCTAACCCCCTTGAGATGGCCGGTGGCGGCGCGGATTTTTTGGGTGGTCTGTTGCAAGTTGAAAAGCGTGCGGCCGCAGCTCGGACAAGCGACGTAATCGGTCTTGAAAATCCGGGTGCCGGCGGCTTGCAGAATATTGTAGGCGAGCCGCAGCGACTGACCGGGCGCGGTTTCGCCCCTAACAAGAATCGCATCCCCGATGCCGTCGCAAAGCAACGAGCCGATGTTCCGCGCGGCGGGCAGCAAGGCTTGGATAAAATCCGTTTCTCCAACCGGTGGGTGGAGCGTGTCCTTCAGCAGCACCGGATGCCGAGGATCGACGCGGAACGCCAGTTCCCGGAAGGCGTGGATCACCTCCAGATCGAGGCCATCACTAACCGTCACGAGACAAGGCTCTGACCGCTGGTTGATAGAGAAAATCGCCGCCTCGTCGCGTGGATCGATTTCTATAACTCCGGACTTTTCAAAGATAATCTCCGGTTTGAAATCCCCCATGCCAGCGATCTTATGGGCGATGGCGTTCCAGCGCTCCTGAGTGGTGAGAACCCTGACTGTTTTGTCACCGCCAAGTTCGTGGCCCATGATGGTTAGGGTCGAACTGGAGCGGCGTGCGTAGGAGAAGGGATCGTAGGAGGGTGCTAAAACGTTGGTGGCTGGGACTTCCAGTCCCAGCCCAAAACAACTCCCCGTCCATTCTCCAGAGGCCCGCCCCTTCTGCGGATTCGCGAGGATATAATCCACCTGATGCTTCAAATCCTCCCCATCCCGGACGATGTGGTCATAATATTCCTCCTGCCAGAACGTTCCAGATTTTCCGAGCATCCGGTTCGCCTGCGTGGCCGAGTGCGTCTTCCATGACTGGATGATTTTTTCCAGTTCATGTCCTTCGCGCGGTGTGAGCAGGACATGGATGTGGTTTGGCATGACCGACCATGCCAGCAGGTCATAGCGGTCGCGGTCAAAGTGTTTCAACGCGCCCACCACCATGGCGGCGATTGTGGCGTCGGCCAACGGGCGAGGAGCCTCCGCTGCGTGCAGGGCGGGCTCGAGCAAGGTTTCCGTGAGCTTACGGATTTCTTCGCGGAGTTGTTTCCCGCAGTCAAGCCCTTCGAGAAGGATGGATTTTTGCCGCTCGTATTCCTTGAGCACGGTGGCGGGCAGCGAGTCTTTGGTGCGGAAGGTGACGGCGTAGGTCGCACCTGAAATCCGCCAGTGGGGGAGGTAGGTGGAAGTGCGCTTTTCGAGTTTCGACCAATCCGGGCGGATGGTGTGGGCGAGGGTGTTGAATGCCGACTGGGACAGGATGTCCCAGCCACTTCCAACAACGGCGCTGCGCTCGTTGAAGGGGGCGGCCAATGCCTGCGCGACGGGGATTTCATAGATCGCGTCTTCTGTTAGTGAAACGCGGATCGTGTCGCCAATACCATCGGCTAACAACGAGCCGATGCCGATGGCGCTCTTGATCCGGCCATCCTCGCCATCACCAGCCTCGGTCACGCCAAGGTGGATCGGATAGTTCCAATCAGCGCCCTCCGCATCGAGGCGAGCGACTAACAGACGGTAGGCTTCGATCATCACTTTCGGGTTTGATGCCTTCATCGAAAACACGAAATTGTGATAATCATTCTCCCGCGCCAGTCGTGCAAATTCCAGCGCACTCTCACACATTCCGAGCGGTGTGTCGCCATAGCGATTCATGATCCGGTCGGACAGTGAACCGTGATTGGTGCCGATTCGCATTGCCCTGCCGAGGTCTTTACATAGAAGCACTAACGGCGTGAATTCCGCACGGATGCGCTCAAGCTCCTCCGCGTATTGCGAGTCGCTGTATTCACGGATCTCGAATTTTTTCTTGTCCACGAAATTTCCCGGATTCACCCGGACTTTTTCCACCCACTTCGCGGCTTCGAGCGCGGCGTCGGGTTTGAAATGGATGTCTGCGACGAGCGGCACCTGGCACCCGGCGGCGCGCACCTCGCGGGCGATGTTTTCCAAGTTCGCCGCATAGATTTTTGTCTGCGCGGTGATCCGCACAATCTCACAACCGGCCGCCGCCAACCCGAGCACTTCCGCCACGCAGGCCGGGGTGTCGCGGGTGTCGGACGTGATCATCGACTGCACGCGGATCGGGTTGTTGCCGCCGACGCCGACGTTCCCAACCATCACCTCGCGGGTGGGCCGGCGGGAGTAGTGCAGCGGGTCGGGGCAGTAGTGCAGCGGGGCGGTCGAATTCATTTCCATGCGGGATATAAACGAGAAACCGCCCCCCGGCAACGGTTGCGTGAGGAGTGATAATTTACCGGGCCTTTACGGACGGCGCGCCGGATCGCGGATATAAAGAACGCGTCATGAAAAACCAACTCATCCTCATCACCGCCTTGCTGGCCGGATTTCCACTATCTGCCGAAGACCTCAAAAATCCCGCCATCCAGTATGCCCGCTTTGCGAAGCTCACCCAGGAACTTGGACCCGTCCGCGCGAAGAACCGTATTAGCGAGAAGGAATTCATCACCATGGCTGCAGAATCCGGCACCGTGGTCCTCGATGCCCGCAGTCAGGACAAATTTGACGCGATCCACGTGAAAGGCGCGCGGCATCTGGCATTTACCGATTTCACGGCAGAGGCCTTGAAAAAACTCATCCCGGATAACACCACGCGCATCCTGATTTACTGCAATAACAACTTCGATAACGAGCCGATCAATCTGGCTCGCAAGTCCGCCCCGGTCGCATTGAACATCCAGACCTTCATCAATCTTTACGCCTACGGTTACAAAAACGTCCGCGAGCTCGGCCCGCTGTTGGATGTGAAAACGACGAAAATCCCCTTTGAAGGCAGCGCTGTAAAATAGGCATTCGTTGCGGCGAGACGCCGCAACCACCATCTCCGCTCGCTTTCGCGAAAACTCCCAGCCATTCTCAATCCCGTGTCCGAAATCACCATCCTCGTCATCGAAGACGATCCCGCTGTCCGCCGGGGAATCGTGGATGTCCTGGAGTACGCCGGTTATCGTACTTTGGAAGCGGCGGACGGCCACGTCGGCATGGAGCTGGCGCTGAAGGCAAACTATCGGCTGCTGCTGCTGGATCTGGTGATGCCCGGTCCTTCGGGATTTCAAATTCTCGAAGCCCTGAAACGCAAACGCCCCGGCCAAGCCGTGATCATCCTGTCCGCGCGTGGTGAGGAAAACGACCGTGTCCGCGGCCTCACCACTGGCGCTGACGATTACGTGGTGAAGCCCTTCAGCATGAAGGAACTGCTCGCCCGCGTCGATGCCGTGCTGCGCCGCACCTGCGAGCGGGCCGCTCCCGCCGACCTACGCCCGCTGCCCGGCGGGACCGTGGATTTTAAAGAGCGCGTGATCCATTTCACCGCTGGCCGCCGCGAGGAACTATCCGAACGAGAGGCCGACTTGTTGCGCTATCTGCTGGATTCCCAGGGCCGGATCGTCAGTCGCGAGGAAATCCTTCGCAATCTCTGGGGGCTCGATCCCGACCGCACCGAGACCCGGACGATCGACATGCACATCATGCACTTGCGCACAAAACTCGGTGATAAGGATCAATCCCTACTCGCAACTGTGCGCGGCAAGGGCTACCGATGGACACCATGAAATTATCGCGCAGCCATTTCAAGGAGTGTGGGCATCTTGCCCACGAGATTTCACCATCCAACCCGGCAGGTGGGTAGGATGCCCACGCTCCTTGAGCCATGAAACTCACCCGCAGCCTGCTGATCTGGGCGACCCTCGCACTCTGCGGCGCGATGGTGTTAGGTGCTATGACCTGGCTCACGCGCGGCGTCCTTGCCGCGGAACAAGAACGTGCGGAAGCCGAGTCCCGCGCCGATCTGGAAGAGCGGACCCGGCTTGCTCTCTGGCGGATCGACGCAGCGGGTGCGGCCATCGTCCTTGGTGAAAACCGCCACCCGTCCGCGGATTATGAGACAAATGCGGACGCCTTTTTAAGCAACAATGATGCGAGCGTGAAATTGCATTTCGAGGTCCGCCAGTTTGGCAAACTCACGTCGCCCGAAGGCCTCGCACGGCGCAAAAACTTCGAGAGCTTGAGAAAATTACTCAACACCAATCCACTGCCCGGCAATGAATGGTCGCTGCTCACCTGTGCCGCCGTAGCGGGCGAAAACGCATGGCAATCGGTACCGAAGGACGCAGTTCTATCAAAAGGCAACTACGCCAACATCCGTCAGCAGAAAGGGGGGCCGGAAGCCCGCAACGATAGCGGCTATCAAACTAACTTCAACAACGCCGAGCGCGCCCAGCGGGCCAAGACCGTGGAGGACACGGTGAATAATTCGGCGCAAGTGGACCTGAATCAAACCCTCGATGCCTCACCCACCGAGCAACTCACCGACCTTGCGACCATGCGTGCGGTATGGGTCGGCGGGGACTTGTTTCTTCTCCGGCAACTCACCGCAATGGTTTCCGACGTCGCTGAAAAACGGGTGCAAGGCGTGTGGCTGGATCAGGAACTGCTCAAGCAACGACTGCTGGCGGAGGTGAAAGATCTGTTGCCCGCCTCCGAGCTCACCGCCATTTTAAATTCCCCCGCCGATGACCCTCTCGCGCTGGTTTCATTTCCCTTTCACCTCCAACGCAACGAACTGCCGCATGCCGCAGCCTCACATCCGAACGGTCCGCTAATCGTCGGTTGGGCCGCAGTCCTGCTCGCACTTCTAACAACATCCTTCCTTGTCCACGGCGTGATGCGTCTCAGCGAGCGGCGGGCATCGTTCGTTTCCGCCGTCACCCACGAGCTTCGCACGCCGCTCACCACCTTTCGCCTCTACTCGGACATGTTGGAAAGCGGCGTGGTGAAACCGGAAAGACGTGGCGACTACCTGCGCGTGTTGTCACGCGAGGCGGACCGACTCTCGCACCTCGTCGAGAACGTGCTGTCGTTCTCCAAGATCGAGCGTGGCAGCGCACGCTCGGTCGTGCGCGAAACCACACTGCATGATCTGTTGGAGCCGATGCGCGAGCGTCTCGCCGCCCGACTCGCCACCGCCGGCATGGATTTGGAAATGGACAGCGCCAGCACGGTCCGAGTCCGCGTGGACAGCGCCGCTGTGGAGCACATCTTGTTCAACCTCATCGACAACGCGGCAAAATACGCAACCGGTGGCGAGCCCCCAAAGGTTGAGATTACCACTCTAACTAATGGACGGATGGTGGAAATCATCGTCATCGATCACGGGCCTGGGATTCCGATTTCCGAACATGGGCGGATTTTCCGGGCCTTCCACAAATCCGCCCGAGAAGCCGCCGAAAGTCGGCCTGGCGTGGGGCTGGGACTCGCGCTGTCCCGCCGTCTTGCCAAGTCGCTCGGCGGCGGACTTGAGTGCGTGGATGCCAAGCACGGAGCGTGTTTCGTACTGCGCTTGCCGATTGCATAAAAATCGCAAGAACCGGAGTTTCAGGGCGGGAAAGTTGCGCTAGGGTGCTGCCGTTCATGACCGCCACGCCCAAAATTTCAAAACATGCCGCCGCCATCACGGTCGCCTGCCGGATGCTTGAAACTCCGGAGGAAACGCCGCCGCTGGGCGATCTCGCAAAAGCGGCCGGCCTCAGTCCCTACCATTTCCACCGGGTTTTCAAGCAACTGACCGGCGTCACGCCCAAGGCTTACGCGACCGCTTGTCGCGCCAGGCGCTTGCGTGATGGCCTGCCGAAATGCGACACCGTCACCGAAGCGATCTATCAGGCGGGGTTTAATTCCAGCGGTCGTTTTTACGCTGCCGCCGAAGATATGTTAGGCATGGCCCCGCAGCATTTCCGGTCGGGTGGCAAGGGCGAGGTGATCCGCTTCGCGGTGGGCGAGTGCTCGCTCGGCGCGATCCTGGTCGCCTCCTCGGAAATCGGCGTTTGTTGCATCATGCTCGATGAAAGTCCTGAGGTGTTGGTTGCCGAATTGCAGCACCGTTTCCCCAAGGCCAAGCTTCTCGGGGCCGATGAAAATTATGAGAACCTCGTCGCAAAAATCGTCGGATTGGTCGAGCAGCCACAACTCGGATTTGATCTGCCACTCGATGTTAGAGGCACTGCATTTCAACAACGGGTCTGGCAGGCGCTGCGCGAAATTCCCGCTGGCTCGACTCTGAGCTATGCGGAAGTTGCACACAAAATCGGCAGCCCGAAGTCCGTGCGCGCCGTCGCCGGAGCGTGTGGCGCAAACCTAATTGCCATCGCGATTCCCTGCCATCGAGTGGTACGGACCGACGGCAATCTATCAGGCTATCGGTGGGGCGTGGAACGCAAACGCGCCTTACTCGCCCGCGAGGGCGCGTCACACCCGACATCGAAATGAAAACGCAAGCTTCCGATCTCTTTGGCAACGATCCCGCCGCGAATCTGCTGCCGTGCGACGGCACGGTGAATTACTTCGGGCCAATCCTCAGTCCGGCGGAGACCGCCCGCTATTATAACATTTTGCTAACGGAAATTCCGTGGAAGCACGATGAGGCGGTAATCTTTGGCAAACACATCGTCACCGCGAGGAAGGTGGCATGGTATGGAGATTCGGATTTTTCCTATACCTACTCGGGCACCACGAAACAGGCGCTGGCGTGGACGCCGGAGCTGGCCACATTGAGGGATCTCGTGGGCAATCTAACTAGCACCGTCTTCAATTCCTGCCTGCTGAATCTCTACCACGACGGCAACGAGGGCATGGCGTGGCACAGCGACGATGAAAAATCATTGGGGAAAAATTCCACCATCGCATCTGTTAGCTTGGGTGCGGAGCGGGAGTTTCGCCTGAAGCACAAGCGGCAGCCGGAGCTGGCGGTGTCCGTGATTTTGGAGAGCGGCAGTCTGCTGGTGATGAGGGATGCGACGCAAAGTCATTGGCTGCATTGCGTGCCGAAATCGAAGAAGATCAAATTTCCAAGGATTAATCTAACATTCCGCACGATGGTGACGGGCTGAGTGTCGCGTCAGTGCAAGTTAGAAATCGTCTGGAAGATGGCGGTAATCATCAGATAGGCCATGGTGCCGATCAGACCAGCCATAATGATGAGCACCACCGGCATGATAAGGGCCATGATCTTTTGGAGACTCTTATCCAGCTCCTTGTCATAGCGCTCGGCGGCTCGGCGCAGGGATTGGTCGATTTTGCCGGTTTGCTCACCCACGGAAATCATGTCGATGAGCAGTGGCGGGAAAGCTCCGTTGCGGATGAGTGCTTTGGAAAACGACCGGCCATCGCCGACCTGGGCGATGACTTTATCTAACTCCCCACGGAGTCCGCGGTTTTGGGTGGCGTCGCGGGAGAGTTCGAGGGCGCGCAGCAAGGGCAAACCGTTGCCAACGAGGTTGGCCATGGTTTCGAGGAACTGAACGTAGAAGCGGCTGGTGATGACCGGGCCGATGAGTGGAATCTTGAGTTTGATCCGGTCCCAAGCGGGTTTGTTCGCGTCGTTGTCTTTCCACGCTTTGAGGAAAATCGCGGCCGCAAAAATCGTGAGGACGAGCACAATCCACCATTTTTTCAGGAAGGCGGCAGTCCAAATGAGAATGGCGGCACCGAGAGGGATTTTCCCGCCTGGCGTGCTTTGGATCAGGGCTGTTAGTTGAGGGATCAGGACGGTGACGAAGACGATGGAAACCCCGATGCCGGCGACCACGAGGAAGGCCGGATAGATCATCGCGAGGATGAGGCGGGTTTGCAGCTCGGCGAGAGTCTTGAGGTAGTGGGCCTGACGCTTGAGGATGTCATCGAGCGCGCCGGAGGCCTCACCAGCGGCGGCCAGCGAGCAGTAAAGCGGGCCGAAGCTGGGGCTGACTTTTTTCAGGGCGACCGAGAAGTTCACCCCATCTCTAACAATCTGGCGGATCTTGAAGGAAACCGCCTTGAGGTTGCCGAGTTCCTGGCGATTTTCCATCGACTTGAGCGCGGGTTCTAACTGAAGTCCGGCGCTGAGCATGTCGGATAGTTCCTCGGTGAAGAGCACGACTTCCTGACGTTTCAACTTGATCGGGCCATCGGGAATCGGTGTTTCCTTGGTCTCGGTTTTGGTTTTGTTAACGCGGTTGTCCTCCCCGGTTTTTGGCTTGGCCGTAGCGCTGGCTTTGCGCGTCGCAGAGGGCGCGGTTTCCTTGAGATTGACCGGTTGCAGGCCCTTTTTATCAAGGACTCGCAGCGCTTCGGGACGATCCGCAGCGTCAATTTCTCCGGTCGAGACGGAGCCGTTGGCAGACAGTGCTTTGTAGGCGAAGATGGGCATGGAGGAGGGAGTAGATGGAATGCTCAGTCAGCGATGAGGCTTTTCAGGATTTTGCGGGCGAGGTTTTCTTTGATTTCATTATGTCGTGGAACTGTTTCGGTGACTCCTGTCTTTGGGTTTATCCATATCGAGTGGGCAGCACCCTCGCGTTTCAGGTAACAACCTGCAACTCGGAGTTTCTGTTCGAGATCGCGGCGCTTCATCCGATACAAACTTTTTCTCGAATGACATTGTCGGGAAGGCCCCGCAGAATATCGGCGGTCCGATCTTCCATCAGAAGCTCGATTGCGTCCTTCAGGCTTTGGCGCGTTTCTTCGAGTGTTTCGCCTTGGCCATTCGCGCCGGGCACCTCCGGACAAATCGCCCAGTAGCCTCCTGTGGGATCCGGTTCAATGAGTGCGGTAAATTCAGCTTTCATGATGGTAATCTACTCTGTCTGCTCCTCGAAACCAAGAATTCATTCCCCTCCTCCAATGTCGGAGGAGGTAACGGAGATGACTTCCTCAATCGTGGTCTCGCCTTTCATCACCTTGTGCCAGCCGTATTCGCGCATCGGGATGTAGCCATCGCGGACGGCTTGGACGCGGAGTTCCACGGCTTGGGCGCGGTGGGCGACGAGTTCTTGCATCGGCTGGGTGAGGAGGATGATTTCGTAAATAGCAAGTCGCCCGGAGAAGCCGGTCATGCGGCAGCGGTCGCAGCCTTTCGGTGCATACACTTGGCCGGGAATGTGCAGTGGGATGCCAAGATCGTGACGATCCTGTTCGGAAATCTCGCGCAGAGTTTTGCAATGAATACAGAGTTTTCTAACTAGACGTTGGGCGAGGAAGGCGCGGACGGCGGCGGAAACGAGGAAAGGTTCCACGCCCATGTCGATGAGCCGGCTGATGCCACCCATGGCGTCGTTGGTGTGAAGCGTGGAGAACACCAAGTGACCTGTTAGCGAGGCGCGGATGGCGATTTCCGCTGTCTCAAGGTCGCGGATTTCCCCGATCATCACGATGTTAGGATCGGCGCGGAGGATGGAGCGCAGCGCGGTCGCGAAGGTCAGGCCGATCTCGTTTTTCACGGCGATCTGCATGACGCCGGTGAGCTTGTTTTCCACCGGGTCCTCAACCGTGACGATGCGCCGCTCCGGGTGGTTCACTTCAGTTAGGAAGGAGTAAAGGCTGGTCGATTTTCCCGAACCGGTCGGGCCGGTGATGAGGATGATACCGTTGGGCAGGTGGAGCAGCGACTCGATTTTTTTCAACACGAACGGCTCCATGCCGAGCTTGGCGATGTTGAATTTTTCCTGGTTGAGAAGCCGCAGGGAAACGCTCTCGCCCTCGACGGTGGGGACGGTGGCCACGCGTACGTCGATGGTCGCCCCCTCGAACTGGAGGTTGATCCGACCATCCTGCGGCACGCGGCGCTCGGCGATGTCGAGGCGGGCCATGATTTTCAAACGGGCGATCACGGAGCTTTGCAGCGCCTTGATATTTTCCGGCACGGCAATCTCGATCAGGCGTCCGTCGATGCGGTAGCGGATGCGGAGATTCGTGCTGAGTGGCTCGACGTGAATGTCCGTCGCACGCTGGTCGAGCGCCTCGCGGATGATTTGGTTCACGAACTTGACGACGGAGGCTTCCTCGTCATCGTCTTGGTCGATCACGTTGGCCTCATCCTCACCACTTTCGAGGTGGTCGTAGTCGAAATCGCGGCCCTCCAGAATTTGCTCGAACGTGTCGGCACCCACGCCGTAGAGGCGGCGAAGGGCATCGTGTAGGCGCTTGCGGGAGGCCATGCACCAGTCGATGGGCAGGGAAATTTCCTGTGCCGCAGCTTGGCGGGCGATTAGGTTAAATGGATCAAAAGTGGCGAGCTTCAGACGTTTGTGATCGCCCTCGCCCTCAATGGCGACGGGCAACAAGCGGTGGCGCAGGGCCAGCCGCGGGCCACACGCCTCGCGCAAGGGCAACGGGACTTCGGCCATTGGAATGCTGTCGAGCCACTCGATCCCGAGATCATGGGCAAGTTCGCGCAGGTATTTTTCCTCATCGACCACCGCCGCATCGAGCACGTCGTCGATGGGTGAGCGTTGGCGCTGGGCTGCGGCCCGCAAGACTTCGGTGAGTGCGGGAATGTCCTCGCATCCGGTGCGACGGGCGGGTTCGATCAAAAGCTGGGTCATGGGTGGCGACTTCTTGTCGCTTAAAAGCCGCCCAAGCGCAATCTTGTCTCTTGAAATTGCTGAAATAGCCCGTTTTCTTCTCACGCGAACAATGCCGGATGAGCGTTGACGGGGTGGAAATTTTAGCCATGCTCACTTCCGTAATCCGTTTTTGGAACCCCAACTTAACTACCCTATGTCCCTAATCCGTCGTTTCTTCGCCGTGGCTCTCGCGGCTTCTTTTGCCACCATGGCCGTCGCCGCAGATGGCAAGCTCAACATCGCCACCGTCGATATGCAGGAGCTTTTCAAGCAATACTACCGCACCAACGAGGCGCAAAAGCAGATCAATGTCGAGCGCGCCCGCATCCAGAAAGACAACAACGAACGCCTCGCTCGCATCCGTGAACTTGAGGAAAATCTCGCGAAACTCCGCAAACAGCTTGAAGACCCCGCCCTCAACGATTCCAAAAAACAAACGCTCTTCAAGGAGTGGCAGATGCAGCAGCAGGAAGGCATCGCCCTTGATCGCGAGCGCCGCGAATTCCTCCAACGCCGGAACCAGGCGCTCAACGAGAAAATGGTCCAGCGCATGAAGGGCATCCTCGAGGAAATCCGCAAGCTCGTCGAAGAAAAAGCCAAGGTCGATAACTACGACTACGTGTTCGACAAGTCCGGCCTCAGCACCTCGCAAGTCCCCTTCCTCCTCTATACCAAGGACGCCACCGACATCACCGCCGGCCTGCTGAAGGACCTCAACAAGGATGCCCCTGCCGAATCGCTGCCTGCCGCTGGCGATCCAAAACCGGAAATCCCAGTCCCAACACCTCCGGCTGCTCCCGGCGAAAACTGATCCGCCGGAAAAATCCCCTACCACTCCCGAGTTGGCTTTCGCCCTCACGCTTTCCGAGCTCGCCCGTTGGGTCGATGGTGACATCATCCGGGGCGGGCTCGATTTGTCATTGAAAGGCATGGCCGCGCTCGACGCAGCGGGTCCGCATGACGTGAGTTTCCTCGGCAATGAGAAATATCACGGCCAATTTCTCCAAACCCAAGCCGCTGCCGTCATCGTCTCGCGCGGAGTGACGGACGGACCGGAAGGCACCGCGCTCATCGCCGTGGAAAATCCCACGCTCGCCTTCTCGGTGGTCGTTCGCCATTTCGCCGCCGCCACCCGCGCCTTCATGCCCGGCATCC
Organism: Akkermansiaceae bacterium; assembly: GCA_025354565.1. GTDB lineage: Bacteria > Verrucomicrobiota > Verrucomicrobiia > Verrucomicrobiales > Akkermansiaceae > Luteolibacter. The sequence goes on from JANXMQ010000016.1 coordinate 27,077, forward strand.
ATCCACGGGCCTTTGTTGATCCCAGCGTCACGCTTGATCCCGCGAAAGTCCGGGTGAATGCCGGCGCGGTCGTATTGGCTGGCGCGGTCATCGGCGATGGCTCGGACATCGGGCCTAACTGTGTAATCAGCGAGGACGTAGTCATCGGTAAAGATTGCCGAATCATGGCCAACGTCACCGTCCGGGAACGCTGCGTGCTGGGTGATCGCGTCATGCTCCAGCCCGGTGTCATCATCGGCTCCGATGGCTTCGGATACGAATTTTCAGGTGGCATGCACGTCAAAATCGACCAAGTCGGGATTGTGGAAATCGCCTCCGATGTGGAAATCGGCGCCAACACCACCATCGACCGCGCCCGCTTCGGCAAAACCCTCATCGGCGAAGGCACGAAGATCGACAATCTCGTCCAAATAGGCCACAACGTCACCATTGGTAAACACTGCCTCATCGTCGCCCTAACCGGCATCTCCGGCAGTTGCCACATTGGCGACCACGTCACCATCGCCGGCCAGGTCGGCACGGCCGGCCACATCACCATCGGCTCAAAAGCCATGGTCGGCGGTCGCTCTGGCGTCACTCGCAATCTGCCCGGCGGCATGGCCTACGGCGGCAAGCCCGCCCAACCGCTGCGCGATGAGATGAAACTGCAAGCCCACATCCGAGGCTTACCCAAACTCACCAAGCGCGTGAAAGCCCTCGAAGCCGTCCTGCGGATTGAAGAGAAAGAGCAGTGAGATTCAGTTCGGCAGTTTTTTAATTACAGTCATCTTTCCTGCGTCAAGAGGGGGCTTGCAGGATGCGGCGAACCGACGAAAGCTCGCCTGGCATGTCCCTTTCCGAATCGCAAACACCGAGCGATCCCTTCCGCCAAGCCCGGCAGGACAGCGGTGTTCTCGAATGTCCATTTCAAGGCAAACGCCTGCCCATGATCCTGCGTCATCCCGAGATCCGCAAGGCTGCGAAGGATTGGCAGACGTTCAGCTCCGATGCGCCATTTCGCGTGCCGATTCCCTCTGAGGAAGCTGTCCGCTCGGTGCGGCAGCTTCCCATCGAAACGAATCCGCCAGAGCACACCGAGTATCGAAGGATCGTCGAACCCTTTTTCTAACGAGCGAAGGAACCCGCAGTCATGGCGCGGGTGAAATCCCTCATCGACGAGTTGATTCGGCCCGCCCTCCAATGGGCAAGTGTTGATGCCATCGGAGAATCTTTGGGGTCAGTAGTATCAGATCGAAACAAGGTGTTTTTTTGATTATTTTTTAAGGCTGGATTTGGGCGTGAAGGTACTTGCCAGATCGGGAGCTTCGATTTGGCCGGGCTGGTTCTAGACCTCTTGGAATGTTAGCCTTCGGG
>JANXMQ010000022.1 GCA_025354565.1 Akkermansiaceae bacterium
ATTGCCATGGATTTTAAATGGAAAGTTACGGGCGTATAGATGCGCCTGTAATTGATAATTGAAAAGCAAATAATGTAAGGAAATTCAAAAAATCGTTGATTGAGTGGGAAAGAATCTGCCGAAATCAGCTAAACTGTTACATCTCTGGGGTCGAATCTCTGGGGTCGGGCCTAGATTTTTCAAATTCAAAGATGAAACAAGGTAAGGATGACATACTACATTTTGGCTGTCACTTTGAATTCGTTGAATTCGTGGGTGGAAAGGCGGCGGGGGAAGCAGGTGCCGTGACGCACGGAGCAGTTCGCTGCAGCACATGGTTAGCCGTTGGTTGCTTTGGGAAATAACGCACATTGGGAAAGTCTTTGAAGTGCTCGTCCTGTGTCCAGAGAGTCGCTTCGTGGCGCATCGCCGTCGCGTAAATGATGCTGTCTGCGAGTGGCAGCGGCTGGCGCGCAGCCTCCAATGCCAGCGCGCAGTCGAGATCGATAAGCTGGCCACCTTGCGTCATACTGGCGACTTGGAGCGCGTCTTCCTCACCGCGCTCCCGCAGAACCTTCTTGAAGACCTCGTAAATGGAAATGACCGGCACGAAAAGATTCTCGGCGTCCTCAATGGCGGCTGCGAACAACGGCGCACGGTCACTGTCCGTGAAGTATTCGAGCCAGCCGGACGAATCGACGACGTTGGCGGTGCTCACAGCCGGTCATCCTCCCGTTCGATGGTCGTGTCCATGCCGCGGAGGAAGCCGCGCATCTGCTGAATCGGGCGAACGGGAATGAATTCTACTCTGTCGCCGTAGCGCAAAACCCGGAGCTTCTCGCCCGCCGTGAGATGCAGAGCCTCCCGAATAGCCTGAGGAATGACGACCTGAAATTCGGGTGAAAGAGTGACGGTATCCATATCGATATGGGTATCGTAGGATGATTCTCTTATCGATGCAGGCGTGCGAATCGCCCTAACGACCCCAAGCTCAGCGACAGGCGGAGCGGGCGCGGCACCTGCCGGAGGGCGGAAAGGTGGCGGTGTTCTGCCGCAGGTGCCGTGACTGCGGAGCCTGTTCGCTGCAGCGCATGGTTAGCGAAGGAAATATTACTTCAGCAACTCGACTATCGTGAACGTGATCCAGAACCGGGAGCGGTAAAGTCAGATTTTCAAGGTCAAAAAAATCCCATAACCCGGACTGGCGGCAGGTCATCACATTTTTTCACTACTCCCAAGGCGCAATGGTTATATTGGATCGTCCCTTCTGTGATTCTATTTTGCTTGATCGGGTGGTGGAAGAAATTCCGAGCTACATGATACCAATCGCTGGGGGTAATTTTCGGCGGCAACATTACCCTCAGTTTTTAGAATTGTAGTGAACGTTTTTAATGCAGGTGATTCGAGAATAAGAGCCGTTGTAAGTAGCGAAAACTAAGGTTTGAATCGCCGCAAGGGTTCCCGTCAGTCCGCAGCCAGCTCGTCGCGGGCTGTGGTGAAGGCGGCAACGGCGCGTTCAAGTTCGTCGCGGGTGTGGGCGGCGCTGATTTGGGTGCGGATGCGGGCTTTCCCTTGTGGTACCACCGGATAGCTGAAGGCGACGACATAGACGCCGTGTTTGAGCATCGCCTCGGCAAACCGGGCCGCCTGGATCGCGTCGCCGATCATGATTGGCACGATCGGGTGTTCGCCAGCTAACAGGTCGAAGCCCTCGCGGGTCATGGCCTCGCGGAAAAAGCGGGCATTTTCCATCAGTCGGTCGCGGCGGTCGCTGGATGAGGAAAGCAGCTCGAGCACCCGGAGCGAGGCACCGGTGATCACGGGCGCAAGGGTGTTGGAAAATAGATAGGGCCGTGAACGCTGGCGCAGCAGCTCGATGATCTCCTTGCGACCGCTGGTGTAGCCGCCGCTGGCACCGCCAAGGGCCTTGCCCAGTGTGCCGGTGATCACGTCCACCCGCTCCATCACGCCGCAGTGCTCGTGCGTCCCACGGCCACTTGCGCCCATGAAGCCGACCGCGTGTGAGTCGTCCACCATCACCATGGCGTTGTATCGGTCCGCCAACGCGCAGATTTCGGCCAGTGGCGCGATGGTTCCATCCATGGAGAAAACGCCGTCGGTGGCGATGAGCTTGAAGCGTGCACCGGCGGCGTCCGCCTCACGCAGTTTGGTCTCGAGATCGGCCATGTCGCGATTTTCATAGCGGAAACGCATGGCCTTGCAGAGGCGGATGCCGTCGATGATCGAGGCATGGTTGAGCGCATCGCTGATCACTGCGTCTTCGGGACCGAGGATGGTTTCAAACAATCCGCCGTTTGCATCGAAACAGGACGAGTAGAGGATGGTGTCTTCCGTTCCAAGAAATTGGCTCAAGGCAGATTCCAAATCCTGGTGGATGGTCTGGGTGCCGCAGATGAAACGGACGCTGGCGAGGCCGAAGCCCCACTCATCGAGCGCCTGGTGCGCGGCCTCCCGCACGCTCGTGTCCTGGGCAAGTCCGAGATAATTGTTCGCACAGAGATTGATCACAGGGCCACCGCCATTCGCGGCGACCATCGTGCCCTGGGGCGTGGTGATGCGGCGCTCGTGCTTGTAGGTGCCAGCCGTGCGAATGGCTTCTAACTGCTGCTGAAGATGGTTCTTAAAATCGGCGTTCATAGGATTCATGTGGTCCAGTCTAACACGACTTTGCCGCAATTTCCTGACTCCATGGCGGCGAAACCTTGTTCGAATTCGGTGTAGTGAAAGCGGTGGGTGATGACAGGCCGGATGTCGAGTCCGCTGTCCAGCATCACGCTCATTTGATACCAGGTTTCATACATTTCCCGGCCATAAATTCCCTTGATCGTGAGCATGTTGAAAATGACCGTGTTCCAGTCGATAGAAATTGGTTCGCTGGGGATTCCGAGCATGGCGATTTTTCCGCCGTGGCACATGCTTGAGATCATCCCCGCGAAGGCCTGCGGGTTGCCGCTCATTTCCAGCCCGACGTCGAAGCCTTCCTTCATGCCGAGTTGTTGTTGCACGTCGGCGATGCTGCCCGTGCGCACGTCAAGTGCCACAGTGGCACCCATCTTGCGGGCGAGATCCAGACGGTATTCGTTGACGTCAGTGATCACCACATGGCGGGCACCAGCATGTTTCACCACCGGGATGGCCATAATGCCGATCGGCCCTGCGCCAGTGATCAAGACGTCCTCGCCAAGGCATTCAAACGCCAAGGCGGTGTGCACGGCATTGCCGAAGGGGTCAAAAATTGACGCCACCTCCTCATCAATTCCCTCGCGATGATGCCAGACATTGGTCATCGGCACACTGATGTATTCGGCGAATGCGCCGGGCCGGTTGACGCCGATGCCGACCGTGTCTTTGCACAGGTGGCGGCGGCCGGCGAGACAGTTGCGGCAGCGGCCGCAGACGACGTGGCCTTCCGCGCTTACGATTTCGCCGGGGTGGAAGTCCGTTACGTTCGATCCGACGCGCACGACCTCGCCCACGAATTCATGCCCCACCACCATCGGCACCGGGATGGTTTTGCGGGCCCATGCGTCCCATTTGTAAATGTGCAGGTCCGTGCCGCAAATGCCCGTTTTGTGGACCTTGATGAGGACGTCGTTGATGCCGACCTCGGGTTCGGAGACGTCCCGGAGCCAGAGTCCGCGTTCCGGATTGGCTTTGACGAGTGCTTTCATGGGTGTGTGATGAATCGGATGCTATTCTGGTGACCCGGCAAGGAAAGCCAATATCAGTTCCTAACAAAATCAAGGACTTGATCGCCGTTCGGATTTCCGTCATTGCAGGCCATGACCATCGTGCTTGCTTCATCCTCGCCGCGCCGTCGTGAGTTGCTGGAGCGGGCGGGAATTATGTTCGAGGTGGTAATTTCCCCGGCGGAGGAAATCCATGACGCGGCGCTGGGGCCGGATGTTTTGTGCGAGCTGAATGCCGGGTTGAAGGCGGAGGCCGTGGCGGCGCTGCGCCCGGAGGCGGTGGTCATCGGCGCGGATACTTTGGTTTTCATTGACGGGCAGCCGTTGGGGAAACCGACGAATCTAGCAGAAGCTCGGGACATGTTGCGGCGCTTGGCCGGGCGAGTCCATCAGGTATGCACCGGGGTTTGTGTGATCTATCCGGGTGGCGAGCGGAATTCATTTCATGATCTAACCGAGGTGGTTTTCCACGAACTGGATGAGGAGGCGATCACGGCCTATTTCTCCCTCGTGAATCCCTTGGACAAGGCGGGTGCGTATGGTATCCAGGAGCACGGCGAGCGGATTGTCAGTGAGATTCGCGGCGATTTCGACACCGTGATGGGCCTGCCGGTGGCCAAGGTGATTGCGGCATTGGGATGAAAACGGGTTGCGGAGACGGTGGGCAGAGTCAAGTATCCGCGCATGGAGAGGCCGCACCGGTATCCGGTAATTTTCAATCCCAAGGCCCGCAGCCAGAAGGGCGCGCGGGTGTTGCGATTTTTGATGAGTCATGCGAACCGCTTCGCGTTGTTTGCGACGAATCACGCGGGCGAGGCGCGGGATCTGGCGCTCCGTTTCGCTTCAGAGGGCGAGCCGGTGGTGATCGCGGCGGGCGGGGATGGCACCTTGAACGAGGTGGTCAGCGGCTTGGCGGGATCGGCGACGTTGTTAGGCGTGCTGCCGGTCGGGACGATGAATGTTTTCGCCCGTGAAATGGGGATTCCCTTCGACACACTGGAGCGGGCGTTCCAGGTGATCGAGAGCGGCTTCGTGCGTGAGGTGGATTTATTTGAAGCGAATGGCTGCCCCTTTGTCCAGATGGCGGGCGTGGGCTTCGATGCGATGGTGATCGAGGAGACGACGTGGGAGGCAAAAAAAATGTTAGGTCCGCTGGCCTATCTGGTCGCGGCGGTGAAGGTGTTGGGCGAGAAGCCGCCAAAAATCGAGGTTATCTGCGCGGACGGGCGACGCGAGGAGGGGGTGGCGGTGCTTGCGGGGAATGGCTCGCTGTATGGCGGACAGTTCAAAGTTTTCCGCAATGCGAGCAACAATGACTCGAAGCTGGATGTGATTGTTTACAAGGAGGCGGGTTATCGCTTGGTGCTGGATTCGTTGCGTGGCTTGGCATTTGGCGGCATCGATCTAGTGGCCTCGACGAGTTATTTCCAGACCGAGGAATTCATCGTCCGGGCGGATCGTGAGGTGCCGGTGGAGGTGGACGGCGAGTTGATCGGGCGCTTTTCCGAGGTGCGATTCATGGAAACCGCCAACCGCCTACGGGTGATCGCGCCGGAAGAACCCGTTGCTGGCGGTTTTGCGGATGCGGTGAAATCCCTGCTTCAATGGCCACGGCGGTCGATGGAGCTGCAAGGCACACGGAGCTTATGAAGCGGGCGGCGAAGACTGGGCCACGGCGCTGGTTTCGGCGCCTGTTAGGCGTGTTGCTGGTGCTGGGCGTGGTGGCGGCAGCGGTGGTGATTTACGCGAATGCCACCGCCATGTGGGCGGCGCATGGCCGCTTGTTTGATGACGTAACCGCAGTACCCAAGATGAAAGTGGGCTTGGTGTTTGGCACGACCGACCGGGTGAACGGCAACGACAATCCCTATTTCACCTATCGGATCGATGCGGCGGTTAGAGTTTGGCAGGCGGGCAAGCTCGAAACCCTGATCGTCTCCGGGGATAATCGCAGCCGCTACTACAATGAACCGAAGAAGATGAAACAGGATTTGGTGGCACGGGGGATTCCGGAAAACCGCATCGTGTGCGATTATGCAGGGCTGCGGACTTTCGATTCTGTGGTGCGGGCGAAGGAGATCTTCGGGGCGGACTCCATTCTGCTCATCAGTCAGCGTTTTCAGAACGAGCGGGCCATTTACATTGCCGAGGCGAATGGGATGGAGGCCTACGGGTTTAATGCCCGCGATGTCGAAGCTCAGGCCGGGCTGAAAACCCGCATCCGCGAGGTGGCGGCGAGGGTGCAAATGTGGTTGGACGTGAATTTCCTCAACACCCGACCGGTCCACCTCGGGGAAAAAATCGCGCTGCCGAAGTAGGAGAAAGCGTAGCTGGTACCCTGGAAATGGGCAAAAAAAAGGCCGCCGGGGCACCCACCCCGACGACCAAGCTGAACAACTTCAACACACCCGCGATTTGACTCGCGACCGCTAATGAGGCTGACAACTGCTGTTCACCCTTACATGAAAACGCGAACTTGCGTACGGTCTTCGATTGTGTTTGACCCTCCGGGAATCGCAGTGTTCAAAAAAATCAGATTTTTTTTCGACCCCGGTCATTGCCGGTTGGCGGGGCGGATCGAGTCCTTCATCGTGCTGGTGGCGGGAGCCGGCTTGGCAGCAGCCGGGCTATGATAAGCGCCTTTATAGCTGTGAGAGGCTTCCTTGTCCGCGACGGGTGTGATCGCTCCGGCGGGTGGCAGGACACCGGGGCCGTCGGCAAAGGCACGCACCTTGCCGGAGCCTTGGTAGCGGGCGTCCATTTCGGACTGGACGGCATCAAGCGAGCGCTCATTTCTCACGATCGAAGGCTGGATGAAGACCATGAGTTCGGAGCGGTTCTTGTTGTCAATGGTTGAGGAAAAAAGCCGTCCAAGGTAGGGGATGTCGCTGAGGATGGGGATGCCGCTCTTGACCTTGTTATCGCTGCCAACGATCAAGCCACCGAGCACGATGGTATTGCCATTCGGGACCGTGGCGGTGGTGAGGATTTCACGGGTGGAAATTTTCGGCACGGTGAGGGTCGTCCCGTTACTGCCCGCGCCTTGGATGGTTTGGGTGCCGTTTTGTTCGTCGTCGAGCAGGGAAATCTGCATGGTAATCTCATTGTCGGAGTTCACCAAGGGGATCACTTCGAGCTTCAGGACGACGTCTTGGTATTCGATATTGGTGCTGGCCCCGCCGGTGTTGAAACTATTGCTGCTGGTGGGGATGGCAATGCGCTCGCCACTGGAGATTGTGCCTTTTTGGTTGTTAGAGGTGAAAATGCTGGGGCGTGAGAGCACGGTGAAATCCGACTTGTCTTGCAGGGCTTTGAGATAGATGCCGAGGTTGCCCACCGTGCCGAAGGCCCGCAGTCCAGAGGATGCGAGGCTGGTTGGGTCGAATTGGGGGAATGTGATAGGCGTTGCGACAGTTCCTACCGGTGGCGTGATGGGCGAGATGGTAGGGAGTCCGGCGCCAGCGCCGCCCTTGTTGGTGCCGTCATTGAAAAGATAGCTCACCCCGGTTTCTCGGCTGTTAGAAAGAGTGAGTTGACCAATGACGGTTGAGACCATGATTTGGTCGGGTTTCACGTCGATCTGATCGAGCAGGCGTTCGATGATTTCCAAGCCCGAGGGTGGGCCTTGGACGACAATCGAATTGGTGATGTTATCTGCGACGAGGAGGGTGCGGCCCACGAGGACGGACTGTGGTGCGGAGCTGGCATTTGGATCGTTGAGGACGGCGCTTGAGTGGCCGCTTGAGCCACCGCTTGAGCCGCTTGAGCCGCCACCGAAGGAGCTACTGCCAGACGAGCCTGAGCTGCCGAAGTTGGCACCAGTAGAAGTTCCGGTGGAGCGGCTGGCAGACGTGTTTGTCTTCGGTTGTGAACGACTGCCGCCAGTCTGTGCAGCACCGCCAGCGGGGGCACCCTGTTTGCTGGCCCCGCCCGCGGAATCGCCAGAACTGAAGGCCCGGGTGAGGGCGTCACTGGCAATAGGAAGGAAATCCGAAACCGTGAGGAAGCGGAGTTTCCGGCGGAGGAAATTTTTCTCGCTGGTTTCTACGTCGAACTCCCGGACGAGGCCCTCGACGAAGAGTAGATCGACGGGGCGGCCCATGGCGAAGATGCGGTTGGTGCGAGGATCGGGGATGATTTGGACCGGGGTATCTTCGCCGCTGCTGGCGTTGCCGGGTTGGCCGTTGGCGGCGGCGGGACTGCCACCCGGTGGCGGTGGTGCGCCGTCAGTGCGTTGAATGCCAGCGGTCTTTTGGGCGGATTGTTGGGCGGTAAGGAGATCCGTGAGAGTGGTGGCGATTTCCGTGACGTCGGCGTATTGGACCTTGATGAAACGGGTGCCTGAGACGGAGCCGGGCTTGTCGATTTCCTTTTTGAGTTCGATGAGCCTACGGATGAGGGAGGTGTTTTCCGTGATGACCACGGCGGAGGCGTTAGGGACAGCGGCGAGCGAGCCATAGGCACCGAACTGGCCGATGATCTGGGTGAAGGTATTGACGGCCTCGGCCGGCTTGATGTAGCTGAGCGTCATGACGTAGGAGATGACGGCATCGCCCTCGGGTAGGGTGCTGTTCTCGTTGTAAACCGCTAGACCGCGGCCGGTGGGACGGATACCGCCGGTGGAGAGCGTTAGGATGTCGAGGTTCGGATCCTGTTCATCCGGGACAAAGACGAAATTCTCGATGGTTGCGGCCTTTTTCAGGAGTTCTGCGGCCTCGGCAAAGGAGAGTGGATCGGCGGGGGTAGCTTCTTGGACGAAGGAGAACTCGGCGGTGGCGGCGGCGGCGGAGACGATCACGCGGCGACCGGTGTAAACCCGGTAGAGGCCGGCGAGGGCGGTGCCGGTGAGCTTGGGTTGGTTGATGTCCGTGGTGATTGGGGTCTTACCCAGAGGGACGCCGGGAATACGGGCGGGTTGTTCCTCCACGGGTGCACCAGCGGCGGGGCCTATGGCCGCGCCGGGGATGGGGACGCCCGGTGGTGGCGGGACGCGACCGGGAGGGCCTGGTTTGCGCACGGGCGGGGCGGGAACGGGGACGGGAACAGCAGGGGCGGGTTCCACCGCTTCTGGTTCTTGGGCAGAGAGCGAGGCGAGGCCGAGCAGAAGGCAGGCGATGGAGCGATGGAAAGACATGGAGAAAGGCGGGTATTTCAAATTGAAGGATCAGTTGCCGTGATGTTGCGGGCGTTGGAAGTGGGAATTTTGCTGGACCGGTTGAGTGGTGGTGGGCCTGGGTGGGATTTTGGTGGCCTGCGGGGTAGGCGGCGGGACGATGCGTGGCCGGGGCTGGCGTGATGCGAGACCACCGGGCAAATTGGGTTGGCCTGGCTGAACGGGCTGCGGTGGTTGGGGCGGTTGGCCGGGCTGGGGCGGTGCGCCTTTGGGCGCGGCTGGGGAGGCGGCGATGGTGAGAAGTTTTTCGTCGAAAGCCACCGTGCCGGGCATCGAGCGGTAGGTCATCGCCACCACCGTGCCGAGAGGGTTGCCGGGCTTGGGGGTGACGCCCACGATTCTAAAGTCGGTTTTCGTGCTGCCGGAGTCCACGGTGATGCGGTCCTCGGGCTTTTTTTTGTTAATCATGGTGACCCGGTAGCCGGTGCCGCCGATGGGTGCGATGCCGATGAGTGAGTAGTCATCCAGTATGTTGTTTTCTGGGGCGTCAGGCGGTGGTGGCGGTTTCGAGGTGAAAGGAGAATTGTTCCAGAGGCCGCTGTACCGGCCGGGTGGAGCCTTTTTCGGCAAATCCGCAGTGGCCACACCAATGAGGGCGAGACCGAGAAGAAACTGGCTGAAGAGCGGGAATTTCATGGTGGGATTGGTTTAGGAGGTTTTGGGTATGAACCATTGTTCGATGGTCGCGGTGCAGTCGATCTTGGTATCGTCCGTGGTGTCTGGAGTGAGGCGGATTTGGGAGGAGATGCGGAATTCATCCGGCACGTTGAGGTGGTCAAACCATTGATAAAGTGCTTGCTCGGTTCCCGTGACGGTGATTTGGAGTCTAGCGCGGTGGTAGTATTTCCCAGAGGTGGAGTCGGTGGGGAGGGGCTTTTGGGACTTGATGGTCAGGCCAGCGGTTTTGGCCTCACTTTCGGCGAGTTGCTGGAGCGAGGTCTGAACGTCCTGATTATCAGCGGGTTCTGGTTCGTGCTGGGAGAGCCAATCCATCCGGTCGGTGACTTCTACGCGGCGCGCACTGAAGTCCACGGCCACGCGGAGTTTCTCACGGGCCTCGGTGCGTTGGGCATTCACTTCGGCGCGCTTGGAGACGGCGAAGTTATAGGCGAGGAAATTCAGGACTGCGAAGCCAGCAAGCGCGAAGAAGAGGAGGAGTTTTTTTTCGCGGGCTGACATGAAGAATTGGAAAAATGAAAGGAGGCGAGTAAGACTGTTGACCGAATAAAGCCGTGATGACTGGGATTTGTCGGTGACTTGAAAAATCAGGGCTGACCGGCGGTGGGGACTTCCGCGCTGTAAACAAATTCCCAGCCACGGGTCGATTGGTTTGGCTCGGTCGTCTGCCAGGAGAAGTGGGAGAGGTCGGTGTTTTTATGGAGATTGAGGCTGAAGGTGTTGACGGCTTGGAGTTGCTGGGCCTCGCCCATGAGCTTGATCTCGGTGGCGCTGATGTCGGCGGTGCGGAGGCGGAGACCACTCTGGGGCGGGATGCAGGCGGCGATGCGGTTGAGGATTTCGACCGGGGAGTTGTTGATGTCGAGGGCGAGGGCGAGTTCATCCCACTTGGCCATGTGCTCGGAGTAGGCGGCTCCATTGGGTGCGGCGGCTTGGGCTTGGGCGAGGAGTTTTTTGGTTTCTGAACTGTCGCGCCATAGACCGTAGCCGAACCAGCCGATGATGCCAAGATAGATCAGGACGGTGGCGGCGATGCCGATGCCGATGTTCTGGCGGCGGCGGGCCTCACGGCGAGCGGCCCGGACATCGGCGGGAAGGAGTTTGCTCAGGGGATTCGGTAGGACGGGGGCGGGGCGGGGGGAGACAACAAGCGGCACCCGGAAGGCGGCGGACAGGGCGGCGGCACTGATGTTTTCCAATCCCGACCAGAGCGCGATGTGGGTGGGCTCGATTTCCAGGCCCTGCATGGAGAGCTGCATGAGCGCGAGGCGGATTTCCCGCACTAGCGAGGCATCGGGGCTGGTCGAGGTGACGGAGGTGGCTTGGCAATAGACGAGATTGCCCTGATGGGAGAGGGAGAAAACCCAGCGGCCAAACTCTTTCCAGACCGCTAGGGCGTCACCAGCGAGCGGGTAGGCACGGGCGGAAATATCGAAACTTTTCGGCCCGCGCGGCGGCATCTCGCCCTCGCCGGGAGCGCGCAGCATGACCGAGACAAGGGCGGTGTTTTCCGCTTCGCGGGCGATGACGAAGACATCGGTAAGTTGGCCGGCCATGGGGTCCGGGCGGAGACCTAGGCGCTCGGCATGGAGGGCGGCGAGGTCAGGGAAGAGGCTGTCGTCATCGCTGGTCACGCGCATGGGGACGGCGGTGACGGCCTTGACGGGGAACAGCAGAAGAAGGTCCCCAGCGGGAAGCTGGGTGAGATCGCCAGCCCGCTCGATGGTGGTGGCGGTGTGGAGGGTGAATGTGGCGGCAGTGGGGCCGGTCCAGATTTCCCAACCGGATTCACCGGGGACGAGAAGCACGTTTTCGGTAGTTTTACTCACGGGATGATTTCTTCAGTGCGTTCGAGGAGGGTCGGTTTGCCGGTGCGGTTGCGGACGATGACGGTGATCTTAAGTTTGGAGCCTTCCGCCGTGCCGATGCTTTCGATACGGGTGGTCGCGTCATTGGCTCCGAAGCGTTTGGCAATATCGGGACGGCTTTGCATGTCAATGCCCAAAAGTTTCATGGCGGCGGCGGCGTTTGGTAGTGGGGAGTCATCCACGGTGTCACGCTGGCCATCCGTGCCGCAAACGGTCTCGGGGATGACACCGGCCTGACTCACCGAGACCTCGGCCGCGACGGCGATGAGTTCGGCGGGCGCTTCATTGACATCGAGCGTGCCGCTGCTCCAAATCGTGAACCAGTTCCGCCAATCCGGGCGGACGGCCTCGACCAATTCCATGCCACGGACGAGGCTGGCTTCGTTGATGTCGTAAAACGGGCGGTTGAAGGGCTGGTTGATGCGGCCCTCCTTCTCGTAGAATTTTTTTTCTGCACCGTTGAGCTCCTCGTCGTCATCGGCATCGACCCAGTCCTTGAGTGAATCGACCACCATTTGGGCATCATCGGGGGAGAGGCCCCAACTGACGAAGATTGACTTAAGCAGGGGCTTGTCATCGCGGAGGATGATGGCGTTAAGATTGAAGCGACCGCCTTCGGAAAAGACTTTGACGTCGTAGCCCTCGTTGGATTGGGCGTCGAGATGGTGAAGCATCGGGTCGGAGCGTTTGACGGCGGGATTGGAGCCGATGGCGATGCCCATTTCCGCGACTTGGCGGGCGCGTGAGCCGTGGACTTTGGCGGTGGTCAGTTCCATGTCGAAGGAGATCACCCGGAGCGTGGCCATGCAGGCGAGGGCGAGAATCGCGATTAGCCAGAGCACCGCCATGAGGGCGACGCCACGGGATTTACGGGGGCTGGCGGGGTAAGGAATCATTTTTTGTTAATATTCACGGGGGGGATTTGGATGGCGCCGCCGTTACCGCCGTTAGGACCGCCGCCCGCGCCGTTCGGATCTCCACCTGCGCCACCGTTCTGCATCATTTGGCGGTTCATGATTTCGGGGTTTTGCTTCGGTGGAATCCAGAAAATCTGCCGGATTTCCTCGCCCTTAGCCCCGATAGCGATGGTGAGTTCGACCTGCAGTGGCAGCCGACCCTGAAGATCCCAGTCGTATTGCCACTCCATCGAGCGACCGTCGAGAACCCGCCACTCGAAAAAGGCGACGTCCGTGAGCAGCACGATTTCCGCGAAGGGTTTGTTGTCCAAGGTGCTCTTGAAGGAAGAGGCAGAGTCCGGGAGCACCTCGTCCTCGTAATATCTCAGCACGATGTCGAGATAGCCGCTACGGCGTTTCACCGTGCTGAGCTGGACCGCCTTAGCGATTCGGGCTTGACCGCCCCAAGTGAAACTGAGGGGGACGTTTTGGAGGGTGAGGTCCGAGAGGTAGTGTGAGCCGGAATCCTGGACCTTGAGATCGAAGCGGGTGTTGCCGGGCAGAGCGGAAAAGCGGTGATTCAGAAGCTCGAAAAACGCTTGGTGGAGCATTTCCTCGTTTTGAGTCTGCACGATGTTATTGCCCAGCGCCAGCGAGGAGCGGGCGGTGCCGAAGACCATGCCGACGATCATCGCGAGCAAGGCCAGTGCCAGCACGAGTTCGAGCAAGGTGAAACCATGCCGCCGGGGTCTGACAGGGTGGGTGATCATGGTTGGTACATGCGGCCGTAGCGCCAGGTATCGACGGAGCGTTGTTGCCACGAGCCATTGGCGTACCACCTGGCGTTGATTTGGATAGAATACATTTCCGTGAGCGCTTGGCCGTCCTCGTTTTGGAGGTCGTCAAGGATTTTGATGGTCGTATTCAGCTCAATGCCGGTCTCGCCGACGGTGGAATTGGTGACGCCTTCCTCAAGCACTGGGAGTGACAGCGTTTCGTCAAGGGCGCTGTCGAGAATGCGGGTAATGCGCAGTTCGCTTTGGGCGAGTTGGGCGGCCTCACCCATTTTGTGCAGGGCTACGGCGAAGCCAGTGGCGGCGATGCCGAATACCGCTATCGCGAGCACCATCTCGAGGAGCAGGAAGCCGCGGTTGATAGGATGAAAATGGCGGCTCATCGGAGTTCGATCTGGCTGTCGCTGATGGTGGCGGTGAGCGGGTGAAACGTGTCTTCCGCCCAGCTTCTGCCGAGGGCGAGGTGGACGGAGAGCGGTTCGCAGAGGCCGTCCGGATCGAAGCGCCAGACTTGGACGCTGCCTTTAGCCGTGCCGAGCCATTTGTCCGAATTCCAGTGACGGATGGTGAGGGTAACGCCGCTGGCGAGGTTGTATTGGCGGTTTTCGCCGGGGTCGCCGGGGACGGGCTCAGGGGCGAGCTGTTTTTTACCCAAGGATTTTTTATCAACAATACCGGCTTGGGCGAAGGGCAGCAGGCGGACGACGCCTTCCCTGAATTCGAGGGCGTAGGGGATTTGGTGCAGGATGGCGATGGTGCGCGCACGCTTGGCGAGCAGCTCGATCTCCCCGGAGGCATTGCGCAGGCCACGCTCATCCGAAGAGAAAACGATCAAGCTGATCGCCCCGGCCATGACGACCGCAGCGATGGCCATGACCATCACGATTTCAATCAGGGTGAAGCCCTGTGACGGCTTATTCGTCCTGACTGCTGAGGTCATCTTGAGTATTTTCTATGCCGTCAGGACCCTTGGAGAAAATTTCCACTTCAGTGGCGTTCTTCTTGCCCGGGAAGCGGTAACCATATTCATTTTTCCATGGGTCCAGCGGCACTTTTTTGGAGTTTTGCGACCAGCGGCGCGGGACTGGCGTGCTGCTAGGTTTTTCCACCAGCGCCTTGAGGCCTTGCTGGGTGGTTGGGTAGCTGCCAGCGAGCAACTTGTAGCTCATCAGTGCGGTGTCGATGATTTTGAAGTCGGCTTCGACTTGGCTCACTTTTGCCGACTCGCCGATTTTATTCATGGAGAAAATCGCGCCACCGAGAATCATGGCGATGATGCCAAGGACGATGACCATTTCCAACAGGGTGAAACCGGAGTTGCGACGTGCGTTGAGGGATTGGTTGGTGAGTTTCATGCGAGGTGGTGAATTTGTCTGGAGCTAGCCTTTCATTGATGAAAACGCCTTGCGACTCCAAACTTGTCGGAAAATTCGTAGAAAGATCTTCTAACGTCACGGGGAATTTCTTGCCAGCGGGCCGGGATTCTCTCACCCCTTGTGCCTCTTCAGAACATGAACAAAATCCTTATCATCGGCGCTGGCGGAGTTGGCAGCGTCGTCGCCCACAAATGCGCCATGGTCCCCGAGATTTTCGGGGAAATCACCCTCGCCTCCCGCACGCTCTCGAAATGTGACGCCATCGCCGCCGAGGTGAAAACCCGCACAGGCCGCACCATCGCCACCGCCAAGGTGGATGCCGATAACGCAGAGGAAACCGCCGCGCTGATCCGCCAGACCGGAGCCAAGCTGCTCATCAACGTGGCCCTGCCCTACCAGGATCTCAATCTCATGGATGCCTGCCTCTTAGCGGGTTGTGACTACATGGATACGGCGAACTACGAGCCGCTGGATGTCGCAAAATTCGAATACTCATGGCAATGGGCGTATCAGGAAAAATTTGAAAAAGCCGGACTCACTGCCCTGCTTGGCTCCGGCTTCGACCCCGGCGTGACCAATGTTTTCACCGCTTGGGCCTTGCATCATCATTTCGACGAAATCCACACGCTCGACATCATCGACGTGAACGGCGGCAATCACGGTAAGGCTTTTGCGACCAATTTCAACCCGGAAATCAACATCCGCGAGGTCACCGCCGAATGCCGCCACTGGGAGGACGGGAAATTTATCGAATCCCCGCCGATGTCGAAGCACCAGCCCTTCATCTGTCCGGATGGCGTCGGCACCTATGAAATCTATCGAATGTATCACGAGGAACTGGAGTCGTTGGTCAAACACATCCCCACGCTACGCCGCGCCCAGTTCTGGATGTCGTTCTCGACCAATTACTTGAAACACCTCGAGGTTCTCCAAAACGTCGGCATGACCCGCATCGATCCGGTGCTTTACCAAGGAGTGGAAATCGTGCCCTTGCAGTTTCTCAAGGCGGTTTTGCCCAATCCCGGCGATCTCGGCCAGTCCACCAAAGGCCGCACTTGCATCGGCAACGTCATCACCGGAATCAAGGACGGAAAGCCCAGGGCGATCTACATTTACAACATCTGCGACCACGAAGAATGCTTCGCGGAAGTTGGTTCGCAGGCGATTTCCTACACCACTGGAGTCCCGGCAATGATTGGCGCGAAGCAAATCCTCAGCGGCGGCTGGCGGAAACCCGGCGTCTGGAACATCGAGCAGCAGGCCCCGGACGATTTCATGGCGGATTTGATGATCCACGGCTTGCCTTGGCAGGTGCTTGAATTGTCCGTCGAGCAAACGGCGGCGTTTGAAGTCGGGTGATTTAATCAGTAAATACAAAGTAACTCATTATTTCTGGAGAATTGGCTTAATTTCCACTTGTCAAGGCGGGGTGGACGTTCCATCCTATTATCATGACTCGGATGAAAACCCTCTGTTTGCCGCTAATTCCAACTTTAGTTGGACTGCTTGCAGCCACGGCTAACGCGCAGCTCAAAGTGCAGGTAAGTACGCAGAAAACCTACCGCCAGAATAAAGACAAGGTGAATTTCACCGGTGGAAATTTCACTTTCAGTCTGGTCGATGGAAGCGCCGCTTATGATGGTTGCGCCGGCCCCTTTTACATACCACCCGGGACACCGGACTGCACGAAAGGGACTTCTGGCTTCTTGATTTTTGGCAGCGTTGATGCCCCGCCCGATACTGTGGGTCCCTATTACGCCATCTCCAGCATTACGCCGGCGCAGATCATTGAACCCCGTCGTAAAGATCTGTGCCAACTGGTTGCCGCCCCTGCTTCTGCCCTGCCAAGACCCTTGGGTGGGTTTGCTGACGACAGTTATGCACTCTACTTCAACCTGCATACGACAGACGTCCGCGAATACATCATCACACGCTACAATACCTCTAGGAGCTATACCTCACTCCAGCGGTCCAAATTCGAAAGTGAGATTGTGCCGGGCGTCTATCATTACGTATTCCCTCGTTTGGGCTTTCCGAGTCAGATCGCACCCCTTTCAGCCACCATCTACCCCATGCCGGAGGGGATCGCCACCATCAACAACCAAGTAGTCGGATTCACTTTCGTTGACATCAATGGTAAGACAAGATGGTCTCAAAAAGGCTTTCTGCGAGCCAGTTACTACAAGCCAAACGTGATCAACTGGAAGGGCCTTACGCCTTCTACCGTCATTGCCAGGGCCGATAGCCTGTATCTCTCGCTGAGGGTGCTGCAAGATCCGAGCAATCCGAATTCCGCGCTGGATGAGGCAGACGCGCAGGGCAAGCCACAATCCATTTTCCCCTCGTTCACCACCGGTGGCGATCCCCGAGTATTGCTGCCAAGTCCCTATCAAACCAGTTACACCGCGCCGCCGATTTTCGATGGTGGTACCCGGGGGTGTTTGGAACTTGAGCTGGACCGGTCGCTGCAGACTGCAGCCATTACCTATGATTTTTCAACCCGGCAATTTCAAATTCCTATTGAGGTTATTAATAGTTATGCCGACTACGTCGATGTGACATTCACTGCCAACCGAAACAATTCTGGCATCCTTCAGGACGCGGATGGCGACGGATACAACAATTTGACCGAATGGATTCTTGGTAGCAGCGCCGTAATCTCAGGCAGCATCCCTGTCGCGCCGACTACCGAAAGCCACCTCGACTACATCGATCCGGTAACGGGAGCAGATACACCTGCTTATTTCGGTTTTACGGTTAAAGAAAAACTGGGAACGGATCCCGGTGTGGTTTACACGCTCCAGCGGAGCAAAAATGGCGGGAAAACGTGGTTCGTATTCACCTCGGACGCGGATTGGACTGTCAGTACGATTTATACGCCTGCGGGACAAACCAGAGAAATCGATCCTGCGACGAAGAAAATTCAGGTGAGCAGCAACACTGGAGTACAACCTCCGGGGACGATCAGTGATCTCTATCGGGTGAAAATCACCCTTAAATAAGCGCATGCGGGTTCCTGACAACGAGTCGCCGTGTTCTTATTTGGCTGTATTATTGACATTCCTCCCGGTTGATGGGTTCTGACATGATCGATAGCACAGCCCTGCTCGCCAAACATCTGGCAACAAGTCGCCGAGGCTCGACCCGACAGGTTTGTGCGATCGACACCGAGGCTGACAGTCTGCACCGATACCGCGAGTCGCTCTGTTTGATCCAGTTTGCGGATCGTGACGGGTGTGTCCTGATCGATCCCCTCGCCATCGACGATTTATCATGCTTGGGAACGTATCTGTCCACGGCGACGGTTTGGATGCACGGTGCCGATTATGACATGACCATGTTCAAACGTCAGTTCGGAGCGCTGCCTGCGGTGGTTTACGACACCCAAATCGGCGCGAGATTACTAGGTGTGCGCCGCTTTGGTCTAGGTGACTTGGTCAATCTCTATTTCGGCGTAGAACTTTCAAAATCCTCCCAAAAAGCGGATTGGGGCAAGCGGCCTTTGTCGCCCAAGATGATCGAATACGCACTCAATGACGTGCATTACCTTCTTGAAATGGGTGACATGATTGTTGCCGCTTTGAAGGAAAAAGGCCGTTATGAATGGTTCGAGGAAAGCTGTCTCGCCGCTCGTCAACGGGTCATGGACCGGGACGATTCCAAAGAAGAAAGCTGGCGAGTCCAAGGCTCAGGGACACTTGAACCTTACAGTCTGGCCTGCCTCAGGGCACTTTGGCATTGGCGGGATGGCGAAGCGAAAGCATGGGATCGTCCGTCATTCATGGTTGCGCCGAATCGCCAGTTGCTAGAGTGGAGTGTCGAGTTGGCGGCGAAAAAAATCGTCAACTTACCGCATCACTACCGCCCTGACCGGGTGAAACGATTCCGTGCCGCCGTCGCGGCGGTGCAGGATCTTCCCGAGGCAGAGTGGCCGGAGCGCCCGAGTGGTAAGCGCCGGAAACGGGATCGCGATTTTGAACGTAAGGTCGATGACTTACTCAAAACCCGCGAATTGGCCGCCGCCAAATTGGACATCGAAGGCTCGTTGATCGCCCCTCGGGCCATTTTAGAATCTCTTGCTGCTGGCGATGCCCAACCCGCTGATGTGCTGCTCATCTGGCAACGCGCTTGCCTCGGTATGGAAGCTTGATTCCTGTCTGTTAGGCGACCCAATTCAGCTTTCGCGCCCGCTCTCTAAACAATTCGGTTTCGTGTCAGGGATCAGCGTAATTCAGTAGCCGTAAGTCCTTCATATTCAGTAAGATGAAATTGGCTCAAACGATGCTAAAAATCCACCCATTTTTTACGAAGTTGCTTGTCTCCGACGGCCGGATTTAAGACCCTCTGGCCGCACTATGTCCGAGCCTTCCCAAGAGCCACAAAAAGCAGAAACACAGGTTGCTGCCGCCCAAGTTTATGACGCCGCACAAATCGACAAACTCGAAGGTCTGGATGCAGTTAGAAAGCGTCCGGGCATGTATATCGGAGACCCTGACGAGCGTGGTCTCCACCATTGTGTCTTCGAAGTATTAGATAACTCGATCGACGAGCACCTTGCGGGTTATTGCAACCGCATCAAGGTTGCCATCCACGTCGATGGCTCGGTTTCCGTCGCCGACAACGGCCGCGGAATCCCGGTGGACATGCATTAGAAATTCGGCATGCCCGCTGTCGAACTCGTCCTAACCAACCTCCACGCCGGCGGCAAGTTCGGCCAAGGGGCTTACAAGTATTCCGGTGGCCTCCACGGCGTGGGGGCCAAGTGCGTCAATGCTCTAGCAGATTGGTTCAAGGCGGAAATCATGCGGAACGGCAAGGTCTATCTGATCGCTTTCGAGCGCGGCAAGACAACGCAGCCGCTACACGTCATCGGCGAGGTTGATCCCGGCAAAACCGGCACAATGATCACTTTTTTCCCGGATGCTACGATCTTCGTCGATACCATCGAATTCAAATTCGACCGCCTTTCCACACGCCTCCGCGAACTCGCCTTCCTCAACCCTGGCCTCACCATCGACCTCGAGGATGAACGCCCCGAATCCGCCAAGAAAGCGACCTTTTTCTATGCAAAGGGCATCGAGGAATTCGTCGCTCAACTCGGCGAAAACAAAACCCTCATCCATGACGAGCCGATCATTCTTCACGGCAAGCGCTCGATTGAAATCGATTATGATGGGAAAAAAACGGCGGACGATGTTTTCGCCGACGTGGTATTCCAATACAACGACTCCTACAACGACCAGATTCTCTGCTTCGCCAACTCCATCCCTAACGGTGATGGCGGCACCCACCTCACCGGCTTCCGCACCGCGCTCACCCGTGGCATCAACCAATACGCCAAGGCTAACAAAATCCTGAAGGACAAGGACCCCGCTCTAACGGGAGATGATTGTCGCGAAGGTCTGATCGCCATCATCTCAGTGAAAATGCCGAACCCGCGCTTCAGTTCCCAGACTAAGGACAAACTCGTCAACGGCGAGATCGAGGGCGTCATCATGTCTATCGTTTTTGAAGGTCTGATGCAGTTCTTCGATGAAAACCCGGCCCTCGCCAAGCGCGTCATCGAAAAATCCATCAACGCCGCCCGCGCCCGCGAGGCTGCTAGAAAAGCCCGCGAAACCGTCCGCAAGTCCGCTCTCTTCGGCGGCGGCCTGCCCGGTAAACTCGCCGACTGCTCAGAGCGCGATCCCGCGAAATCCGAGCTTTATATTGTTGAAGGTGACTCCGCCGGTGGTTCCGCCAAACAAGGCCGCGACCGGCGCACGCAAGCCATTCTCCCGCTCCGTGGAAAGCTCATCAACGTCGAGAAATCCCGTCTCCACCGTGCGCTTCAGAACAAGGAAATCCAATCCATGATCACCGCCATCGGGGCCGGTATCGGCGATGGCGAAGTGGAAGGCTCCTTCAATATCGAAAAAGTCCGCTATCATAAAATCGTTATAATGACCGATGCCGACGTGGACGGCTCGCACATCCGCACCTTGTTGCTGACATTTTTCTGCCGCCACATGCCCGCCCTCGTAAAAAGTGGCTACCTCTACATCGCGCAGCCGCCACTCTATCTGGTCAGCCGCAAAAAGCGCCAAGAATACGTCCAAGATAACGATCAGCTCAACCGCATCCTCATCGACCTCGGGGCCGGTGAAGTTATCCTCCGCACCTACGATCAATCCCGTAGTTTCTCGGCGGAAGAACTCAAGATCATCCTTGAAAATCTCTCTTCACTCTCCCGCTTCTCCACCTCTATCGAAGGCAACGGCGGTAATTTCAAAGACTACCTCGCCGCCCGCCAGAATGGTCATCTGCCCGAGTTCATGGTGCGTATCCGCACCGGCAACGATGAAGTTCTAACCTATTTTCCAAAAGAGGCCGACCTCCGCGCTTTCGCTGCCGAAAACCGCGATCTCCGACTGTTTGATGAAATCCTAACAGAAGAGGAAATCGCAGCCCATAACGGCCCATCCCGCCGCGCGAATCTTCACGAACTCCACGAATCCCACGCGATCAACCGCATCTTCTCCCGCCTCACCGAGTGTGGAATCGACACCACCGTTTTCTTCAACGATGATACGCCGATTTTTGAAGTCATCGAAGGGGATGGCGAAAAGCAAAAGATCACCCCGGTCTTCGCTGTCCCAGAAATCCTCGCAAAAGTCCTCGAAATCGCCAGCCGGGGCATACAAATCAAGCGCTTCAAGGGCCTTGGCGAAATGAACGCCAAGCAGCTCTTCGAAACCACCATGGACCCGGAAGTCCGCCAGTTCCTCCGCGTCCGCCTCGACGATGACAACGCTGTCGAAGCTGACAAGATGTTCGACGTCCTCATGGGCGACATCGTCGAACCCCGCAAACGCTTCATCGAAGACAACGCCCTGAACGTGCGCAATCTCGACGTGTGATTATTCCCAACGATTCCTGACCCTTTTTGATACAATGTCTGAAGCTAACATTAAACCTATCAACGTCGCCGAGGAGCTCTCCAAGTCCTTCTTGGAATACTCGATGTCGGTGATTATTTCCCGCGCCTTGCCCGATGTCCGTGACGGTCTCAAGCCTTCCCAACGCCGCATTCTTTATGCTATGCGCCAGCTCGGTGTCGGCCCCGGAAAACCCCACGTCAAGTGCGCCAAGATCGTCGGTGAAACGATGGGTAATTTCCACCCGCACGGTGACATGGCCATCTACGGCACGCTCGTCAATATGGGGCAACCGTGGTCGATGCGGGAAATGCTCATTGATGGCCAGGGTAACTTCGGTTCCGTGGAAGGCGACTCCGCAGCTTCCATGCGTTACACCGAGGCCCGCTTGCATCCGTTAGGTCTTGCGATGATGGATGACCTCGACAAGGACACCGTTGATCTCGTCCCGAACTATGACGGCTCTCAGACTGAGCCATCGGTCATGCCATCAGCGTTTCCTAACTTTTTGGTCAATGGCAGCACCGGCATCGCGGTCGGCATGGCCACCAATCTCGCGTCGCACAACCTCGGCGAAGTCGTCGATGCGATCTGCGCACAGATCGACCACCCCGAGATCACGCTGCCCCAACTGATGGAGCACATGAAAGGCCCGGATTTCCCCGTCGCCTGCGAAATTCGTGGCATCCGTGGCATTGAGGAATATTTCCGCACCGGTCGCGGCTCCATGCGGATGCGCGGGAAAATGGAGATTGAGGAACATGCCAACGGTCGCACTTATATCATCATCCGTGGTGTTCCCTACGGCGTGAACCGTGCAACGCTCCAAGAACGCATCGCTGAGTTGGTGAACGAAAAAACCCTCACGGGCATTTCCGGAATGCGGGATCTATCCGCCGAAGACACCTGCATCGAGATCGAGCTGAAACGTGATGCCCGCCCGCAGGTGGTCATGGCCCAGCTCTTCAAACTCACTTCCATGGAGACATCCTTCTCCGTGAACATGCTGGCGATTCATAAAAATCGCCCAAAGCAGCTCTCACTCAAGGAGTCCATCGACGCCTACATCGAGCATCGTCGTGAGGTCGTCACCCGGCGGACCCGTTATTTGTTAGGAAAAGCGGAGGAACGCGCAGAGTTGTTAGAAGCCTTCTTGCTCGCGCTCGGCCATCTCGATGATTTCATAAAAATCATTCGTTCTTCCAAGAACCGCGAGGAAGCCCGGGAACGTCTCACCGCTCATAGTTTTCCGGTCGCCACCGCTGAATCGCTGGGCATCCTCATTCGCTCGCAAGCCTCCATTTCCGGTGGGACTTACTATTTCAGCGAGCGTCAGGTCAACGCCATCCTAGAACTTCGTCTCTATCAGCTAACCGGCATGGAGCAAGACAAGGTAAAGGCCGAATACGATGGCGTGCTGACCGACATCAAGGACTTCCTCGACATTCTCGCCCGCGAGGAGCGCGTGCTCATCATCATCAAGGACGAGCTCCGCCTAATCAAAGACAAGTTCGCCACGCCACGTCGCTGCACCATAGTCGCAGAAGCCGGTGAAGTCGCGATGGAAGACCTCATCGCCAACGACGCGATGATCGTCACGCTCTCGCATCGGGGTTATATCAAGCGCACGCCATCAAGCGAATACCGCGTCCAAGGCCGTGGCGGGAAAGGGCTCAAAGGCATGGAAACTCGCGCCACCAAGAAAGACGAGGCCGATGATTTCGTCGAGCATCTCTTCAGCGTCCAGGCTCACGACTATCTGTTATTTTTCACCAACACCGGTCGCATGTATGTAGAGCGGGTGTATGAACTCCCCGAAGGCTCTCGCACCGCGATGGGCCGCAGCATTCAAAACGTGCTCAACCTAAAGCCTGAGGAAAAAATCGCCGCGCTCCTCCGCCTCGAACGCACGGTGGATGAAAATGGCAACGACATCACCTTCCGCGAGGAAGCTGGTTTCGTCTTCTTCGCCACCCGCAGCGGCAAAGTGAAAAAAACCGCCGTAAATGAATTCAGAAATTATCGCAAAGACGGCATCATTGCAATCAACCTCGAGGAGAATAATGAGCTGATTGGTGTCCGTCTAACATCTGGCAGCGATGAAATCATCCTGGTCACTCACGAAGGCATGAGCCTCCGTTTCCATGAAGATGACACCCGTCCGTTAGGCCGTGGCACCGCCGGGGTCATGGGCATCCGTCCGAGTGAGACGGATTTCGTCATCGGCCTGGCCCTCGTCACCGAAGGATCGACTTTGTTAGTCGCCTCCGAAAATGGCATCGGCAAGCGGACCACCTTCGAGGACTACCGCAAGCAGTCGCGAGGTGGCAAAGGCATCATCACCATGAAAGTCACCGACAAGACCGGACCGGTCGTCGGTGCCGTGACTGTCACTGAAGATGACGAACTCATGCTCATGACCTCCAGTGGCCAAAGCATCCGCATCCGCGTCGCGGAAGTCCGGGCAGCGGGACGGAATACCATGGGCGTGAAACTTCTCACTCTCAAGAGCGGGGAAAAACTCCAGGACATTTCCATCGTCATCCCGGATGGCGAGGATGCACAAAGCGATGAAACATCCAGCGACGGCGAAGACGGCGAAATAGAATCCGGTTCAGAAGATGCCACCGAATAATACCGAAGATGTTTCAGGCGTGCGGTATTGAGCGAACCAGCCTCCATCGCAGACTTTTAGTTGATACCGGTGAAATACGGTGGCAGATTCAGTTTGAGAAAGATCGAATGATTCTAATATCATTCACGTCTTTATGACGAAACCTTAATCAAGGAGAAACAAATGAATCTTAAAAAACATACTATTTTAGGAGGGTTCGCGCTATTTGCACTAGTGGGAACCATCCCTGTCACCTGCCTCACCGCAGCCGAGGAGCCTAACGATCAGGGGGCGGAAGTCCAAACGCGAGGGCCGGTGCATGAAGCGTTTGCAGGGACGGTTTCTTTTGATCCCCAGGTCGGGATGATCGTGGACAAGGCCCCGCCTGCCTTGATCGAGGAAGTCCCGCCGGAGCAACGGCTGGAGGGGGAAAACGTCACTTGGATTCCGGGCTATTGGGCTTGGGATGAGGAACAGAACGACTTCTTGTGGATCAGCGGGATTTGGCGGAATTTGCCGCCGGGACGCCAATGGGTGCCCGGCTATTGGGCGGATGCGAACGGCCGCTATCAATGGACCTCGGGTTACTGGGAGGATGCGGCGGCCAAGGAAGTTGCCTATTTGCCCGAGCCGCCGCATAGTGTCGAGACCGGACCTAACATTGAGGCATCGTCCAATGATCAAAATTGGATTCCAGGCAACTGGATCTGGCGTAACGAGCGTTATGCATGGCGTGCAGGATACTGGACACCGGCGCGGGAAAACTGGTGTTGGGTTCCCGCGTATTATCGTTGGACTCATCGTGGATATATTTACGTAGATGGATTTTGGGATTACCCGGTGGCACGTCGTGGCGTGGTGTTTGCACCAGTGCGTTTCCAACCGGGCTATATTGCACGTCCGGGGTTTTTCTATTCACCCATAACGGTCATTAGCCTGAACGTGTTTGCCAATCACCTGTTTCTGAGGCCGAATTACGGTCATTATTATTTCGGCGACTATTATGAACCGAGATACCGCAATCAGGGCTTCTTTGCTTCGTATTCCTATAACTCCGGCCACCGCGGTTATGATCCGATCTTTGCGCATTACCGTTGGGAGAACCGGAACGACCGGAATTGGGAAAACGGCCGCCGGGAGTATTTCGAGTATCGCCGGGATCATGTGGACGCCCGTCCACCTCGCACTTGGGCTGCCTTGAACGCCCGTCCACAGGGTGAACGGGAGCACGGGGACTTCGCGGTGGCCCAGCGGTTTGATCGGGTCGTGGGCAACCACGCGGAGGGCGGCCAACGCTTCCAACCGGTGAATCAACAGGAACGCGAACGCTATGTTTCTCAAAGTCATGAGATCCGTAAATTCGGTGATGACCGGGTGAAAATGGAAGCCCATGGGGCCAAGCCGGAAGGCAAAAACCAAGCGGTATCACGCGAAAAAATCAAGCGCTCCCCAGTCATGGCGAGCCATACCGCTCACGCTGACAAAGGTGGCGGGCCACCTGATAGATTGCAGCCGCGTGCTGCGGAGAATGACCAAAATACCGATAAAGTTGGAAAAACCGATAAGGATAAGCATCCTAAGAACGACCCCACGCCGACTCCCGAACCCCGGGTGAAGCCTAGTCAGAAACGTGACAAGCAGACCACCCCCGATCACGTCGCCGAGCCTGAGAAAAAGAAACATCAGACCGAACCAACACCGAAAGAGGCAGTTGTTCCCGAACATAAGGTCAAACCCAAGCACGATGCCGAAGCGAATCCAGTCCCTAGCGTGAAGCCCGAGGCAAAGTCCGATCCCGTCCCAGCCCACAAGGCCGAGCGGCATGTCGAGAAAAAAGCGGTGACCCCAGACCCTGTCCCGCAACGTCCCAAGCAACCCGCAAACGGAGAAGTCCAACAAGCGCACCCGAAAAAGAATCCGAACCAAGCGGTGACGCCAGCCCCCGTCCCGCAGCGTCCTAAGCAACCCGCAAACGGAGAGCAACAAGTTCGCCCGAAAAAGAACCCGAACCAAGCGGTGGTGCCGGAAGAAGGGCTGACCGATGAGCAGAAAAAGCGCCGTGCGAAAAAGCAGGCCGCAGAATAAAGACTGGCGAAATCGGTGCTTGTTTGGGTGGACTTTTCCAACCGGACAAGCGCCGTTTCATTTTTATCTAATGTGGGATTTCACCGTCCCAATTTTCCTCACTTCAAGCGGATATAGCGCTTTGATTTGGGGGTGACGGGGGTGTTGTCACGGACCTTATAAAGCGTTCCATCGTCGATCATCACAGTGGTGTGTTGATTGCCACTGTACCAATCGAGAAGGTTCGAAGAGACCACAACATTACCCAAGCCCAGACTGTGCTTGGTACCCGTAAGCGCAAGGTATTTGCGCCCGGCAATCACTTCGATGGAAGTCAGGAGTTGTGGTAACAAGACCGTTTTATTCGGAGCGCTGGCAGAGTTAATTCCCTGATTTGCAGCGTAGAGATTCGTGAGGTTTGCCTTGGCGATATTTTGGATTGTGAGGACTTGTGGCGTGCCGGATGAGCTAATTCCGATATCAGGGAAGGCGGTGTTCATAAGCCCGGTAATGACATCCACTCCCGCTTGATTTTGGCTCGCTAATACTGGGGAAGTTGGCGGGAGGATAACACCATCGAGCCAAGCGCGGTCACTACTATCTGCGTAGCTATCATCCTTTTCATAGGTCCATTTGAACATGTGATACCCCGCAGTGACGGGAAAGGATGCATAAGTCCAATCCACTAGTCCTGATAGACCATCATATTTGTTGTTCGGCACGATGACTTGCGGCACGCCGTCGATGTAGAATCG
The DNA here is from genome assembly GCA_025354565.1 of Akkermansiaceae bacterium. Classification (GTDB taxonomy): domain Bacteria; phylum Verrucomicrobiota; class Verrucomicrobiia; order Verrucomicrobiales; family Akkermansiaceae; genus Luteolibacter. Next base: position 26,825 of record JANXMQ010000022.1, read on the forward strand.
GGCGAAATCGAAGCCCTCCTCGGAAGATACCTTGAGGCGGAAACCCACCCTGCCGGCTTGGAATTTCGCCCGGTATGCGATCGCCGCAGTTTTGCCATCCCCGATTGGAGTGGACATCAGGCAACGCGGTCCTTCGTAGGCGATGCTGCTAGTCACCTTCCAGCTACTCGCAGCGCCTGCAGGTTGGAACCAACCCGGTGGGAGCACGCCACCTGCTGGGAATGTCGCGCTGATTGAGAACGGGCCATCACTGGCGTCCGAGACAGGGACGGGATTGGTGAGACTGCTGATGAGGATGCTATAGTCGTTGCCGATGGGTAGTGCGCGACTCACGAGCCAGGCGAAATGCCCGGTATCTGGCGCGTCCGCAGCCAAGACGGATCGTAAATGTCCGCCCATATAAAGAGCAATTTTCACATTGCCTTTAATGGTTGATTGCCATGTGATATCGTATGTAGAATTAGGAAATGCCACGTCACCGCCATTCGGGCTTGTCACGATAAGCGTATCAGGGGGGTAGAGACCGAATTGGACGTTGGTTTTCGCGCCGAGCGCGGTGAGCACTTGGATATTGATCGAAGAGGCCGCGCCATTCCACCATTTCGCGTTGGGGGTGGTGGTATCCGTAAATAAAGCGGTCTGGAGGTCGAACAAGTCTGTTGAGTCGCCACGGTTGTTACCTTTTTCGAGATCTCTTCTCCCGTCCGCCTGCATCAAGGCGACTTCATAGTGGGAGCCTGTATTGGTGTTACCATCGATCGTTTCATCAATGTGCCAGATGGCGATGCCCTTATCGTCGGAGTATTGTGCCCATTTATCGCCAGTGCCCCGGTTTTCCGCGATGTAGAACTCCGTGCTCGTGCCGGGCTTACGAATCCGATAAGCGACGTTGCCAGTAGTGGGTAAGGTTGCCGTGATGTAGCTGGAAGAATTGATATCGGTGACATTACCCCAGCCGACGATGTCCTTGAAATAGGCATTGATAGGCGACGGGGTCTTGCCGCCGTTGAGATAGTTACCGGAGCCCATGAGGCAGTGTTCGCCGACGCCTTCGCCAGTGAGCGCGTAAATATCCGGATAACCTAGCAGTAAGTGGCCGTTCTCATGGCAGAAGGTGCCGATGACGGGAGCCGCGTCGGCGATGTTAGTGATTTGGAACTTGTAGATATTGATCGGATTTGCCGTGGTTCCTACATTGATATCTTGGGCTAGGTTCCATTGTTGCGGCCAGAGGCCTTGGGCATAGACTCCGGAATCCTGGCCGGCAAACATGACATTGGTCGCGATGGCGCGGTTTTGTCCATCCAGGGTAAGGCTGGAAAAGTCGAAGCCTTGTGACTTGAGCAGGTTGACGGCATCCGTGATGAGCACGCGGCTGGCATCGCCCCGCAGACTTGCGTTCGTGGGATAATCCGAAAAGTTATAATAATTCCGGGGGTGGGGGAGAGTGATAATTTCCGTGACAGTCTGCGTGTAGGTGACCTTGCCAAGCGACTGATCATAATAGTAATCCCGGATCGAGCCGGTATTGCCGTTCTCCGTGTAGCCGATACCGTTGCAATAGCGGACGATCTTGTTGCGGTCTGTCGGAAAGTTGACGGGATCGTTGGCACCGGTTTTGGGGTCGTTCGGGAATTGGGCGAGAATGGTGAGTCCCACTTTGTTGCCAAGCACCGGCGCGGCTAGGGCACTGGCTTGTGCGGCCTCGGCGGCGCTGAGCTTCGCGCCGTTTGCTGCGGCCCGGAGTTTTTCGACCGCTTGAACCCGGGCGTGCCACCGTTGATCGCGATCTCCGTCGTAGATGGCGCGGTTCGCATGGCTGATCTCGCCGATTTTCGTGGCGGGAAGTTCGAGATGTTTCGTCAAGCCGGCCGGGGCCTTGAGTCCGACTATGGCTCCCGTGGGCAGCCATCCACTGCCATCCGGGGCGATTTCGGCATAGTGATAAGCGTTGTCCTTTGGGTTATAAACCACGGTGTAGCCATCCGTCGTTTCCGTGCGGGCGTAGTATTCATCGCCGAAAACACGCAATGCCAACTCTGCGCCGCCTGGTTGAGTCCAACTCGTCTCTCTTCCGTCCGGGCCATAAGGTGCGGCGGTTGCGTAGCCGAGGCAACCTGCCAATAGAACGAGGAAACGATATGGCTTGAGGATTGTGGATTTGATCATAGCAATCTTGTAAGCATGAAATAAGCGGGTTAGGTCGGTCAAGTCCTACTCGCGGACGGAGCAGCATTTTATCAAAAACTCAATTTGCCTGATTACCATTCCTCAACATCTTGCCGGTATGACCGATACATTCCACGGCTGGGCGGCGACATCGCCAAAACAAGCGCTTGTTCCATTTGACTTCGATCCCGGTGAAATGCACCCGGAACAAGTTCAGGTGAAAGTTGAATCCTGCGGCATCTGCCACTCGGATCTCTCGATGTTGGATAATGACTGGGGGAATGCGCGCTATCCGTTAGTCGCTGGCCATGAGGTGATTGGCATCGTGGAAAAAGCGGGCGATCAGGTAAAGGGGCTGGTCGTGGGTGACCGGGTGGGACTGGGGTGGTTCGCGGGCAGTTGCCTGGCCTGCCAACCTTGTCTATCAGGTAGGCACCAGCTCTGCTCCAACGCCGAGCAGATGATCGTCGGACGCCACGGCGGATTCGCCGACCGCGTGCGGGCAGATTGGGAGTGGGCGATCAAGCTGCCAACCGCCCTCGACCCGGCCAGTGCGGGGCCGCTGTTTTGTGGTGGGATCACGGTGTTTGCGCCGATCAACGACTTTGGCGTGAAGCCGACGGACCGGGTGGGCGTGGTTGGCATTGGTGGGCTGGGGCATTTGGCGCTCCAGTTTTTGAACAAATGGGGTTGCGAGGTGACGGCCTTCACCTCCAGCGAAGCTAAGGCGGATGAGGCGCGCAAACTCGGTGCCCATCACGTCGTCGGCACGCGGGATAAGGCGGCTCTGGCGAAACTGGCTGGCACGTTTGATTTCATCCTCGTGACGGCCAACGTCACGCTGGACTGGAGTTCCTACATCGCCGCCCTCGCGCCGGACGGGCGGTTGCACTTTGTCGGGGCGGTCTTGGAACCCGTTCCGGTCGCGGCATTTTCCCTGATCGGCGGGCGGAAATCCGTCTCAGGCTCGCCCCTCGGCTCACCGGCCACTGTTGCAAAAATGCTGGATTTCTGCGCCCGGCATCAGATCGCCCCGGTCACTGAGACCTTTGCGATGAATGACGTGAACGCCGCCCTCGACCACCTGCGGGCGGGCAAGGCAAACTACCGGATCGTGCTGAAGAATTGACGAAAATATACTCTGCAATTTGCCAGGCTCTCAAGCCCGGTGCGTCCACTCTGGCAGGTGGACGATCTCGCCACCCTTGAGCGCAGATTCATGGGCGAGGATGCCGGTGCAGGTGATGTTCGCGCTCTCGACGGCGTTCGGATAGGCGTCGATGCCGGTTTTCAGCATTTGTATGAATTGATGGGTGAGATGCGGATGTGAGCCGCCGTGACCACCGCCTTGGGTGAAGGAAAGGTGATCTTCTTTGCCATCGCCACCATAGACGCCGCCGGTGGTGAAATGCTGGATTTCCTGCGGCAGGTAATGGGCGAAGTCCGGGCACTTCACCTCGGCGGGAATTTCCGGTTCTGGCAGTTTCGCAGTATGGATGACTAACGGATCATGCTCGATGAGCGGCCACTCGACGGATTTTTTGGTGCCATAGACCTCGAATGATTCACGATACTGGCGGGCGACATCGAACAACGAGCGATGGAGCTGGGCGGATAGATCGCTGTCCTTGAATTTAATGTGGCAGCTCTCGATGGCGAAGGTGGAGCCATAGCATTCGTGCATTTCCTCAGCGATGGTGCCTGAGCCGAAACAAGAAACATATTCTGCCTCGCCGCGCGTCAGGCCGAGGATCGGACCGACGCAGTGGGTGGCGTAGAACATCGGTGGCAGCCCGGGCCAGTAGCCCGGCCAGCCTTCCATATCCTGCTGATGGGAAGCCTTGAGGAACTGGACTTTTCCGAGTTCCCCCTTGTCGTACATTTCCTTCATGAAAAGGAATTCGCGGGCATAGACGACGGTTTCCATCATCATGTATTTCAGGCCGGTCTTCTTCACGAGTTCGACGATCTGGCGGCACTCCTCGACGGTGGTCGCCATTGGCACGGTGCAGGCCACATGTTTTCCTGCCTTCAGCGCTTGAATTGCCTGGCGGCCGTGGTCGGGGATGGGCGAGTTGATGTGGACGGCGTGCACGTCCGGGTCGGCCAGCAGATCTTCGTAGGAGGTGTAGCGTTTTTGGATGCCGTATTTGTCGCCGATTTCATCAAGCTTCGACTGGGTACGCTGGCAGATCGCCGCCATATTCGCGTCTGGATGGCACTGATAGATCGGGATGAACTCGGCTCCGAATCCGAGGCCGACGATGGCGATGTTGATTTGTGACATAATGAGTTAGAGCTTGGTTTTTTGAGTGAAAATCGGGTGATGGCGCGATGAGGAGACTAGCGGATTTGGTTGCCCCGGCTTGTAGATTCGCGGCGGGTTTGTGTAGGATCCCGACGACGGGATCACGGCAGGGCGAGCGGCTGGACCGTGATTTCCCGGCGTCGATCGAGCCGGTATTCACTGGCGGTCTGGCCCATGTGGCGGCGGAACTGGCGGGCGAAATCGCTGTGATCGTAGAAACCGGAGTCCAGCGCCACCGCGGTCACCGGTTGGTTGCTGCGGACAAGCAGATCGCAGGCCTCGATGACCCGCATCCGAATCATATATTCTTGTGGCGTCATCTGAAAGGTGGCGCGGAATTTTCTCTCGAACTGGCGCACCGACATGTGGGCCATCTTCGCGAGCAGGGGAACGTCGAGCTTTTCGCGGAAATGAAGTTTCAGGTGATCCGCAACGGTCGCAAGTTCGAGGTAGGGCTGCATGGCCGCTCGTTGCGCTTCGTAGCTACGGACGGTGCCGCAAAGCCCGCAGACTTTTCCGGTTGTGGTGAACAACGGAAGTTTGTCGGTGACGAACCACTCGGGTTTGCCGTCCTGATTGGGAAATAACTCGATGATGCCGAGCAGCGGCTTGCCCGTCGTGAAGACCTGCTCGTCGTCTTTGCGGTATTTTTCCGCGAGGCGGGGTGGAAATACGGCGCTGTCGGTGATCCCGATGATCTCGGACTCCATCTGAAATCCGCAACGTTTCACGAATGCCGGATTTCCCGCCATGAGTCGCCCGCCGAGGTCCTTGGCGAAGAAGAGGGTGCCTGGGAGATAGTCGAACAAGTGCCTGAATTGCCCGGGTTGGAGCACTTCGTCCCAATTTTTTCGCACCACTTTGGGATTCATGTGGCGGGATCTTACACAAAAAATCCGCAATCCTACAAGCGGACTCTGCCTGAAATAAGTCAGATTGAGGTCAAGTTCAAAATTGCTCCCAACCGTCCGGTTTCACCTCCACTTCGCATGAAAAAAATCTTCATTCTCCCGCTTGTAATCCTAGCTGCTACTATTGGCTTTTCTCAAACTACGAAGCAAGCCGCTACTGCGCCTCGCCATGTGGAAATCCTTTTTCTAGGAGCCCCCACCGCGAACCATCCCGGCCATGACCCAATAGAGCGCTACCGCGTTTTGAAAAAAGCCCTTGGCGTGGACGGCATCAATTTCACCTATACTGAGGACCTTGCAGACCTTCGACGCGATGTGCTAGACCGCTACGATGGCTTGATGTTTTACGGGAACTGGCAACAAAACGAGGCCATGGACCCGGCGCAGGAAAAGGCCCTGCTCGGCTACGTTGAGGACGGTGGCGCATTCCTTCCCATCCACTGTGCTTCCGCCTGTTTTGGTGGATCGGACGCATTTGTGAAACTCGTCGGCGGGCGTTTCAAATCCCACCAGACTGGTGTCTTCACCACCACCATCACTGCCCCGGAGCATCCGGTCATGCGTGGCTATAGTGGCTTTGAGACATGGGATGAAACGTATGTCCACGACCGGCAGACCGATGATCGCACCATCCTCCAAGTCCGCGATAAAGAGCCATGGACCTGGGTCCGGAGCCAAGGCAAAGGCAAGGTTTTCTACACCGCGTACGGTCACGACATGCGCTGCTGGGAACAACCTGCCTTCCACGATTTGCTGCGCCGCGGCATTCTTTGGAGCGTCGGCGAAAATGTCCGAGCCAAGCTCACGGCCATGAATCTCCCGAAGCTGGAATCCGAGGACGTGATCCTGCCCGGCTACCGCGATCACAAGACCATCACCCGCGCCCAGAAGCCGCTCTCGCCAACGGAATCTCTCAAGCTCGCCCAAGTTCCTAACGGTTATGAAATATCCCTTTTCGCCAGCGAGCCGGACATCGTGAACCCCATCCACATTACTTGGGACGACCAAGGCCGTGCTTACGTTATCGAGACCGTGGACTATCCGAACAACCTCCAGGCTGGAGATCTCGGCCACGACCGCATCCATATTTGCGAGGACACCAATGGCGATGGTAAGGCGGACAAATTCACCCTTTTCGCGGACAAGCTTTCCATCCCCACCTCTGCGGTCTTTGTCAACGGCGGTCTCATCTGCACCAATGGTCCGGACATGATATTTCTCAAGGATACGAACGGCGACAACAAGGCTGACGTCCGCCAGATCCTGTTCAGTGGCTTCAAAAATCACGATACCCACGCCGGGGTTTCCAACCTCCGCTACGGCTTCGACAATTGGATTTACGCAACCATCGGCTATGCGGGATTCGAAGGCATTGTTGGCGGCGAATCCCTCAAATTCTCTAGCGGCGTCTTCCGCTTCAAGCCAGACGGCAGCAAACTCGAATTCCTACAGAATACAACGAACAACACTTGGGGTCTAGGCTTCACCTCAGACTTCGACATCCTTGGCTCCACCGCCAACGGCAACCCGTCCTGGTATTTTACGTTCGCCAAGGGACTCTACGAAAAGGCTGGGATGCCCCAGCCACGCACCCCGGCTGGTGATAATAATCCAAAATTTTTCCCAGCCTCCATGGACATACGCCAGGTCGATCAGCTCGACCGCTACACCGCCGGTGCCGGTCACGCCTTCTACACGTCCACCCGGTTTCCGGAAAACTACCGCGACCGCATCGCCTTCGTCTGCGAGCCCACGGGAAAACTCGTCGGGCAGTTCGACATTACCCCCAAAGGCGCTGGCTACGACTCCCGCCAACTTCCTAACGACCTATTTTGCAGTGCCGACGCCTGGACCTCCCCGGTGATGGCCGAAACCGGTCCCGATGGCGCGGTCTGGATCTCGGATTGGTATAACCTCATCATTCAACATAACCCCACGCCTACCAAAAGCTCCGCCGGTTACGACGCCAAGACCGGCCGGGGAAATGCCTACGAAACCCCACTCCGCGACGTCTCGCTTGGCCGGGTCTTCCGCGTCTATCCGAGCGGCTCCAAGGACGATATCAATCCGAAACTCATCGCCACCGACCTCAATTCACTCCTCGCCGGCCTCGCCCACCCGAACCTTTTTTGGCGCCTCCAAGCCCAGCGCCTCATCGTGGAATCCCACTCCACCAGCGCCGTCACGAAATTGAAGGAAATCGTGAAATCCACCCCTGTCACCGCCGCCAACCACGCCGCCATTCATGCGTTCTACGCCCTCCAGGGCCTCAACGCCTTGGATGCGGAGGTCATTAAAGCCGCCCTCGCTTCCAACAGCCGCGGCCTCCGCCGTGCTGCCCTCAACAACCCCACGCCCGACGACACCCTCGCCGAGAGCGTAATTCAAAATGACCTCATCACCTCGTCCAACCCCCGCGAACTCGCGGAAACTTTCATCGCTCTCGGCCGCATCGCCCCGACCGAGCGCGTTGGAAAAGCGCTCTACGCCACGCTCCAAGCCGATAAGCAAACCATCACCACCGACGCCGCGCTCAACGACGCTTGGCAAATCGCCGCCCGCCACCATGCCCCCGGCGTCATCCTTGCCTCGCTTGCGACCGCGACCGATTCCCCCGTCGTCGGCCCCGCTCCAACCAATCTCATCCCCGATCCTGGTTTCTCTGGACCCGCACTCGGCCCATGGAGCCTCCGCATCTATGGTGCAAAAACCCCTGACTCGGTAGAAATCACCATCGGCCCCGGTGGTAGAAACGGCGGCACCGCTCTTAAAATCACCTCCGCCACCAGCGCCGACGCCGGAGCGGGTGCCGAGATCGCAGTCAAACCACACACCCGCTATCGTCTCGGCGGCTGGGTCCGCACCGAAAATCTCGTCAACCACGGCGGCATGGGAGCCATGTTCAATGTCCATGGCCTCGAGGCCACCGCAGGCATCAGCGGCACTCAGGATTGGAAAGAATTGAGCATGGAATTCGACAGCGGAAATGAATCCCAGATTCTCGTCCACTGTCTCTTCGGCGGCTACGGTGGAGCCACCGGCACCGCCTATTATGACGACGTTTTTCTCACAGAAATCGGCACCGGCAAGAGTGACCACAATGGCGTTGATGCCGTGGTCAAATACTTCGTCGCCAGCGGCGATCCCGCAGCCCGCACCGCGCTGGCCACCGTCCTCTCGACCCGCACCGACGCCTTCTCGAAAAAACTTGCCGCCACCCTCGGTGTCGCCCCAGTCGAGGTAAAGGCCGTCGTCCACAAATTCCCGCCGAACCCCGCCGTCATCGGCCGTGGCCTCGCTATTTACAGCCGCACCTGCATCGCCTGCCACGGTCCTGAAGGCAAAGGCGTGCCCGGTGCATTTCCGCCCCTCGACGGCTCACCATGGGCGCTTGGCGACCCCACGGTTCCCGCCCGCATCGCCCTCCACGGCCTTCAAGGTCCGATCGAGGTTTCAGGCCAGAAATTCGAAAACATGATGCCCCCGCTCATCGACCTCAAAGACGCGGAAATCGCCGATGTCATCACCTACGTTCGCCAGTCCTGGAGCAACGACGCCTCACCCGTCACCGAAGACACAGTGAAGCAAACCCGTGCCAAATTCTCCAGTCGCGGCAAGCCTTGGACCGCCCCGGAACTCAAGTAAGTCGCTTGCCAAAATCACCCGCCTAAGATTCGTCCAATGCCCTGCGGATCGCCCGCAGCATCTCAAGTGCCCGCGCTCCATCGCCATGGATGCAGAGCGTTTTGATCACCCCGCCCCGCGCCAGTGCCACGGCCTGCGCCACCGCCTCGCCACGCGGTACCAACGAACCATCCTCGCGATACTGCCGATCCGCGAAACCTTCCGTCCTAACAACTAACCCCGCCGCCCGTCCGGCCTTCGCCAGCGCCCCGGTTGGCGGCGCGTAGAGAATGAGCTTGGGTGAAATTTCCACCACTCCCGCGACCACCGCAGCCGCTAACAGATCATCGCGGTTCGCTTGATTGTAGAGTGCGCCGTGGGGTTTCACATGATGGAGATGCCGCCCCGCGTATCCTGCGAGTTTCCCCACCTGCCGCGCCACCTGCGCCGTCACCTGTTCTAACGGAAAATCCAGCTCCCGCCTGCCGAAATTTTCCCGGTCCTCATACCCCGGATGCGCCCCGATCCGCACCCCACGAGCGATCGCCATGGCGATGGTCCGCCGCATGATCTCATCACTCCCGGCATGGCCACCGCAGGCGATGTTGCAGGACGTCACCAGCGCGAGCAGCTCCGCATCATCAGTCCCGCCTTCACCAAGGTCCGCGTTGATGTCGATCCTGTGCACGGGTTTCATGTGAGTAGATTAAGCCCTGTCCGCAACCATGCGAAATCCCGCTCCTCCCGTCGTCTGAGTTCCCGCGCGTGCTCCAAGGTGACCTCACGAAATCTCACCTTGGTCCCCGGCCATGCCCTTGCCAGTTTCGGCAGATCCACCGAGATCACCTGCCCGATCTGTGGATAGCCGCCGATGGTCTGCCGTTCGGCTAACAGCACGATCGGCTGTCCTTCCGGTGGCACCTGCACCGAGCCGCACGCGACCGGCTGTGAGACCATTTCCTGCGGTGTTTCCAAGTCCAGCGCCGCGCCGGACAGGCGCACACCCATGCGATCTGACTGCGGGGTTAGTTGATAGATTTCCGAGCCGAACCGCTGCCGTGCTTCAGCGGAAAACCAATCCCTCTGCACGCCCGGCAGATACCTCAGCTCGATCAAGGAAACCCGGTCCCGCCGCCCGACGTGCCATGTCCCGCCGCGCGGCCCGCTTCTCGCTTCGCCAAAATCCAGCCGGTCACCCGCTTGCAAGGCCCGTCCGTGATGTCCTCCGAAGCCCGCGCGCATATCCGTCGCCGCGCTACCTAACAGCATTGGCACCTGCAGGCCGCCAGCCACCGCGAGATATGCGCGGACCCCGGTTGTGGGCTTTGAGAAATCGACCGTATCGCCCGCCGCGATGTGTTGTGGTTTCGCGGTTCCATCCATGAACGCCACCGCTGCCGTCGCGTGAAATTTCAAGACCGGGCCGCGCAGGCAAATTTCTAACGCCGCCGCTCCATCCTCATTGCCGACTGCTAGATTCGCAACTCGCAACGAATGCCGGTCCACCGCGCCACCCGGAGAAACGCCAGAGCTTTCATAACCGGGCCGCCCGAGATCTTGCACGGTCGTCAATCCGCCCGGATGAATCACCTCGATCCAACGATCGGTCAGAGCGCCTATTTCCTCCACCCGCTGCGCCGCAAATTCAAGCCGCTCCACCGGCATGAACCGCACCAGCTCGCCCGGCCGCAGCAAGGCCGGTTGCTCTGCGTGAGGATCGAACAGGACCACCGCCGTATGCCCTAACACATGCCAGCCACCCGGCGAAATATTCGGATAGATCCCCGCCTGCCCGCCGGCCATTGCCACCGCTCCCGCAGGCACCACCAGCCGTGGCGTCCGCCGTCTCGGTAGATTCAAGCGCTCCGGCAATCCTGCTAGGTAGGGAAATCCCGGCGAAAATCCCACTGCGGCCACCGTATAATCCGCCCCGCTGTGCAGCGTTATCACCTCCTCAACGGTCAGATCCAGGCACCGCGCGACTTCTTCCAAATCCGGCCCGTCATATCTAACTGGAACCACCCGTTCGCCGCCGTTGGGAACCTGCCCTAACACTTCCGCCGCACCGATCCACTCGCGGATTTCCGTGCCGTCCACTCCGGCGAAATGCACCGCCACCGTGTCGAACGACGGCACCACATCCAGCACCCCGGCTGGTCGATTGTTAGACAGTGCGGCCACCAGACCCATGACCCTCTCCAGCGCCGCCCCGCCGGAACTTCCGGGAAACGCCACCAACCATGCGGAATCGCCGAGCGGCCTTAGAATCATGCCCGGAGCCTCGCACGTTCCGCCGGGCTTGCCAATCTCCGCGAATCCATGAAGATAGCACGGCACTGTTAAGCCAGTTCTTCAAATGAAACCAAGCGCCCTCATCTGCTGCCTCGGCTTGCCATTGTTCGCGGTGGGTGAGGAAACGGAAAAACCCGCCCCCGTCATGATCGACCGAACCATCCCACCCGGCGAGCTGCGTGCGGCAGCAGCAGCCGCCAACGTAAGCCCGGCCCTGACCCGCGATCTAACGGCTGTCGGCCTGTCATTCGGCGATCCGGTTTTCATCCGCGCCTTCAAGGAGGAAAACCAGCTTGAGCTTTTCGTCCGCAATCGCAGCACCGGGAAATTTGTGTTATTCCGCACCTATCCGATCGCCGCCGCATCCGGCGCGCTCGGCCCGAAACTCGCGGAAGGCGATGGCCAGGTGCCGGAAGGATTTTATGTCGTCCCGCCATCTGCCATGAAACCGGATAGCCAATTTTACCTCGCCTTCAACATCGGCTTTCCTAACGAATTCGACCGCGCCCACCAACGCACTGGCAGCTTTATCATGGTCCACGGCAACAGTGTTTCCATCGGCTGCCTCGCCATGACCGATGAAAAAATCGAAGAAATCTATACCTTATGCGCCGCCGCGCAAAGCGGTGGGCAGCCCTATTTCCACATCCACATTTTCCCCTTCCGCATGACCGAAGAGCGCATGACAAAAGCCGCCGGAAATCCCAATGAAGACTTCTGGAAAAACATCAGGGAAGGTGATGAGCTGTTTGAGAAAAACCAAACCCCGCCCAAGGTGAACGTGGCAAACGGCAGATATGTGTTTGAGGAAAATGAACCACAAAAGGATGCAGTGTTTCCCTGTGCCAGCCCACGGGCAAATGAAGATCCGCTTCGGCGTGAGCGCCCCGCTGGAAGGTGGGCGCTGGGAGCTGCCGTACGTGGTGGAGCGAAATTTCGGCTTGGCCGGAAATTTGGAAAACGCGGTTTGGCTTCAGGGGAATTGTGAATTCAATCTATCGGGATCTGTGAAATCGCAAAGCGCGATCCCCGATGGCACGGGCCGATCCCTTTCCACCACGCTCGCGAGCGCGGATCTCACGTCGCCAGGCACCGCCCTTTGCACCAAAGCTCTGCCAGAAAAACCGCCGGTCGTGTGGTGCGAGGATCGTTTCGCCAAGCCTGAGGAACGATTCTTGATGCGCGAACCGGCGACCTCGCCATCCCCGGCTGCGAGCCAGATCGTGGTGATCATCGATGGCTCCGCCGCTGTGGCTCAGGCCAAGGACTGGCTCGTCCGCGCCATCGAGAATCAAGCCGGGGATGGCTTGACGCTGGTGCTTGCCGACGACCACGCACGCCGAGTGACGTTGAAGGAATTGGAAAACTACCGGTTCACCGGTGGTCGGGACAACGAGCCCGCCCTGCGCGAAGGCATTCGTTTGGCGCGGGAATCCGGCGCACCGATCGTCTGGGTCCACGGGCCACAGGCGGTCGGGTTGGCGCAAGCGGAAGCGCTGCTCCAACAGATCGAGCGGGGGACGAAGCACCCACTGATTCATGAAATCCAAGCGGTCGCAGAGCCTAACCGACTGGCAGAAGCGATTTACCGGACCGGATGTATCAAGCGCGGTCCGCTGTTGCTCGCACCGGAGCAGGACTTTTCACAGTTTCTCAAAAACCTACAAACCGCACACCAAGAATCCGGCTGAACGTGGAAACGCGCCGCCACCGTGGAAAACGTTCCCGGCACCAAGGTCTGGGATCACCTTGCCCGACTCTGGGCGGCATCCGCCGCAGAAACTTCGAATAGCCCGCTGACCGATGCTGACCGCTCGGAGCTCGCAGCCCGCTATCAGTTAGTCACACTTGTTTCCGGAGCCGTTGTGCTGGAAACCCAGCAGCAATACGCCGAACACGGCCTCACTCCGGTCGATGGCAGCGCGACACCCAACATACCAAACGTGCCAGAGCCTTCGACAAGCTTGTTAGTGATGCTAGCCACCGCCGCCGCACTGATGCGGAGAAAGCGGGAAGTTTGACGGGTTTGTCCGATCCCCGCAAAACACATTGTCATTTTTGGCTGCCGCTTTAGCCTGCTGTGGCATGATTCAAACCTCCCGTGAAATGGGTTGACCCATACGGAGCAGCGCTTTCTCGGACAACTCGAAGCGATACTTTTTCCAAAAGCCTGATTTTCAAAGTCTTGAATTGGAGCGTAGAATTTATTCCGCGCCCCAGTTCGTCGTTCCGCAAGCGTCATTTTATTTGTGGAAAATGGCATCACCCGCCCTTACCCGCTATCCCCGCGCCCGCGCCCGGTAAAATTTCCGCACTTAGGGCGTTTTGAGGATTGCTTGATAATTTGGATTTGCTTAATTTCCGCCGACGAGGTGTAGGAATTGCCATTCTAACACCCTCGCGGGCTGTTCACCCATCCATCCGTGTCACGTTCCCTGAATATCTTGATCGCCTGTGGCGGCACTGGCGGCCACCTGTTTCCCGGCATCGCCGTGGCGGAGGCTCTGCGCGCCCGTGGCCATGCGGTCTTGCTGCTGATTTCAGAAAAAAAAGTCGATTCTGAGGCCTCCGCGAAATACGCCCATCTTCAATTTCAGACCGTGCCCGCCGTTGCGAAGCCGCCCACGCTCTCGCCCCGGATGTTGCCGTTTTTGTGGAAACTCTGGGGCTCGATCCGCCACTGCAAGCGAGTCATCCAGGAATTCCAAGCCGACGCCGTGCTCGGCATGGGCGGATTTACCTCGCTGCCACCCGTGTATGCCGGCCACAAGCTGGGCCTCAAAACTTTCATCCACGATTCCAACGCCCGCCCCGGCCGCGCAAACGTCATGACCAGCCGTTTCTGCACCCGCGTTTTCCTCGGCATGACCACGGCACAGGCATTTTTTCCGAAGCGCGAAACTGTCACCACCGGCACTCCCGTCCGCCCGGAAATCACCACTCTCCCGAACCGCGAAGCCGCAGCGGCAAGCTTCGGGCTCGACCCTACGCGCCCGACCATCGTCGTCACCGGTGGCAGCCAAGGGGCGCATCGCTTGAATGAATTGAGCGCCCAAGCCGCCGCGAATCTCCCACCGGATACGCAAGTCCTGCACATCGCCGGGGCGTCGGATTTCCAACGGGTTTCAGAAATCGCCCAAGGCCGCCCGGGTTACAAGGTGCTCGGTTTTTGCGATCAAATGCCTTCCGCCTACGCCATCGCCGATCTCATCATCGCGCGTTCCGGGGCCTCCAGCATGACGGAAATCGCCAGCGCCGGGCTGCCTTCGATCCTAGTCCCTTATCCTTACGCCGCTGACGATCACCAGACGCGAAATGCCGAAGTTTTCGCCCGTGCCGGTGCTGCCACGCTCGTTCAGGAAAGCGACCTGGATGCGGAAAAACTCGCCGCTCTCGCCGCTTCGATCCTGCAAGACTTGCCAACTCACCAGAGCATGGCAAAAGCCGCCCGCGCTCTCGCCGTCCCCGACGCCGCGGACCGGGTGTGCGCCGCCATCGAAGCCACTCTCACGCCATCATGACCGATCTCAACCAACGCCTAACCGACCGGAGCAAGCCACTCCAGATCCACCTCATCGGGGTGGCTGGCTCGGGCATGAGCGGGCTGGCCTTGTTGCTGTTAGGCATGGGCCACCAGGTCAGCGGCTCGGATCGTGTCACCACCGCCGAGACCGAGCGGATGCAGGGCGTGGGGCTAAATTTTTCCTCACCCCACACCGCCGCCGCCGTGAGGGGCGCGGACATCGTGG
Source organism: Akkermansiaceae bacterium (assembly GCA_025354565.1). Lineage (GTDB taxonomy): Bacteria > Verrucomicrobiota > Verrucomicrobiia > Verrucomicrobiales > Akkermansiaceae > Luteolibacter. Next base: position 41,878 of record JANXMQ010000022.1, read on the forward strand.
TTTATTCCTCCGCCATCAAGCCGGACAACGCCGCCTACGCCGCTGCGAAAAAAGCAAAAATCCCGCTCCTCCGCCGCGCCGAGTGCCTGGCTGCGATCCTGCACACGAAGAAAGGCATCATCATTTCCGGCACCCACGGGAAAACGACGACCTCCGCGATGACCGCCCACGTCCTGCGCGAGGCCGGGCAAAAACCCAGTCACTACGTCGGCGCGGAAATTCCCATCCTCGGCGCGAACGCGAAATGGTCCGAGGACGGCGAGTTCATGGTCGCGGAAGGCGACGAAAGCGATGGCACGCTCGCTCTCTATCAGCCAGAACACGCGGTCATTCTCAACATCGAGGCTGAGCATCTGGATTTCTATCGGGACCTCGATCACATCCGCGAGGTTTTCACCAAACTCGCCGATCAGACGAAAGGAAAACTTGTCTATTGCGCCGAAGACCCGGTGGCCCACGAACTTTGCCAAGACCGCGAAAACGCAATTTCCTACGGCTGGGACGATGCGGACTACACCGCCACCGACCTCCGCGATCTCAAGGGTTCTTCGGCTTTCACGGTGAAAAAAGCGGGCGTAGTGTTAGGCGATGTCGAACTCGGAATTCCTGGTAATCACAACATCCTCAACGCCCTCGCCGCCATCGCGCTGGCCGACAGTTGCGGTGCGGAATTCGCCCTCGTTGCCCGTGCCCTCGCCACCTTCGCCGGAGCGAAACGCCGCTTCGAGACGAAATATCTATCAACAAACTATCGGATCATCGACGACTACGGCCACCATCCATCCGAGTTGGCGGCCACGCTCCAGACCGCGCGTTCATTGAAATCGAAACGCCTGATCGTTCTGTTTCAACCGCACCGCTACACCCGCACGCATGCGCTCGCGGACGACTTCGGCAAGGTTCTCCAAGCCGCCGACATGGTCTTCATCACCGACGTTTACGCCGCCTCAGAAAAGCCCATCAAAGGCATTTCCGGCCAAACTTTGGTGGATGCCATGCAAGCCCATGGTGACATTCCCGCCACCTATGTCCCCGACCTAACAACCGCCCACCACGCGATCGGTCACGTCCTCCAGTCGGGCGATTTGCTCATCACCCTCGGCGCGGGAAATGTCCACGAAGCCGGCACCCGCCTCGCCGCCGATTTGAAAATCCTCGAGGAAATGCGCGGCCTCATGCCACCCGGCGAAATCGACGGCAAAATCTACGAACCGATGAACCGCCATACGACGTTGTTAGTCGGTGGCCCGGCGCAATACTGGTTAGAGCCACACAGTTTTTACGGCTTCGCATTTCTGGTAGATTACTGTCGCGAGCGCGGCATCCCAGTCCGCGTGGTGGGTCGTGGATCAAATCTGTTAGTTCGCGATGGCGGCATCCGCGGCGCGGTCATTCACCCGACTGGCGGGGTTTTCTCGGAAGTCAGCGTGGATGGCCGGGGCCATGTCACGGCGGGCGCGGGCGTGCGTTTGAAAAAACTAGCCAGCATCGCCGGTGGCAGCAACATCGGCGGCTTCGAGTGGATGGAAGGCATCCCCGGCAACGTCGGCGGCGCACTTCGCATGAACGCTGGCGCAATGGGCATCGAAACTTTCGATCAAGTGGTGCGCGTGACTTTCCTCGACGAGGACGGCGTGATCCGCACTCGCGAGCGCGAGGAAATCGTCACCCGCTATCGCAACGTCCCCGAGCTGCGACGGAACTTCGCCCTCCAAGCGGTTTTCAAAGGCAAGACCGACACCACTGCCAACATCAAGGAGCGATGGGACGCCTCGCGGGAAAAGCGCAAGGCCACCCAACCGATCGCCGCATCCGCTGGCTGCACGTTCAAGAACCCGGAGGAAGTTCCCGCTGGCCGCGTGATCGATTCGCTGGGCCTGAAAGGCAGCACTTGCGGCCATGCTGCGGTTTCGGAAGTCCACGGAAATTTCGTCGTCAACCAAGGCGGGGCCTCCGCTTTGGAAATTCTAACACTCATTGAGTTCATCCAAGACAAGGCGCGTGACGAGCGTTCCGTCGAGCTGGAAACCGAAATCAAAATCCTCGGCGAGGACGAAGCGACATTTTAAATTCTAAAAAATGATGTTAAGCGGCAAAAAAATCGCAGTGCTAATGGGCGGTCCCGGCTCGGAACGCGAGGTCTCACTCGCGTCCGGCAAAGCCGTGCTCAAGGCGCTGTTAGGACTTGGCCTGGATGCGGTGGCCGTCGATGTCACTACGACGGACATCGTACTGCCGGAAGGCACGGATCTCGCCTTCAATGTGATCCACGGCACCTTCGGCGAGGACGGCCAGCTTCAGGACGCGATGGAAAATCTCGGTGTTCCTTACACCGGAGCCGGTTCCGCCAGCAGCAAGCTCGCGATTGATAAATCCCTCGCGAAGGGAAAATTTCTAGCAGACAATGTTCCCACCGCACGCTCAGAGACGGTTTCTCTAACTCCCGGTCAGATCCCAAGTCTCACCATCAAGGCCCCGCTCGTCATCAAGCCACCACTCGAAGGCTCCAGCGTGGGCGTCCAGATCGTCAAAACGCAGGACGAAGTTCCCGCCGCACTTCTGAAAGCTGCGGAAAAATATGGTGTAGTCCTCATCGAGGAATTCATCGATGGGAAGGAACTAACAGTCGCCATTCTCAATGACGTGCCGCTGCCCATCGTCCAGATCACACCGCCCGAAGGTGTCTATGACATGGCCAGCAAATACCCATGGCTCAGCGGTGCGAAAGGCAGCGAATACCAATGCCCCGCTGATCTGGACTTGGAAACCACCATGGCCGTGCAAGCCGCCGCACTGGCCGCGCACCGTTCGCTCGGGGTGGAAATTTATTCCCGCGTGGATGTCCTGCTGGATTCGCAGAACCGCCCGTTCGTGTTAGAGGCTAACACCATTCCCGGCATGACAGAAACCAGCCTGCTGCCCAAGGCTGCGGCCGCCGTTGGCATATCCTTTCCTGAGTTATGTAAAACCATCGCCGAACTCTCCCTCAAACTCCGCTCCTGATATGTCAAAAAAACGGACCACCAAACCCCGCCGCAACTCGCGCTCCAGCGTGCTTGAAGTCCGTGTCATGTCGCCGCGCATCGCCTGGTTCAGCTTTCTCAAGATCGCCCGCAGGCTGACCAAATACGCCTGTATCCTCGCGCTGTTAGCAGCCCTCGGGTGGGGTGTTTGGCAGGGAATCCAGCATGCGTTTTACAAAAATCCGGATTTTCGACTGCAAGTTATCGACCTGAATCCCAACCCGGTCATCGATGAGGTCGGACTCGCCGAGGCCACCGGTCTGGATCTCACCGCCAGCGTATTTGACATCGACCTCGATAAGGTCACTGCGAAATTAAAAGCGCTGCCCGGCATCGCGGAAGCCCGTGCCGAGCGTCACCTACCCGGCAAACTCGTGGTGCGTGTGGTGCCACGGACCCCTCGGGCGTGGATTCGCTGCCCGGAGGCCGGGCTTGCCCAAGTGCGCCGCACCGGGGATATGTTGGTCGATCTTAAGGGCATTGCCTATCCTTGTCCCGAACTGCAATTGGAGACCGCCATCAATCTACCAGCCATCCAACTCCCGCAATCGGAAAAATTTCCCATCGTCGCCGGCTCCCCGATCAAGCAACCGGAACTCGCCCACTGCTTGCGACTGTTAGGTTCAGCCTGCGCTGCTGATCCAGAAGCCAGCCATTGGATCGAGTCGGTGAAACAAGTAAACGACTGGTCGCTGTTGTTGCTCACCCGCCAGGGCATCGCCGCGACTTTCGGCCTCGGCGATCACGAACGGCAGATCCGCAACCTCCGCGCAGCCATGGATCACTCGGAACATCAAGGCTACGCCATCACCACCATCAATCTCATCCCCAAACGCAACGTTCCCATCACCCTGCGCGATGAAACGGCTGCCGCCCCCCGCGCAACCCCCGTTTCCGAACCGAGTCCGGTTGAACTCCGCAAAGACCGGCAGGCCCACGATCTCCACACCCTTCTCAATCGCAACTGAGTCCGTCTCTAACACCTAACACGCCATGGCACGTCGCACCAAAATTCACGTCGGACTCGAAATCGGCACCAGCAAAACCTGCGTGGTCGTCGGTGAGGTGAAGGCGGACAGCGCCGTCAAAATCCTCGGCATCGGCGTCACGAAAACCGTCGGTGTTAGAAAAGGCGAGATCTATGATTTCGCACAAGTCCGAGCCTGTCTCAAGGACGCCTTGGCCAAGGCCGAGAATGCGAGCGACGTGGAAATCGGCAGCGTGTTTCTCGCCATCACTGGTGCCCATATCCAAGGGACGAACCACCGTGGCACTTTCCGCCTGCCAGACGGCGATCCGACGGTAGCTCCCGAGCATGTCGAGGAAGCCCGCTCCATCGCACGCGAGGTGGAAATCCCCCAGGACCATGTCTATCTACACCCGATTATCCGCAACTATCTGTTGGACGGACTGGAGCACGCGACCAGCCCGGTCGGCCTGTTTGGAAAAACCGTGGAGGCGGATTTCCACGTCGTCCACGGCATCGGCAACCGCATTCAAAACAGCATAAAATTGGTCCGAGAAATGCCGTTAGAGATTGATGACATTGTGTTCTCGCCCATCGCCACGGCTCAGATGGCGCTCGACCGCGAGCAACGTGAGCGCGGCGCACTGGTCATCGACATTGGTGGCGGCACCACCGACTACGCGCTTTATCTGAACGGTGCCATCGCGGCTTCCGGCTGTGTCCCAGTTGGCGGTGACCATGTTACCAATGACATCCATCTCGTCACCGGCCTGCCGTTTTCCAAGGCAGAGCGGCTGAAAATCACGGAGGGCGACGCCTCGGGAGATCCGGTTCACTCCGTCGGCACGGCCAAACTAACAGACGAGCGTGGTTTCGCCGAAGTCGAGGTAAGCCGCAGCGTGCTCAATGAAATCATTCACCAGCGCTTGGAGGAAACCCTCAAGTTGGTCCGTGCCCGCCTGCCTGTCGGCTCGGTGGAGCAGATTGGTGCTGGGATTTTTCTAACCGGTGGCACCAGCCTAATGCGCGGGTTCGACAAGCTCGCCTTCGATGTCTTCGGTCGCGACATTCACCGCCTCGAGCCACCGGGCATCAGCGGCGTCCAAACGAGTTTCAAGGACCCCCACTTCGCCACTGCCATCGGCCTGATTCGATACGCCCAGATCCTCGAAACCGAACGTGCCAAACCGCCGGGCTTCTTCCGCCGCCTCTTCCGCCTGTTCTGGCCGTTTGGAAAGTAAAAATTTCAAATCTCAAATCTCAAATTCCATCTCCACCATGATCACTTACACCCGCGATCCCCAACAAACGATTCCCACCTCCGCCGTTAAAATCATCGGCCTTGGCGGGGCCGGTGCCAACATGCTCGAACGCATCGCGCTCGATGGCATGGAAGGCGCGGAGATGTTGGCGCTCAACACGGATCTTCGCACGCTTGCCTCCTGCTTGGCGCAGGAAAAAATCCAGCTCGGCGTCAATCTTACCAAAGGCCTCGGTGCGGGTGGCGATCCCGAACTCGGCCACCAAGCGATGTTAGAATCCGAGGAACAAATCCGCGCCTCAATCAAGGGGCGGCGCATCGTTTTCCTCTGCACCGGCCTCGGCGGCGGCACGGGCTCCGGTGCCGCCCCCATCGTCACCCGGATCGCCCGGGAGGAAGGTGCCTTCGTCGTGGTATTCGCCACCATGCCCTTCGCCTTCGAGGGTAAACGCCGCCGCGAACAGGCGGAGACCGCGCTCAACGAATTGGCGGTGCTCTCCAACGCGCTGGTCACCTTCGATAACAACCGCATGGGCGAACTGGTCCTCGCGAAGCAAGGCATCCACGAAGCCTTCGCTGCCGCCGAGCACATGATCTGCGAGTCGATCAAGGCGGTCATCCGCCTCGTCATCAGCCCCGGTCTGATCAATGTCGGACTCGACGATCTGATGAGCGCCCTGCGCACGAACCGCTCGCGCTGTCTCTTCGGCTCCGGGCTCGCGTCCGGCACAGACCGCGCCACCAAGGCCCTGAAAAACGCGCTCAACAGCCCGCTGTTAGATCAAGGTGCCCTACTCAAGGATGCTCAAACCGTGCTGGTCCACCTCTCTGGCGGCGAGGATCTAACGCTTTTCGAGATCGAGCTCCTGATGCAGCGCTTGCAGAAATTTGTCCCAGAAACTGCCCACGTCCTCTTCGGCGCAGCGGTCGATCCCGCCATGGGCGACGCGCTTTCGATCACGCTGATCAGCGCCCTCCCCGAGGACTATCTGGCCTCTGCCCCACGCAGCACGCTCAGCCATCGCACGCAGGAAAATCCCATTCTCGATTCCCCCCATGCTCCCAGCCGACAGTCGGCAAAAGTCGCCGCCCTCGTGGCCGAAATCCCACCCGAGCCCGAGCCAGAGATCCCGCCTGCGCCAGAACCAGAACCTGAGCCCACCCCGGAGCCAGAAGCGGAACCAGAACCGGAGCCAACACCCAAGCCTGCGCCAATTTCCCCGCTCTCGAAATTCCGCTCAGTCGAAAATCAGGCTGCGCCCAGCGTCCCTGCGCTCTTCGACCATGAGCGTCCGTTTGCCGAACCAGAAATCGCCGTCGCGCCGGTCGTGGAAGCTGGGCACAAACTTGGTCTCGATGCTTTCACGTTTGCCGATGACATCCCAGCCGCACCGGAACCTAAACCCACGCCCGCTGACGAACCCGCCACCGAGATTTATTCGGCCGCGGATGAGCCAGATCCCGAGCCGATTGAAGCCACGGTAGCACCCGACCCCGCTCCCTCGATCCGGACTTTCATCCCAGTGCCAAAACGTCGACCTTCTCTAACTACGATTTGGGGCAAGCCGAAGACGCCGATTCTACCAGACGTGATGCCCCAGGAATTTCCCGATGACATTCCCCCTGACGAGCTGGAGGAGGCCCACGTCAGCGCGGCTCCGGCCATTTCCCAACCACCAGCTCCTGAGTCACCCGCTGACCTGGATCCGCCGAAGCTCAAACTTGGCCTCAAGACTGCCGGCCAGCAAAGCGAACTCTCGCTGGACTCCTCCCCACGTGGTCGCTTCGAGGGTGAGAGTCCCAATGTTTTCGAGGGCGAGGATCTTGATCTCCCGCCCTTCCTGAGAAAGAAAAAATAACCGTCCCATGAGCGATTCCAGCAATTTGGAAATCCCCGGCCATGTTACCCTAACAACCGGTAGCGGCGGCTTGGGAAAAATTCTGGTAGAGACCCCATGGAGCACTGCGGAAATCTATCAGCACGGTGCCCACGTCACCCATTTCCAAAAAAATAGTGAGTCGCCCCTGTTCTTCATGAGCGCCCAGAGCGAATTCGCCGCGGACAAACCGATCCGTGGCGGGGTACCGATCATTTTCCCGTGGTTTGGCCCGCGCGAGGGCGCACCCGCGCATGGCATTGCCCGCACGGCGCGATGGGATCTGATCACCACTACTGCATTATCAGATGGTGCGGTTAGCTTGCGCTTCCGCCTGCCGAATGCCGGTTCATTCGAGGTTGAATACCTCGTCACCGTGGCGGCGAATCTGACTTTGGAACTGGCCGTCACAAACACCGGGACCGAGGCCGCTACTTTTGAAACCTGCCTTCATACGTATTTTGAAATCAGCGCTATTGCCGACGTATCAATCACCGGTCTAGCAGATGTCGCCTATCTGGATAAAGTCGCGGGTTGCATGGTCACCGAAGCCGCTGCACCCATCCGTATCGCGGGCGAGGTGGACCGGGTCTATCAGGACACCGCCGCCGTCGTCGTCATCGATGATCCTGGAAATCAGCGCAAAATCAGCATCGCAAAATCCGGCTCCGACTCCACCGTCGTGTGGAACCCTTGGATCGAAAAATCCAAGCGCATGGCCGACTTCGGCGATGACGAATATCTGCGAATGCTCTGCGTGGAATCCGGCAATGTGGCAAAAAACCAAATCTCCCTCCTGCCCGGTGAATGTACGGTTTTGCGCGTGGAATTGAGCAGCGGTCAATCCGTGTGAATTGCGGTGCCCCGAAACTTCATTTCAGTTCATGCCATGTAAGATTTCTGTTTTGGCCCCGCTCGCTCGATTCCCCAAACCCTGATGTGTGGCAATTCGTAGGAACACAAAAAAACCGCACTCGGTGAGGAGTGCGGTTTTTGAAATGGGGAAGTCTCTCGTAGGCGAATTAACGCTTGGAGAACTGGAAGCGGGCGCGGGCACCTGGCTGACCTGGCTTTTTCCGTTCCTTCATCCGTGGATCACGGGTGAGGTAGCCAAGTGGCTTGATGACTTTGCGATGCTCGGGGTCCAGAACGGTGAGCGAGCGGGAAATCGCATGGCGAATCGCGATGGCTTGGGCTTGCTTACCGCCGCCTTTGACGATGACGTTCAGGTTAAATTTGTTGGAAAGCGAGAGGGCGAGGAAGGGGGCGAGCACGGCATTCTGCAGCTCGATCGTCGGAAGATATTCCTCGAACGTGCGGGCATTGATGGTGATTTGGCCGGTGCCTTCGGTCATCCAGACGCGTGCGACAGCGGTTTTGCGACGGCCGGTGGCGCTTTGGGTAGTAGTAGCGGTCATTTGGGAAAATCGTGTTAGGGAGAAGATTAACGGACTGCGTGGGCGACCGGGGCTTGGGCTTCGTGCGGGTGGGTTTCGCCAGCATAGACCTTGAGCTTGCCGAACTGGGTGCGACCGAGGCGGGTCTTCGGGATCATGCCCCAGACGGCGCGCTCGACGAGCAAGATTGGGCGGCGCTCGCGGACAATGCGCGGGGTTTCCACCTTTTGGCCACCGACATAGCCGGAGAAGCGGGTGTAGATTTTGGAAGTTTCCTTGGTGCCGGTCAGGATAACCTGGTCCGCATTGATGACGACGACGAAGTCACCGGTATCAACGTGGGAGGTGAAAATGGGCTTGTGCTTGCCGCGGAGGAGGCGCGCGGCCTCAACAGCGACTTGGCCGAGGATCTTGCCCTTGGCGTCGATCACATACCACTTGCGCTCGACTTCATGCGGCTTGGCGGAAAACGTCTTCATGTGCTTGTAATAAAAAATGGCTCCGAAACACATGGCGTGTGCGAAGGGGGTGGCAAACTAGGGAGCCGGTTTGCGGGTGTCAACCGGGAAATCAGCGGAATTTTCAATGCGGCGTCTTGCCCTTGCGGAAATCACCACCTGCGGCGAGCCAACGGGATTGGGCGCGCTCCCGGGAATTTTCGCGACCCGCGTGGTTTCCTGCTGCCTGGCGAGCGGCCAATTTCGCTGAAATTCAAGATTTCCCGCGCTAGATTTTCCGTGCTAACATCCGTCATGGCGAAGGGATATGAGACGCATCAGGCGCGGACGCTGGCTTTGCAGGGACTTGGCAAGGATCTGGCGCGGCGGGCGAAGTCGAAATGCGAGTTGACCGGGGCCGCCGGGGTGCCGCTGCGGGCGTATGAAATCCCGCCGGTGGCGGCTGAACCGGAAATCGACCGGACCTTGCTGGTCAGCGAGACCTGTCTGGAAATGTTGGAGCGACCGGAACGCCTGAAGGGCCGGGAGTGGCAGTGCTTGGCGGAGGTAGTTTGGAGCGAGCTGCCGGCGGTACAGGTGGTGGCGTGGCGGATGCTCAACGAGTTGGCGAAACGCGAGGATTGGGCACGGGAGGTGATCGCGGAAGTTTTTCTGGATGAGGAGGTGGAGACGTGGGCGAGGTCCGAAGAACTTTGAGCGAAACTGACGCGCGGGATAAATTTCAGGCACCCGTTTTCGGACGCAACTTCAGGCGGGATCCAAGGTTGGATCGCCCATGTTCAGCGCCGATCTCGCCGCTACACCTTATTTCCTGAAAATGGAGGCTGATCCTGTTCCCAATCCGGCTGAGGCAAGCGACTATGATTTCGCCTTGATGGAGGAAATCGGCGCGGGGGATCACGCTGCATTCCGACGGCTGGTCGAGCGCCACCAGCACGCAGTCATCGGCACGGTGGCGAAGATGTTAGGCAATGCGGCCGAGGCGGAAGACATTGCGCAACAGGTGTTCCTGCGGATTTGGAAGAACGCGAAACGCTACCGACCGGAAGCGAAGTTCACGACCTATCTGTTCACCATCACCCGGAATCTGGTCTTCAATGAAACCCGCCGCCGCAGCCGGAAAAAAGAGGTTTCCGCAGACGAGCGCGAGGAGACTTCCCACCAGTTGATCGAGGCGAATCCTGACCGCCAACCGGACGCCGAACTGCTCCAGGCGGAACTCCAGCAAGCGGTGGATGACGCCATCGCCGCACTGCCGGAAGCCCAGCGGATGGCGGTCGTGCTGCGGCGCTATGAGCAGCTCTCTTATGAGGAAATCGCCGTGGTGCTCAAGCTCTCGGTGTCCGCCGTCAAGAGCCTGCTATTCCGGGCACGGACCACGCTGCGGGAATCGTTGAGTGGGTATTTGAAGGACTCGGACTGAGCGTGCGCTCTCCGTTTCACCGCGAGTGCTGGATCGCCTCACAAACGGCGGGGAAAATCTGGCGCTTGCGGCTGACCACGCCGGGCGCGTGGAACAGCGATTGGTCGATGCGCTCGAAGGGCAGTTTCGCCAGCGCGGATTCTTGGCCGACGGCGAGGATCATGCTGTGATGCAGTGCCACATCGGTCACGGCGAGCACGGCGAGATCGTACTTCTGGTGACTGAATAAGTCCCGCAGTGCGACTTCCAAATCCTCCCGCCGCGCGGCGAAACCATGGAGGTCGCGCTCCTCCACTTGGGAAATGCTGACCGTCAGCCCCTGCTCCGTGAACTCCTTGCGGTCGGCATTGAGAATTTCATCCGGCGTGCCGTTGGCAATCAACGAGCCGACGCCGAAGAACTCGTCAGTGAATTTCTTGGGGTCCACCCCTGCCACGCCGCTGAGCCAAGTGAGCATCTCGCGGTCGAGCAAGGTGGTGGTCGGCGAGGTCAAGCACAGCGTGTCCGAGACGATCCCGGCGCACAGGCACATGGCCACGCTCGGCGAGGGCATCAGGCCACGGTGGAAAAATTTCCGGCCCACGAGCGTGCAGGTCGAGCCGACGGGTTCGTTCAAATAACGGATTGGCTCGCGGGAAACGAGGTCACCCGCGAGGCGGTGGTGGTCGATGACTTCGGTGATTTCCGCCTCCTCGATGCCATTGACGGCTTGGGCGTATTCGTTGTGATCGACCAGGGCGAGGCGGATCCGTGGGGGATCGACGAGGTCGGATTTTGCGATCACACCGACCATTTTCGCGCCGCTGTTTTCGACCACGGGAAACAAGTCCTGATCCACGGCGGCCAGGCGTTTGCGCAGGCGGGAAATCGGCTCGACGGCACCCACCGTGATGAAATTTTTCTCCATGACATGCTGCACCGTGCGGGAGCAGCGGATCAGGGTCGAGGCACTGGCGGTGTCCTGATGGCAGATCAGAACGACCACGCCTCTGCGGGCGGCGTAGGCGGAAAGCTCGTCGGAGACGGGATTGTCGCCAGTCACAAGTAGGGCGCGGGCCCCGTGGTCGATGGCGTAGCGCTGGACGATCGGGCGGTCGCCGCAGATCACGAGAAATCTTCCGACATTTCCATCCTTGATGGCCTCCTTCAATCGGCGGTCCACGGTGCTCTGGGAGGACGCGCCGACGAGTAGGATCAGGTCTTCCTCCAGCTCCGGCGGCGGCAGTTCGGCACCGAGGCTGCGGGCTTCAAGCGTGTCCGCGAGTTTGGCCAAGGAGACATGGATGGTCCGCACGCTGAGGCCCTCGGTGTCTGCAGGTAGTAGCAGTTTGAGCAGATCAAAATAACGCAGGATGCCGCAGAGATTGCCCTCGTCATCCTCGACCGGCACACAGCGAATCTCGGCGGTGAGCATCCGCCGATAGGCTGTTAGGAAGGTGTCGGCCACGTTCACCTTGATGACTTTGCGGTGGCAGATCATGCCGGTATTCACCCGCACATCGGTGAGCATCATCGGTGCTTCCAGGCCTGCACGTTCCAGCACCCACTTCGTCCGTTGGGAAATCTCTCCGCAGCGCGCGGCGACGGAATTCGGTTCCTCGCCCACGGCCCGGAGCAAGGCAGCGTAGCCGATGGCCGAGCAGATCGCGTCGGTATCCGGGTTCTTGTGGCCAATGACGTAGAAGGGAGACATGGGTGGGGTGGACGGTCTATTTCCTAAACTGTCTGACGAAGATAGAGGGAAGCGGACGGACATCAAGCGACTTCCGAAAAGGAGTTGCGGAGCCTCACTCAACGATACGCCATCAACTCCCCGTTCTTGCTGGGAACGCGGATTATCAGTCCCGGACTACGGTTTCGGCTCTGGCACGTATTTCAAACGCGAGGCCACATCGGGCGAGAGATTCGCGGTGGCCAGCCAGCCTTGCAGGGCGGATGAATCGTATTGGCCCCAGCGGTTCAGCACGCGGACGAGAGCGGCTTGGCTGCGCGCCGGATCAGCGATCTGGCGGGTCATGGAAATGGCATCGAGCGGCTGGGATTCCACCAGCACGGTGGAGGCCACGCCGCGCAAGTGATCGGCATCGGCCCCGGCGGGCTGGCTATTCACCCAAGACGTGAGATCGGTTGGGGAAACTGCGGCCCAGGTGAGAACGGCGTCATTGTAGGCGGTTTTCTTTTCTGGGGAATCAGGCAGAGCCCGCGTCCAGGCGATGGCGTTTTGCGGATCGATGCCGGCCCAGGTGGTGGCGGTCGATTGGATCGCTTGGGCCCGGGCGAGGCCAGGAGCCATGCCAACTGCCCAATCTGCGGCAGTTTTAGGATCATGTGCGGCCCACAGCGCGGTGAGAGTGCCAGCGGAAAGGGCCTGGGTGTCACCGGTCAATTTTCCGACCCATTGGGATGCGGCCTGCGGGTCCTGATTTCCCCAAGCACCGATGAGGGCCTGCGCCACGTCACCGCCGCCGGGTTTGTCGAGCTGTTGGTTGACCCATTTCACCGCGTCGTCCACGGATTGTGCGTACCATGCGGCGGCGAGCGTTTCCATCGCGCCGGTTTTGTTATCCCCGGATGCCAGGGAATCGATCCACTTGGAGGCCCCGCTGGGATCCTTGTCCGCCCAGATGCCGACGAGCGCTTCGGTGGCACCGGATGAGAGAGCCCCATTCGGCAATGACGAAACCCATGCGGCCGCGGCGGCCGGGTTGCTATCCGCCCATTCGCGGGTGATGGCGGTGAAGGCGTCTGCGGCGAGCGGGCCGTGCAGGTTGGTGGTGGCCCATTTCGAGGCTCCCTCGGGATCGACGGCGGCCCAACCGGCGCAAGCTGCGGCATAGGCATCCCGCTGCAAACTTCCGGCAGGCAGCGAGGATGCCAATTCCATGGCCTTGAGTGGCTCCGTTCGGGCCAATTCCCGCAGCAGTCCGTCGATGAAAGCGGTGCGTTCCTCCAGATTCGTCATGGCCATAGCATCCAGCCATGCGGCCTGAGGATCCTTGTGAGCGGCCTTGCTGCCTTGTTCCTGGAACGAGTCCTTGCCATGAAGATTCGCCGTGGCCGAGTGACCCGCTCCGGCAGCGGGATGCAAGGGATGCTGACCCGTTGTTTGTCCGGCGAGTCCGGGCTGTCTGCTAGATCCAAACGACAGCCATGCGATTTGTGCGAGTCCGGCTCCGAGAAGCAAACCGGACAAGATCGATGCAGCGGGGTGAAGCGGGAAAAATTTCATGGGAGTTCAAGCTAAGTGAGGCTGCTTCAGGGCCGGGGTGGGATAATTTTTACATGGGCGAGCACTTCTGGCGGTGGGTGGTTCGCGGTGATCCAGCTCTGAGCGGCGGCGGGATCAGAATTGCCCCAGCGGTTCAGCACATGGGCAAGGGCTGTCTGCCGGGCTGCCGGATCGCCGATCAGACCGGTCATGGCGATGGCATCGAGCGGCTTGGATTCCACCAGTACGCCGGACGCGAGGCCGCGCAGGTAGTCGGCATCCGCACCGGCCGGCTGGGTGTTGATCCATGCGGTGAGGTCGCTTGGGGAAACGCTTGTCCAAGTTCGCACGGCATTGTCAAAGGCCTCTTGTTTCGTAGTGGAATCGGCCATAGACCTAGCCCATTCCACGGCGGCCCGTGGCTCGGTGGCGGCCCAGGTTTGGGCGATGTAGGGGACTGATTGCGTGCGGATGACGCCATCTGGGAATGATGCCGCCCAATCGGCTGCCATCTTGGGATCGCTGGCGACCCAGAGGTTGAGCAACATGTTGACGGAGGAAGCCTGCAAGTCGCCTGATAGAGACATCACCCACTTGGCGGCGGTAGCGGGGTCTTGGGTGCCGAGGACGTTAATCAACGCCTCTGCCACGTCCTTGCCGCCGGGTTTGTCGATCTGCCGGTCTGCCCATTCCATCGCTGCGCTGGGAGATTGGGCGCCCCAGGCGGCGGCGAGGATTTCCATGGCACCGGTCTTGCGGTCACCGGCGGCCATCGACTCGATCCATTTCGCGGCGGCGGTGGGATCTTTTGCCGCCCATGAGGAAACGAGCGCGGATTGGGGACCCTCGGAGAGCAGTCCGGTGGGCAAGGTGGAGATCCAGGCAGCGGCGGCGGCCGGATCCGCGTCCGCCCATTCCCGGACGATCATGCCGAAGGCCTCGGTGGCTTGCGGTCCCTTGAGGTTCGTGGTGGCCCACTGGGATGCGGCGGCAGGATCGACGGACGCCCAGCCTGCGCAGGCGGCGTCATAACTTTCCTTCCTGAGCCGCCCAGCGGGCAGAGAGTCGGCCATGGTCATCGCGGCCATCGGGTCCGTTTTTGCCAATTCGCGCAACAGGCCGCTGACGAATGCAAGGCGCTCGGCAAAGCTTGTCATGCCCATGGATTTTTTCCAAGCCGCCTGAGGATCCTTGTCCGCAGCCAGGCGGCCTTTTGTCTCAAACAACTCACTGCCGTGCAGGTTCGTGCGGGGCGTATGCGGGGACTTCACGGTGGCGTAATGGCCAAGGTGGCCGCTGTCGGATTCCGCAGCGTCCTGTTTTACGGGCTGGAGAAACCAGATGGAACTCACGATCCCGGCACCGATCAGCGTTCCCACACCAAGCCATGCGATTTGGGGTCGGGAATGGGCTTTCATGATAAATGCAGTGATGAGTTAAGAAAAAACCGAGGTTCCCGCAACTGCAAGAACCCCGGCAATTAAGATTTTCAGGATGCTCGAGGCTTAGTTTTCACCGCCGCCGCCACCGCCGTTGTCGCCGTTGTCGTCGAGGCCGTCGCCGTTGGCATCGGAATCGTCAACATTGACAACGCCGTCGCCGTCTTCGTCCGTGTCGTCGGCATTGACCAAGCCGTCGCCATCAATGTCATCATCGGTAGCATTGTCTTGGCCATCGCCGTCCACGTCCGTGTCTGTCGCGTTGGTTACGCCATCGCCATCCACATCGGTGTCGGTGCTGTTGTCCACGCTATCGCCGTCCACGTCGCTGTCGGTGGTATCGGAAACGGCATCGCCGTCGATGTCGGTTTCCAAATCTGAAACGTCCTTCAAGCCATCGCCGTCGATGTCCTGCTCCAGCGCGGAGTCGTCCGCGACGCCGTCACCGTCGATGTCCAACTCGGCATCCGAGGTATCGGGCAAGCCATCGGCATCGATGTCAAGTTCGGCGGGAGCGCCGTTAGCGAGAGCATCGCCGATGTGCTTGCCCTTGAAGGGGCCGGAAACGGCGACGCCGCCGTCCACGTTGCGATCTTGGCCGTTGAGTTTGCCATCGCCGTCCACGTCCGCATCGGAGATGTTCGGGATGCCGTCGCCATCGAGGTCGCGCAGGGCGCTGGCCTGGACACGGCCGAAGCCGAGACCCGCCACCATGGTGGTTGCGATTGCCATGCCTCTCAGGGCATGGAACTTATTGAGTTGATTGATTTTCATAACTTAGTGGTGTGGTGTGTTTTTGGTTTGGTTTGCGCACAAGGGAACTTGCGCTTGAAACTCATTTCGCACAAATTATCGTGCTGCACAATAAACAAATCGTAACAACCTTGAAATAATCGCCACGCGATCACGTAAGGCCGATGACACCGTCATTTTAGCACGGGCATCACTCTTCCAGCATCTTTCCGGCAGTGGCGGCGTCGATGGGGTGGAAGTCTGGGTTCATGCTCAGGGCTTGGTTGAAACAGCGGCGGGCAGCTTCGGGGTGCTTGAGAGCGACCTCGATCATGCCGGCGTGGAATTGCATTTCCGAGTCCGGGGTTTTCCATTTCATGGCTTGCCGGATCATGCGTCGGGCTTCTTCGGGTTGGCCGGATTTTAGCAGACACCAGGCGAGGGTATCGGCGACGTTGACGTTTTTGTAAACCTCGTAGGCGGTGCGGGCTTCCTTGAGGGCGGTCTCGAGTTCGCGGTCGTGGTCGGCATAAAAGCGGGCGAGAAGGGCGCTGTTCGGGTGGGGATACTGGCGGTGGAATGAGATTAGGCGGTCGGATTGATCCTGGGATTTCTGTTCCTGACCGGTGAGGTGATAGAGATCGACGAGCGCGGCCATGGCCTCGTGGTTGGGGGTGATGCTGGCGGATTTTTCGTAGAGTTCGATGGCCTTGGGGTAGTCCTTTTTAGCGGCATGGATGCGGGCAAGCGTGGCGAGGATGCGGGGGTTTTCCGGGGCGGCGGCGAGGGCTTGGGTGGCGAGGGCTTCTGCCGGGGGGATGGCCCCGGATTGGAAATTCATGATCGCGAGCTCGGCCTGGCACCAGGCGGCGTTCTCGGGGTGGGGGCCACCGGCTTTGATGGCCTGTTGCATGAGGGCGCGACCGCGAGTGATGTCGCCGGTGAGCCAGAGCAAATGCCCAGCGCGGCTCAGAGTTGAGAGGTCTGAGCGGGATTGGAGGGCGACTTGGTATTGGTCGAAGGCCTCGTCGTAGTTGCCGAGTTCTACCGCGCCATCGCCGATGAGCGAGTGGGCATCGACTTGATGCGGGTCCATGGCGAGGGCTTTTTCCGACCATTGTCTGCCAGCGGTGAAATTGTGTTCGGAATTTTTCACCCAGGCCATACCGACGATGGCATCAAGATTGTCCGGCTGGATCGAGAGGGCTTTACTAAAGGCGGCGGAGGCCGGGGCGAAGTCTTGCCCGACAGTGTTGCGGGCCTGCTGCATGAGGGAGTTGCCGAGATTTACCCAGGTCTGCGGGCTGGCCGCTTTGGGCTTCGCAGGACTTGGCGCTGCGGCGATGACTGGGGTGAGGGCGGAGGCGGATTTCCCGATTTCCGGGGTCTGGGCGGTGGCGGCTGAGGCACAGGCCGAGGCGATGAATAGGGCAAAGGTGGATGATTTCATGTTAGGAAAGGGAAGGCAGGCGGCATCGGGGGGAGAGATGCCGCCTGCGGGGAGTAGTTAGTTGTTACGGAGCTTGGCGTTGGTTCACGGAGGCTCCGGAGTGGGGGGTGCCGAGGTAGGGGAAGACCTGGTTGTAGAGTTCGTCGTTGGAGTCAACATTGTCGCCGACGACGGTGATCGTGGAGTATGCCGGGCCACTTGCGATGGCGGACAGCGCGATGTCCACCACGTCGTCGCCGATGCGGCGACCGTTCGGCCAGCCGCCAGTATCGCCCCCCACGACGCTGAGACGGTTGAAACCAGACTGGCCGGGAAGCTTGACCGGGGCGGTGGTGGTATCGATACGCAAGACGTCGGGAATGAAGATCGCGACGAGGTCCGAGCGATTATCGATCTGGGTCGGCGAGGTGCCATCGGTGCCGAAGAGGACCTTGTTGATGAGGAAGGCGATTTCGGGGGTCTGGGCGTATTGCTTGAAGGAAGCGGCGTCATTTTCCGGCAGGGTTCTGTTATAGTTGTCCTTGCCGCGGAGGGCGACGAGCACCTCGTTGAACAGAGGATTGCCCAAACGGTTCACTTGAATCCAGCCACCGCCACTGACGGGACCGGCCTTCGTGCTGCGCAGGGTCACGGCCTTGCGACTCACCGAGGCATAGATGCCGACGCCGGTTTGCGCCCCGAGTAAGGGACTGGTGTAGGCGACGGGGGTCAATTTCGAGAGCGGGATTTGCATGGCGTAGGTGAGCACGTTGAAGCCCTTGAAGCCGTCCACGCCGCCGCCATCTTGGCCGAGGCCGTCGTTGGCATTGCCGTTGTTGTCAATGATACGGGGATTGAGGAAATCGAATATCCCCGGCGTGTCCGCATAGAATCCGTCATCACGAGGGCCGGCCCAGACGGTGATGCCCGTGCTGAGTTCGGTGATCGCTTGCTTGGTCAGGCTGTCGAGATTTGACAACTTGGTGGCACCGGAGATGGCCAGACCGTCTGTCCCGTTGTAGGCCGGGGTGGTGCGGGCACCGACGTTCGGTGGAGCGGTGGGCAGGCCACGAGCCTCGAAGATGGGATCTACCTTGTCGGGAACGTGGGTGCTGAAACGGAATGTCTGGGTGAAATTCTGTTTCCCGTCGCCAATCGTGGTGATCGGCCCGACTTCCGTGCCACGGCCGTAGGAAAGAATGGTGTCGGGATTTTTCACGTCCGTGATGGACGAGAAATTGAAATCAAACCGCTTCGTTTCCTTGCCCGTCACCGGATCGGTTATGTGGATGCTATAACGCGCATCGTCGGCGAAACGCTCGTAGATCCCGCCATCGCCGGGTTCCGAAAACGGTCGGACGGAGACCAAGACGTTGAGGACTTTCACGGTCGGGTCATTGTACTTCGTGCCGATGAAGGCGTAGAGGTCTGTTAGGTTGGCCTGCGGGTCCTGCTTAATGAGCGGGGCGTCGCTGTGGCTGGATGCCTGCGCCGTGATGGGGCAGACGAAAGCCCCGCAAACGAGCGGGGCGAGCCGGCAAATGATTGCGCGGCGGCGTGTTGATGTTGTGTTGTTTTTCATGGGATAAGTGGGCTTGGGTTTACATAACAGCGATGTGCGTCATGCACCAAACTTTCAACCGCACCATGTCTTGGCCTCTTCTTGCGGTCAAAATCCTGACGGATTCAATTTTGAATAGGGGTATTGCAAATGGGATCAAATTCCCGTTTGTGTCGGCGGTCCTGCTCGCCAAGGTGCGGGGCGCTGCATGAAATTCTCGATTTACATAATTGCCATGGTAATTCTCGGCCTAGCCATCCACTTGACTAACAGTCATGATGCTGCCGTGCTAGTACCCTTACCGGCGCAGGCCACCAAGACCCGGCACGCCACCACACCGCCACCGCCCACCCCAAAGGAAGTAATGACGATGGGTCCTGCAGAATGGGGAAAACGCTTCGACCAAGCACCCACAGCCATCGCTCCGCAAACCCGCAAGTCCATCATCCGAACGGCCGCGGAACTTCAGGAAATTCTCGCCGCCGGAGCGGATCCGCATGGCGATGATGTACGCGTTTATGTCGATGCGATCCTCGCGCTGGTAGCCAGCCACGGCGACGAGTGAGCGCGCAGATTTTAGAGCCTGTTTAACGAACTGCTGGGTTGCCGGAGGGAACGATATTTCCTGTCACCGTCAGCACCTGAGCCTGATTCCCCCCCCAAATGGGACGGGTCTTTTGCCATGAGCGTGAAAAAAAGTTGATGGATGCCAATACTAATGAAGATTGGATACCTCCTGCCTATGAATGAGGTGACCAAGAAGATACATCCAGATATCCAACAACTGCCAAGCCTTACTTTGCGGCAGATGGAGGTGTTTTTCGCGGTTTGCCGGGAGGGATCGTATGCGAACGCCGCTTTGGAACTGAGAAGCACCCGTCCTAACATAAAGCGCGTCTGTGAGGATTTCCAGAAGGCGGTGGGACGCCCATTGTTCGAGGAGCGACCGGACAGGACCTTGCAGCCCACGACTTTCGCGAATGAATTGCTCACGCAGACTGGAACACTTTCGAGAAGCCTGCGCCATCTGACGGAGAGTGTCAGGTCGCTACACGAAAAAGGGCGGATCCTGCGCTTCGCGGCTGCGGGGGAGTTGTTCAAAGGCGGGCTTTTCACGGATTTCCTAGCCCGGCTTAGAATTTCGGATGCTTTCCGCCCGTGCTTCCTGCGGATCGAGGCGAATCGCTACCGCATCGCCTTGCTTAATGCGGAGTGCGATGTCTATTTTGGCGCGGGTATCGTCGCTTCGAATCGTCTGGAACTGGTGGACTTGGGCGGTATCCCTTGGACCTTCAAACAAGGCGGCAGCGTCCTGACGAAAATTCCCTCCAAACCCGCAGACATGGCATCCGGCAAGTGGTGGATAGCGGAAACAGGTGATCCACCGGCCAGCGAGAGTATCCTGCAAGCCCTCCATCTAGCGGGAGCATCTGGCGGACGAATTCTCAAGGAAAACTCTGCGGATCAGCCTGCGAACGACGAAATAGTTCTGCATCACGACATTACCTCTCCGCCGCAGCCCGGTCGGCGCGACGGGTGGCCGAGCTTCCGCTTTTCTGCGGTTCTTAAAAAACAACACCCATACTCCGAGTTGATGGCCCGCCTCACAGGAGTCGCCCTCGCTTGACCCATGGACATCGACCTCAACTGTCTGCTGGTCTTTCGCCATCTGGCGCAAAGCGGAAGTTTCACCGAAACCGGCAAACGTTGGAACGTCTCGCAACCCGCAGTGAGCGTGATGATCGGAAGACTGGAGTCGGCCGCGGGGCTAATTCTACTCGAACGATCCAATGCTGGAACGAAACTCGCTGCGGATGGGGTCCTTTTTCTTGAGCACGCGAACGAGGTCTGTGAAGCCTATCTCGCGTTCATCGACGGCATGCACACCATCGGGCGTCGCCTGGACCGGCAAGTGTTAGTAGGTATCGACAGTTCTTGGTTTGGCTCCGTTCTCAAACAGAAATTTCCCACGCTCATCTCACCAAGTGGCGTCACGCCGATCATTCGGGAGATCAGCGGCATCTGGCGGGAAATGTTGCAGACCACCCAACTCGATGTCATACTCGCCAGTCGCTTTCTGCATGCGGGACTGTCCAGCGACATCCAGGAAGCGGTGATTCGAAAAGAACGTGGCATCACGGTGGCCTGGAACCCGGCTTTCCATTCGTTCGATGAGGCAAACTTCAGTTTTCCAGAAATCCTCCGCAACAGCGTGCTCATGCCAGACCCAGGAGTGGTGTCGAACTTCGCCACCTCGCTAAAAGTCTGGTGCGAGCAAGCCTACGGCATCCAGCCAACAAACACCGTGGAATTCAGTTCGGAAGCCGATGCGGCAGCGGCGGCGAACGCTGGCCTCGGCGTGCTGATCGCCCCAGGCGACGCCATGCCACGACTCGGTAAGTGCGGGGAAAGCCTGACCCATGTGCGAACCTTCGAGTTTCTACTACCCGAATCGTTCACCCTCGGCGTCTATTGCAGGAGCGACGAAACATCCCGGGACGTTCTCGCTGTCGCAGCCAGCATCGTGAAACTTGGCAGGAAATTATTTCCGCAAGTCTGAGTAACGGCCGGATTTGGAATACCCATTGAATAGTCATCCAGTCGGAAGGCGTGAATTGGGCTGTTCTGTTTCATGCCGTTTCCATTACGGAACGCGCCACAAAATGTGCGGACATCATGGGTTGAAGGTTCCGATTTTCCTCACCGCGCCGCTACCAGATCATAGCCGCGCCAGTCGCCGATGGTGACTTGGGCGAACTCGCCGACTGGGATTTCCTCATCGACCATCACCGAGCCGTCGATTTCCGGGGCGTCCCACTCGGTGCGGGCGACGCCGGGTTGCTCGACTAACACTCTGACAGATTTGCCGACCTGGGCTTGGTTGGTTTCCGAGGCGATGCGCTGGAGCGCGGCCATGGCGCGGGACCAGCGGCTGCTGCGGGTCTTGTGGTGGAGCTGACCATCCATTTTGTAGGCGCGGGTTCCTTCTTCTTTCGAGTATTGGAAAACTCCGGCGCGTTCGAAACGGAACTCTTCGATGAAATCCAACAACTCTTGGAAATCTTGCTCGGTCTCGCCGGGGAAACCGACGATGAACGTCGTCCGAATGCCAAGGCCGGGGATGCCGGCTCTCATGCGGCGGAGCAGGTCGCGGATGTAATCGCCGCTGGTCACGCGCTTCATCGCGGTGAGCATTCGATCCGAAATATGTTGGAGCGGGATGTCCACGTATTTGGCGACCTTGTCGCACTCGGCGATGGTGGTGATGAGTTCGTCCGACCAATGCGCGGGGTGGGTGTAGAGCAGGCGGACCCAGAAATCGCCTTCGATCTTGTTGATCTCGCGGAGCAGGGTGGAGAGCGACTCGCCTCTGCTGGAATCGACGGGCGAACTCGGCGTCGGCCGTTTGCCTTCCCACTGGTCCATGCCGAAGTAAGTGGTGTCCTGCGAGATCAGGTTGATTTCCTTCACCCCGGATGCGACGAGTGCCTGGACTTCTCTAACGACGGAGTCCTGCGTGCGCGAGCGGTGTTTGCCACGGATGGTGGGGATGATGCAGAAGGTGCAGGTGTGGTTGCAGCCCTCGGCGATTTTTACATAGGCGAAATGATCCGGTGTTAGACGGATGCGTGGTGTCGAGTAGTCCGGGACGTATTGCGGCTTGAGGGTGACGAAGTCGCGTGGATCTTCGGTGGCGGAGGGGCCTTCAGTTTTCTGAACCTCGTCAGCGTTTTGCTTGCCTAGCAGATTTTCAATGATCGGTGCGACCTTGGTGATCTGGTCGAGTCCGATGAAGGCATCCACCTCGGGCATGATACCGGGCAGGTCCTTGGCGAAGCGTTGGGATAAACAACCGGCGACGATGATTTTCTGGCGGGCGCGGTCCGGATCATCGGTGCGGTCCTTCACTGCGCCGAAGATGGCGTCGATGGATTCCTGTTTCGCCATGTCAATGAACGAACAGGTATTGATGATGAGGACATCGGCCAGCTCGGGATCAGGCGTCAAAGACATGCCAGCCTGGGCGAGATGACCGATCATGACTTCCGAGTCGATCAGGTTTTTCGCGCAGCCGAGTGAGATGAGGCCTACTGTGGTGGACATGCAGTTGATTTGAAATTTGAGATTTCAGATTTCAGATTTGAGATTTGAGATTTCAGATTTCAGATTTGAAATCAATATTGCGGTGGCAGGATAAGTTCGTCGCCGACCTGAGGTTTGACCGGGCCGAAGCCAGCCATGGGGTTGGCGATGGCACCCTCGGGCGTGACATCGGAAACCTTGAGCTGACCGAGGATGCCGGTCTTGCGGCGGATGGCGAGGATGGTCCCGGTTTGGACCTGTTCGGGCATCAGGACTTCGAAGGTGATGAAACCGCCGGATTGCGCGTCCTCGACGATTTCCTTCACGCGGCCGATGAGCAGGGCGGTGCTGATTCTCCGGGCGCGTTTGAGTTCCCCGTCCTTGTCTTCAATATCGTTTACGGCGATTACGCCTTCCTCGTCGCGGTCGGCTTTTTTCCCGGCGGCCTTGGCCTTGGCGGCTTCGAGTTCCTCCAGAGCGCGTTTGTTTTGCTCGACCTGGAGTTTCATGGCGGCGAGCTCGGCGGCGTTGCCGATGGGCGTCGGTGTTTTGTCCAGCTCGGTGCGAAGTTGCTGGCGCTGGCGTTCCAGCTTGAGCTTATCCTGATCATCCTGCAGTTCCTTGATCTGCTTTTTCATGCGCGCCAGCTCCTCCTGCGGCGCGTTTTTGACGCCGGTATGCATGTTTTGCCAAGAAACCGCGAGTGCGCCGAGAAGCAGCGCGATGGTGGCGCCGAGCAGAAGTTTCATCGTGTCCATGGGCGGGACGTTGGACGGGCGGGCTGCGGATGTCAACGCGGGGCGACGCTTGCGGGAAATTCAGATTTCCGGCCAGTCACCGCCGTTCACTTGCGCGGGTTCAGGCGGGCGTCCAGATGCTTCTGGACTGTCGGGGACATGGGATTGTTCTGGAGCCATGCCGTCGCGGCGGTGGGGTCGCGTTCCAGCCAGTTATACAAGGTGCGGCGGTAAGTTTGATCGCGCTGCTCTTGATCGGCGATGCGGGCGATTTGGGTAGCGGCGAGGGCGGGATCGCTTTCCATCGAGTGCCAGACGAAGTTTTGGACCACTCTGTCGGTCACGTCGTTCGGGTAGCTGTTCATCAGGGCGACGGCAGCTTTGGGGTCCTGGGTAGCGGTGGTGTTGACCATGCCGCGCAGGGCATTGGTGCGGTTTTCACCTGGGGGCATGGCGGTGAATGAGGCTATGGCGGCTTGTTTGTCGCTATTTGCCCAGATGCCGTAAACATCATCGACATTGTGGAGTTGTGCTTCGCCGGGATTGGCGATCAGCCATGCCGCCGTGCCGGCCGGATCGGTGGCGGCGAGTTGATTCACCGAGCGCGACATGGCTCCGTTTTTCAAAACATCATCGCTGAGTGAGGAAATCCAATTCCGGGTGGCGTCGGCACCTTGTTGGAGAAGATGAGGGAGCATGTAATCAAGGCTATTTCCACGTTCCACGCTGCGCGGCATACTGGCGAGCAGTTCGGTGGCGCGGGCGGGATCGGTGGTGGAGAGGCTGCGGATGATGCCAGGCAGGTAGGGATTCGCGCCTTCGCCTGAGAAATTGGCTTTGGCCCAACGGATGGCACTTTCAGGATCCACGCTGGCCCATGAGGTCATGACCGTGTTAATGCCGTGCCCGCCATTTTCCTTGGCGAAGGCCAGGGCGGCGGTGGGATCGGCCTGCGCCCATGCGGAAAACAGCAGAGAATACTCTCCCCGGCGGCTGTCCGTGAGTTCCAATTTATTGAAAAGGGCGGCTGCCGCTGCGAAATCGCCGGGACCGAGTTGGTCGAGGTAAGCGAGAAATGCGCGGTTCCGGTCGAGCGTGTTCTCACCCCGCATGATCGCCTCCAGTTTCGCCATGCGCTCATGAGGGCTGCCCTTTTCTCCCCGCTCTGTTCTGGCGGTCCGGGTGGATTTTGATGTGCCATTGGATTCCCGGCTCACCTCGTGCGAGGTGGAATGCGCGGCGTAGGATTCCGCCGTGCCTTCGGGCGAGCCGCTGGGTGAAGCCGTTGATGAAGAAATGCGGCCAGCCATGAATCCTCCGGCCCCGATGAGGATCAATGCGGCCAATGCGGTGGTGGGAGTGAGTTTCATAATTTCGAGCGGTGATTGCTTTCAACCCCCATAACGTGCCGCCGACGCGAAATTTCCCAAAAATTTAGCGCCCACAACTTCTTGACCTTCATCCAGCGAAGGCATTGCCCGGCAGGCCCTTGGTTCCCAGCCCGCGAATCACGAACAGTCGCCCGGCGTTTTCCTCCACCACCGACTTGTGGACGCCGGTGGTGACGTAGAGATCCGCAAGCTCCGGTCCACCGAAGGCGCAGGCGGTGGTTTCCAAGCAGGGCAGTGGAATCCGGTGCAGCTCGATGCCATACTCGGGATCAAAACACGCCACGCAACCCCCATGACAGAACGCGATCCACAGATTTCCCGTCGCATCGAGGGTCATCCCGTCCGGCGAGGACTTGAGGTGCGCGGTGGAAATGACACTGCGCATATTCCGCAAATGCCCGTCGGCCTCATAATCAAACGCCAGCACCTCCTGGCGCGGCGTGTCGATGTAGTAAACCGTCTTGCCATCCACCGACCACACGATGCCGTTCGAGTTGGTGACCGGCCCGAAGGCTTCATGCAGCGTGAGATCCGGATCGAGCCGATAGAGTTTCGCGCTGCCGGTTCTTTTCACCAAGCTAATGGTTCCTGCGAAAAAGCGCCCGTCCGGCGAGCACTTGCCGTCGTTGAAACGGTTGTCCGGTTGCTCGGCTTCGGGATCGGCGATGGCCGTGAGGTGGCCAGTTTCCTCGTCGAGAAAAGCCAGCCCGTGATCGCCCGCAATGACCAGGCCGCCGCTCTCGCGCGGGACCACGGTGCCCACGCGTTGGCCGACGTCCCAAGAACGTTCGCTGCCATCCGCGGGATCGTAGCGGTGGACGCGGTGGCCTTCGATATCCACGAAATAGAGCGCGTCCCGCCACCAGATCGGACCCTCGCCCCATTGGCAGCGGATGTTCGAGACGGGTTCGATGCTGAGCATGGCGGCAGCGTATCAGCGTCCGGGAAGCCTGACCAAGGCAAATTCACATGACGCCACCGGGTTCATGTTAGGCCCTGTCGCGCCGCGTCGAGGATGGCCAGATGCACGTCCTCCGCCGTGTTCACCGGGAAATCCGAGCCCAGCAACATTGGCCGCTCGGCCAGTGGCACCTGGTCGCTCCCGTGCGAACCCTTGACCAGCGAGGCATCCAGCGGAATCACCTCCAGCAAGGCCCGCAATCCGAGTTTTTTCCGCAGCAGAAATCCGGCGATTTTCAACTTGGGCAAAGCGATGGCCGGATCGATGAAAAGCTCACACGGGTCGTAGCCCGGCTTGCGGTGGATGTCGATGGTCTGGGCATAGTCGGGCGCGACGGCATCATTCTCCCAGAAATAGTAGGTGAACCACGCGTCCGCGGCGGAGATGGCGATGAAATCTCCGCCCCGTTCCGTTGCCACGCCTTCACCCCACATCGCGGCTGGGTCGCGCACCTCGTCGATGCCGGGAGTGTTTTCCAACAGCGCGCGGACCTCGTTTTTGATAGAGGGATCATTCACATACACATGCGCCACCTGATGATCCGCCACGGCGAAAACGCGGGACGCCCCGCAGTCCAGCGTCTCGCGGCCAAGCTCGTCCTTGAGCTGGAGCCAGCCTTTTTTTCGGAAGAGCCGGTTCAGGTGGATCGGCCGCGTCACTGGGGAAATTCCGTATTCCGAGAGCACCAGCACGCGGATATTACGGGACTCGTAGTAGTCGATCAGGTCGGTGGCGACTTTGTCGATTTTCCGCAGCTCGTCAGGGATGTTAGGTGCCGACGGCCCGTCCTTTTGTAGCGGGTAATCGAGATGCGGCAGATAGACCAGGCTGAGCGTGGGCGAGTGTTTTTCCTCCACCCATTTCGCGGATGCAGCGATCCATTCCGACGACGCGATCCCCGCCGCCGGCCCCCAGAAGGCGGGGAAGGGAAACGCGCCGAGCGCCGCTTTTAATTCCTCCCGCATCCCCATCGGCTGGGTGTGGACATCGAATACCTTGCGCCCATCTGCCGGATAGAGCGGGCGCGGAGTGATGGCGAAATCCGCTGTGGAATACATATTATACCACCAGAACAACTTCGCGCAGGTGAAGCCGGGAATTTCGCGCCGCAGCTTGTCCCAGAGTTTTTCCCCATGGACGAGGTGGTTGCTTTGTTTCCAGAATCGAACCTCGGCATTTTCCCGGTCATACCAACCGTTCGCCACGATGCCGTGCCGCGCGGGTGAGGTGCCGGTGAGGATCGACGACTGCGCCGTGCAAGTCACCGCCGGAAAAGCAGGCGCGTAAGACTGCTGCCCGTGCTTCTCCGCAAAGCGCGTCAGCCCCGGCAAATGCTCACCTAACAGCGATTGGGAAAGTCCGACGAGATTGATGACGGCAAGGCGCATGGCCTGCATGATGCGCGGCCTGAGCACGAAAGGAAAGCCCCGGAATGCGGGTGCTCACCGGCGAGGCTCTCCGCGTGTTGTCTGCAAAGGCTGTACTCGACTCGCCGGGAATGCGCTCTAGGCTGGCCCTCGTAAAATCCTACTCCGACGTGCGAATTCTTTCCCTGACAGCCTTTCTCCTTGGTCTAGCTCATGCCGCTGAAATCCGCTCGTGGACCGATGTCCAAGACCGGAAAACCGAGGCGGCGCTGGTGCGGGTGGACGGCCCGAACGTCATTCTCAAACTCAAGGATGGCCGCGAGGTGCCCTTCCCACTCGCCAAGCTTTCTGCGGCGGATGTCAGCTACGTGGAGAAGTCCCGCGCCCCAGCCACCAGCGACAAGCCAGCGGACGATAGGGATAAGACGCTCAATTTCGCCGCCCCATGGCCGGATCTTATCAAGTTCAGCGAGGACCCGGAGATCAAGACCGTGGAGGAAAACGCCGGAACCAAGCACTTCACTTATGAGAGCGCGAATTACCGCTACGTCTCGGATGTGCGGCTCTCGAAGTCGGTCGTCAAAGGCTTCGCCGTCCTGTTTGAGGCCACGCATTTGTATTGCCGGACGTTGCCGCTGGCGATCGATGGCGGAATCAAGACGGAGGGGAAATTGCAGATCCAACTGTTTGAAAAAATCGAGGATTACACGGCCGCTGGTGGGCCGAAGGGCAGTGCCGGAGTCTTCATCGGCGGACGCAATGTGGTGCTGGTCCCGCTGACCAGCCTCGGCGTGAGGCCGGTCGGCAGCGGCTACATGTTTGACCATGAAAAAAGCAGCAACACCATTCCCCACGAACTCACCCACCAACTCTCGCCGGAAGGTTATTTCTCCAAAGGCGCGATGGGCTGGTTCTCGGAGGGCATCGCGGAATATGTCGGCAATACCCGCTATCGCTCCGGGATTTTCAACGTCCGGGGCAATCAAAAAGACCTGATCGAATACGTTACCGGCTACGGCGCGAAGGAGAAGGGCGGGCGGGCGCTCGGCAAGAAAATCAAAATGCCCGCCTTGAAGACCTTCATGCTGGAGGACTACGCGACATTCCAAGAGCAACCCCAACTCAGCTACGGCTGCGGGCTGTTGATGGTGATTTATTTCCTGCACATGGATGGCGATGGTGATGGCAAACGAATCAAGGCCTATCTCAAGGCCTTGCATGAGGGCCAGGACGGCGTGAAGGCGCTGGACCTGCTGCTGGATGGCCGCGATTTCGCGAAACTCGAAGCAGATTTCGTCAAAGCCTGGAGCCACAAGGGCGTCGATTTTACCTTTCTGTAAACATCGTGTTAGAAGCCGGTATGGATACGAATCGCCCTCGCCCTTCTGGTCATTTGCTGGTGCCCGCCGCTGCCATCGGCTCGCTCTCGATCCTGCTCGCGGCGGGTCTGAGTTTACTGGGAATGCTCGACCGGTTGGACGGGATGGCCGCCAGCCTAGTGACGCGGGAAAAGGCGGCGGATTTTCCGCAATCCCTGCCCGAGTGGTCGTTGTGGCTTGCGGCGCTGGGCTTCGCCTTCGGCTTGTCATTTTCCATCCTCAGCGTGCCGGGAACGTGGCGGCGCTTGATCTTGTGGCTCACCTCGCTCGCCCTGATTGCCGCCTGGGCCCCGGTGCTGAGCCTCGCGGCTTACGCTCCGGACATCGCCACGCCCTTCATCGCCGCGCTGTGGTCCGGCGTCTGCGCCTTGGTTTACGCCGGGAAACACCGGATGCCCTGCGAAGAAATCACCGACCCCCGGCCACCGCAGAAAACCCCATGAAACGCGCTGATTTTCCCGAACCGGTCAAAGCCCTGATCGGCGAGCTCAAGCGCCTGCCCGGCGTCGGCCCGCGCAGTGCGGAGCGGATCGCGGTGTGGCTGCTGCAAAGCGCCAAAGCCAATCCCGCGCCGCTCGCCGCTGCGTTGTTAGCTGCCGAGGCAACGATCCGGCCCTGCCCGGTCTGCGGCTTTTTCGCCACGGCGGAGGGTTGCGAGATTTGCGATGATCCGGCGCGCGATGACACCATCCTCTGCGTCGTCGAGCAGGCGACCGACGTGCTGCCGTTAGAGCGCTCGGGGGCTTTTCGCGGGCGCTATCACTGCCTCGGCGGCAAGCTCTCGCCGCTCGACCGGGTTTCCCCGGAAGACCTGCGCATCCCGCCGCTGATCCGGCGCATCGAAGCGGCTCCGGCGGATATCGAGGTCATCCTCGCCCTTGGCTCGGACGTGGAAGGCGAGGCGACCGCAAACTATCTAGCGGAACTGCTGCGGAGCCGGAATTGCCGGCTCACACGCATCGCCCAGGGTCTGCCCGCCGGTGGCGGCCTCGAACACGCGGATGAACTCACGTTGCTCCGCGCCATGCAGGGCCGCCGCAGCTTGTAAGAAATTTCCGCGCCGACAAATCGGGTTGTCATCCGTTTTTTCGATGGTACAACCCTGTTAAAGACTGTGCAGCCTAGCCCCACCATGGAACTTCCCTCACAACTCACCACGCGGCTCCAGTCCGTGTTCGTGCTCCTGGCGGTCCTCGGTTTGAGTCTCGGCCAAGCCCGTGCCGCCGCGCCCGCACCCACTTGGGAAATCACGAAAATCGACGGTCGCGAGTATGTCTCCGTCGAGAGCATCAAGCGCTTTTACGACTTCACGAAAATGTCCCGCTCCGGCGGCTCGCTCATTTTGGAAAATTCCAAGGTCGAGATGAATCTCAAGGTCGGCGGCACTGATTGCCTGATGAACAATGTGAAATTCGTCTTCAGCCAGGAGATCGCCACCGTCGGTGAAAAAGTTTATGTCTCGCGCATCGACCTCGCAAAATTGATCGACCCCGTGCTGCGACCCAATTTCATCCAAAACGCTGGCGACTTCCGCACGGTCATCCTCGATCCCGGCCACGGTGGCAAAGATCCGGGTGCCACGAATTCCTACGGCACCGAGGCGAAATACAACGTCAAGGTCGCCGAAAAAGTAAAAAATCAACTCGAAGCGAAGGGCTTCAAGGTCGTCATGACTCGCAATACCGATGTCTATCAGTCACTCCAAGAACGCGTGGACTTCGCCAACGCCGTGCAGGAAAACGCGGTTTATGTCAGCATTCATTTCAATTCCGGCAACAGCGCTGCCCGCGGCATTGAGACCTTCACCCTCTCGCCGCCCGGCGTCTCCCACTACGGTCGGGACTTCAAAGCGGCGGACAATCAGACCGTCGCCGGTAACGAGCATGACTCGGCCAACATCGCCCTCGCCACCTCCGTCCACGGATCGATCCTCCGGCGGCTCGGCAAGAACACGCTCGACCGCGGCATCAAGCGCGCCCGCTTCAGCGTTCTATCAGGCGTCCGCCATCCCGCGATCCTGCTGGAGGGCGGCTTCATGAGCCATCCCTACGAGGCTCGCTTGATCGAAAACGAGGCCTATCAGGACGCCATCGTCGGTGGCGTCGTGGATGCCATCGGTAAATACCGCTTCGCCGTCGGCCAGAAGCCCGCGACTCTGCCGCAGAACTAGGCTCGGGTGTCAGGCCCGAGGATCGCCTCCACCATCCGCAGCGCCTCGCAATTTGCTCTAACGGAATGCACCCGGTGCAGCATCACCCCCTGCTCGCGGGCATGCGCGGTGAGCGCGACGGTCGGCCACTCGCGGGCTGCTAGATCATCGGTCCCGAGTATTTTCCCGATGAAGGATTTGCGCGACACTCCTAACAGGATCGGCCTCCCGCCGGTGGAAATTTCTCCTACCGCGCGGAGCAGCGCGAGGTGGTGAGCTAGGGATTTCCCGAAGCCGATGCCCGGATCGAAACACAGCGCGGCTGGATTGATCCCCGCTGCCGTTAGAGTCGCCAGCCTTTCCGCGAAAAACGCGCTCACCTCGGCCACCACGTCCCGGTAATGCGGAGCCTCCTGCATCGTGCGCGGGGTGCCTTGCATGTGCATCACCACCACCCCGCATGCGCTGCGGGCGCATAACTCCGGCATTTCCGCATCACCAAACAGACCTGTCACGTCGTTCACGATGTCCGCCCCGGCGGCTAGCGCGGCCTCAGCGACGGCGGCCTTGGAGGTGTCGATGGAAATCAGCCCGTCCCACTCCACCCGCAGTGCTGCGATCACTGGTGCCGTCCGGGCGATTTCCTCACTCGCCGACACTGGCGCGGCCCCTGGTCGGGTGGATTCCCCGCCGATGTCGATCAGCTCCGCCCCCTCCGCGATCATCCTGCGGGCATGGACCAGTGCGGCTTCCACCCCGGAATACGCACCGCCGTCCGAGAACGAATCCGGTGTGACATTCAAAATCCCCATCACCCGCGCCCGCTGCGTGAGATCCAAAGTGGTGCGGCGGGTTATCCAAATCATTGGTCGATTGGCGGCTTGCAGCGTCCGCCTTGGGGCGCTACCTTGCGCCCTATGAACACCTTGGCAACTTGGAAAAAACTCTCTCTCGCCGCATTGGTGCTGCTCTCACCGCTGTGCCATGCGGCTGAGTTCGATGGCGTGGATGGCCCGAACGTGCGCTACATGCGGCTCGAAGATGGCTCGCGCTCGGTCTTCATCCGTAGCCCTGATAACCTTACGCTCACTAAGAAAACCTACTCTCCCAACGGTGTTCTAACCATGGTCACCACTTACAAGATGAATGCCAACGGAGATCCGTTAGGCTGCAAGATCCGCGACGGCCAGAACCAGGAAATGTTCAAGGTCAGCTACGGTTATCACCGGGTCACCGGATTGCTCGTCGAGGAACTCATGTTCGACTCGCGGGTCAAGCGCATTAACCCGGCAAACGACAAGGAAATGCCCGTACAGCGGATCATCTATCTCTACGATGCCGAGGGCAAACGCAGCGCGCCCATCGTCATCAATTTGTTGCCCGGCAAGACCTTCGAGCAGGTGTTCGGCATCAAATCCTCCGAGCTGAAAGCCAATCCCTTCAAGGAAAACGCGCCGCCGGCACGCGGCCATTGAGCGGATGTTAGCCAAGCGCGTCATCTTTGAGGGCCGGGTCCAGGGCGTCGGTTTCCGCTACACCGTCAAGGATCTCGCGCGTGGTTTCGAGCTCTGCGGTTGGGTGAAGAATCTGGCGGATGGCAGCGTCGAATTGCAGGTGATGGGCGAGCCGGATGAAGTGGAATCCTTCATCAAGGAAATCGCGGAGGAATCCAGCGTCGCCCATCACATCAAGAATCTAACCGCCATGAAAATTCCACTCATGGAAAACCTCAGCGGCTTCCGGATCGAGCGGTGAGGCTGAGGGTCGTGTAAAATTCAATGTGACGGACAGCGGGTGCGGACGTGGTTGCGGCGTGACGCCACAACCACCTCCCAGCGCTTTCCCCACTCAAGGAGCGATGATCACCACGGCGTGCTCGTCATAGCGGGCCTTGGCTCCCGTTTGTTCGAGCACGTATTTCAAGGCCGCTTGGGCGGGCACGTTCTTGAGATTGAGCGAAATCTTGTGGGTGCTCAGGAGATTTTTGGGGTCCTGGATGACGAAATTCGGCGTCACTTCCGAGTTGGATTGCTTCTCGATGATCTGGCTCAAAGCGTCCAGAGATTCCTGTAAAGTGGCTTGATCCAACTGGAAGACGGGGATCGGCACTGCATTGAATTTCGCCTCACGGCCCTTCGCAGTAATGTTGTCCGCAGTGAGTTTCAACTGGCCCAGGCTGAATCGGGCGTCGGCATAGTTGGGGTCCAGTTTCAGGGCGCTGGTGTAGAACTTTTTTGCGGTCGCGGGATCCCCGGCTTTTTCCGCAGCGAGGCCGCGCTGATAGAGCGCAGCGGCGCTTTGCGGTGGCGACTGGGCGAACGTCGGGACGATCAAGCTGCCGACGACAAGGAGACTGATGATTTTCGACATGATATTGAGGGTTTGATTCAGTCGTTAGGCTAACGCATCCCCAGCCCGGTGCAACCTGAAAATAGCATCATGCAGCACCCGTCAAGCAATCATAGATCACGGTGCCTTTTCTTCCGCAGGTTTCGGCGGAACGGGCGGGGCTGCGGGTTTGAGCAGGTCCTTGAACTGCTCGCCCCACTCGCGGGCGGAGGGGTGGGTGAGGTGTTTTTCAAGGTGGGCCAACATGCGGACGGCCGCGCCACTTTCGTCGCCGTTGCGGTAGAGATCCACTTCCATCTCCCACTGGAGTTTCGGTTGGGCAATTTCAAGGAATTTTTGGTATTCCACGGGCTCGGGACTAACAGCGATTGCCCCCTTTTTTTCCTCGCGGCGATTACCCACCCAATATTCGACTTTCGCCCCTTCCTGCTGGATGCGCTTGATCCACAGCGCCCGCAATTCCGCGACGCGGGCGGGTTTCTGGCAGGGCGGCATCAGGATTCCACTGTAAATGGCATCGAGCTGGATGGGTGAGAGCGGCCAATTATCTGTTTTCGGGTTGCTGATGTCATAGGCCTTGGCGAATACCGTGGAGGTCACCGGTTGAGCTAACAGACCTTCCTGACCGTTAAGCCTTTGGGCATCGCGGAAAATGGAATCGACGATTTCCTGGGCCTCCGCAGCGAGTTTCACACGGTCGGCTTTGGGCGAGGCGGCCTCGAGCGTGAGGATCAGCCAGCGGAGTTGCTGGCGGAGTGCCTCGCGCAGGCCGGGAACCTGTAGTTTCTCCGCCTCCTTGCGCTTCCACTCACGGAACTCCTGCTGCTTCTTTTGCATTTCCTCGAATTTCACCCGGTCGGTGCAGTTGAGGAAAAGCTCGATGGCAGCTTCATCGCTAGCCGCTGCCGTGCGGTAGGCGGCGATCGCGACGCGGTATTTGGAATCCATTTTGGACTCTGCGGAATCCCGGAGCTTGTCCAGATTCGCCAGCAATGCTTCGCGATCCGCATCGGCCAAGTGTTCACCACGAACGACACTTGTGAGAATGAAGGTGGCGCAAATCAGGAGAATGGGAACTCGCATGTCGGGTTTCATCTCAGATCCTGCGGACGAGGCCAAGCGGGAAGAATGAAAATCGTCCGTG
Source organism: Akkermansiaceae bacterium (assembly GCA_025354565.1). Lineage (GTDB taxonomy): Bacteria > Verrucomicrobiota > Verrucomicrobiia > Verrucomicrobiales > Akkermansiaceae > Luteolibacter. The sequence continues at coordinate 76,213 of JANXMQ010000022.1, forward strand.
GCGCTGCTACCATGGTGGCTGGCGCGTCTCGCGCCGAACCGGCGGCGATAAGGCAAAAATAGCCCTTCACCTGATTTCCCAATTCCTTACGCGAACCACTCGGTTTCCGCACTTGGAACTTTGGAATTCTGGAGCATGATACCGGGCGTCACCCACCCACCCCATGAAATCTTCCTTCGGTCGTTTGATCGTGCTGGTCGCCACTTTTGCCATCATGTTCGCCATCGTCACGGTCCTGCGGACCTGGCACAGCGGAGGCGATCTGCGTAGCCTGATCCCCGGGTTTGCGAAAAAATCCGGCCAATTTCACCCGGAAGCCTTCACCCTGCCCGACAAGGCTCCGCTCGATGTGGGAGATGTCGAACTGCTCTCCAGGCTCAACAACGAATACGCACGGCTCACCGAAGCGGTCGTGCCATCTGTCGTCAGCATCGACACCGCCGGGATGCGCAGCGAGCAACTGCTCGACATCTGGGGCGGCACCCGCGTTCGCAATTACCCGACGCAGGGGCAGGGTTCCGGCGTGATCGTTACGAAGGAGGGCCATATCATGACCAACCATCACGTGATCGTCGGGCAGCAAAAAATCCGGGTCACGCTCCACGGGGGAAAAACCTACACCGCGCATCTGATCGGCGAGGATGAATTGTTAGATATTGCGGTTTTGAAAATTGACTCGGATGAGACGTTCGCGCCGTTGAAGCTGGGCGACTCGTCACAAGTGAAGGTCGGGCAAATCGTGCTTGCCGTGGGCAATCCCTTCGGGCTCGGCGAGACGGTGACGCAGGGCATCATTTCCGCGAAGGAGCGCTCGCTCTCGGACAACCAGCGCGACCTTTTCCAAACGGATGCCGCGATCAATCCGGGAAACTCTGGCGGCCCGCTTGTCAACCTGCGCGGCGAGATCATCGGCATCAACGTCGCGATTTTTTCTCAGGACAAACAGAACCCCGGCTTCCAAGGTGTCGGCTTTTCGATTCCTGCGAACGACGTGAAGGACTCGCTGTTTCAAATCCTCGATCGCGGTCGTCCGGTGCGGGGCTTCCTCGGCGTCCAGATGCACGATCTGGATGCGGCAGTTAGAAATGCCCTCGGCTATCAGGACGAAGAGGGCGCGGCGGTGATGGGAGTTTCCCCCGGCTCCCCGGCCCAAGCGGCGGGCTTGCAGCCGTGGGATGTCGTCCGCTCGGTGAACGACGAGAAAATCCACACCTCCACTCAGTTGTTCTCGCTCGTCCAGCGGACGAAAGTCGGCGAGACACTCATCCTTGATGTCTGGCGCAAAGGCCAGCCACTGCAGCTCAAGGCGCTCATCACCGAGGGCGGCGCGGCGGGTGCCACGGCCAAGCTGCCAGCCGATCCCGGCGGGCAGGGTCGCACGCATGATCCGGAAGATGTGTTGCAAGCGCTCGGCATCCAAGTCCGCGATCTGGCAGTGCCCGAGCGACTGCGCGGGTTTCGTGGCGTGGTGGTGACCGGTCTAACGGAAAACTCGCTGGCGGTAAATTTGCTGCAAGCCGGGGACCTCATCGTCGCGGTGAATAACACCCGGATCAGCGGTGCGAGTGAGTTTTTCCTGAATCTCGCCGCGTCCGCCGCCGTCCAAAGCACCACGCTCCACCTGATCCGCGATGGGCAGGTGGTGATGGTGAATGTGCCCGCCGTCCCGCGTCAACAATGAGCGGGAATGGGTGTAATTTACTCCAGCCAGCCCGCGTTTTTTTATCCAGTCTCATGCAACGATCCAAGCTTCCCTATTTTTTCCTCGGCCTCGCTGCCGTGCTTGCCGCAGTGGCCTTGGTTCTGTTGATCCTCCGGCCGGGCGTGAAGCCGCCAGTGCGGTCGGGCACGCCGCCGCCTAGTGCCGCCCTGCCGCCGAAAATCCCCGCTCTAACCGAGCCAGCCCCACCGGAAGATCCCGCCACGGTACTTGCGGACTTGGGCCTCGGCCTCGGTGCGGTGGACCCCGCCGTGCTCGTCGCCCAAATCGCCAAAGCCCTGGAAGCAGGCGATCTCGCGAAGGTTGGCCGCCTCATCGGCAAGGATGCGTTAGACGCTGCCACCATCGCGCGGCTCAAGCAACTTTCCTCAAACCAAATCCACCTGCGCCAGCCGGACGGCGTGCGCGAGGTGGGCGAGTTGGAATTGAACACGCGTGCGCGTTGGGCGCTCGAGCTGGACGGCCAACCCGCCGGGCGCGACCGGATTTTTCTCGATCTGCACAAGCTCGACGGCAAGTGGATTGTGGAGAAATTGACCCTGCCCCCGGCTGCGGGTGAGCCGATTCCCAAGGCCGTCTTCGCGGATTCGCTCGGCGTGGCGGACGCGTTTTTGCAGGCGGTATTGAAGCAGGATTTCGAATTCGCGCGCGCCTTCGTCGATCCAGCCACGGTCTCGGACGCGAAGATCGCCGGGCTCTGCATTCTGTTTGAAGATGGCGGCTACCGACTCCGCAAGTCCAAGCCGCTACGCTCGATGTTTCAGCGCGATGACACCGTCGGCTACCTTGCCAACGTCGAGACCGTCGATGGCACCCAAAGCGCCCAATTCGCGATGACGCTCAAACAACCACCCCAGCCCGCGAACTGGCGGGTTTCGGAAATCAACCTCAACCAACTGTTAGCCGATTACGCCCGCCGGGTCGCGGGCGGTGACATCTACTATTCGCCGCTCGTCAAGAACCCCGCCGGTGGTGACACGCTCGCGCTGTATTTTGAGTTCAATGAAGACATGATGAACCCGCGCACCCGACGTCAGTTAGAGATTGTTTCACTAATTCTCAAAGCGGACCCTGGTAAAAAAATCACCCTCAGCGGTCACACCGACGCACTTGGGACTAAGGACTACAACAATCAACTATCATCCCGCCGCGCCGAAGTGGTTAGGGATTTTCTCACCAAGGCCGGAGTCTCCGCGAGCCAGATCGTGACGGTCGGTAAGGGCGACAGCCAACCGCGCCGCCCGAATGTCACGGAAACCGGCGCGGACAATCCCGAGGGCCGCCGGGCAAACCGCCGGACGGAGATCTATCTGGATTTCTAACTCCATTTTTTCTTCCTCGGGTCATCATGACAGAGTCCGCTTAAATGGGGGGCTTTGACCCCCTCATGACCCACTCACGAGAAATGGTAAAACCATGCGGCGGACGGGGCCAAAGCAAAGTGTCGCGCGAAGCTCTCTCCAATCGAGTGACTCATTTCCAGCGCTCCGGTTCCTTGTAGGTTCCCATCGATTTCCCTCGCCGCCGCTTCCTCCCACCGATTAGTTTTCATGCAATTCATGACGCCTCTCCAGAAAATCCTCGCCGCCTACCGCGCCACCTCCCAGACCGAGCGCGAAAAAGGCACCTACTTCGAGGAACTCATCCGCACCTACTTCCGCTTCGAGGCATCGTATGCCGATCTCTACTCCGATGTCTGGCTCTTCGCGGACTGGGCCAAGGCCCACGGTTTTTCCGCCAAGGACACCGGCATCGACCTCGTCGCCAAGACCCACGGCACCGAGGAATTCCACGCCATCCAGTGCAAGTGCTATGCCGAAGACTACCGCGTCCGCAAAGCCGACATCGACAGCTTCTTTACCGCCTCCGGCCAAGCGCCGTTCACCCAGCGCATCATCATCGTCATCACCACCAACGACTGGTCCGAGAACGCCGAAAACTCCCTCATCGGCCAGACCCCGCCCGTTTACAAGATCGACCTTCAAGCCCTCGAAAACTCGCAGATCGACTGGGCGAAATACCAACCCTCCGCCGCCCCGGCGCTCAAGCAGAAGAAGGAACTCCGCAAGCACCAGACCAGCGCCAAGACCAATGTCCTGCTCGGTTTCAAGTCCGCGGACTGCGGCAAGCTGATCATGGCCTGTGGCACCGGGAAAACCTTCACCAGTCTCAAGATCGCCGAGGATGTGGCCGGGCCGGGAAAAATCACCCTCTTCCTCGTCCCCAGCCTGAACCTGCTTTCCCAGACCCTCACCGAGTGGACGCAGGAAAGCGCCGTGCCGCTCCATTCCTTCGCCGTCTGCTCGGATGCGGAGATCGGCAAGAAGCGCGCCAAGGACGAGGACATCGTGGAAACCTTCGCCCACGAGCTGCGCTACCCCGCCACCACCGATGCCAAGCGCCTCGCCCACGAGTTGAAGAAACGCCACGACGCTCAGCACATGAGCGTCATCTTCTCCACCTATCACTCGCTCGATGTCATCAGCCGCGCCCAGCATCTTTACGGCCTGCCGGAGATCGGCCTCGTGATCTGCGACGAGGCCCACCGCACCACCGGAGCCACCTTCGAGGGCGATCAGGAAAGTAACTTCGTCAAAATCCACGACAACCAGTTCATCCGCGCCGCCAAGCGCCTCTACATGACCGCCACCCCGCGGATCTATGGCTACATGGCCAAGGCCACTGCCGCACAGGACAACACCGTCCTCTACGACATGAACGACGAGAAGCAGTTCGGCAAGCAGCTCCACGTCATCACCTTCTCCGAGGCCGTCCAGATCAAGCTCCTCACCGATTACAAGGTTATCGTCCTCACCATCGACGAAGCCCACGTCTCCGCCCGCATCATTGGCTGTTGGAAAGCACTCGCCAAACGACCTCCAAGGATTTTTCGTGGTCCGAGAAATCTTACCCTTGTCGACCGGGGCCTAAAGCCCCAAACCCTCAGTGTCCGCCGAAGTCCTCGTGGAACTTGCTCTCATTTCCGTAAAATTCTCAGCCCGCAATTGTCATGACCCGGATTTCTTTTTTTATAGCTGCGCGGCGCTTGCATTCGGATGCCACTTACTTGGCAAACGATGGAAGCGAAGATCGCAACCTTAATGCCGGACATTTTTTTGGGCTTTCGGCAGAATGCGGGCTGAAGTATTTGCTGTTGCTATGCAACGGCCTACAGCGGGATCCTGTCACAGGAGACCTGCGTGGCTCACGGGCTCACGTTAATCAGATAATTGATGCCTCGGGCCTAGCGACGAGCTACCAGACTTTGGTTGCAGGTCATACTAATTCCCAATACTTCGCGCATACTCCAACGCTTGCTGGTCTCCATTCTTGGAAGGCTGAGTTCCGCTACTACGATGCTGGCCATCCCGACTACCCGCAAGCTTCCGAACCCGACTGGCAAACTGCTTCGCTGGAAATTCAGTCTGCCCTTGACTCAGCAATGCTCGATGGGCACCCCATTTATTGATCCATGAAAATCATCCGCTTCAATCAAGGCCTTGAAATCGCCCGCAGCCTACTCGCCGAAAGTGAGTTGGTCCGCACCAAGGGGGCGGAGAATTTCGTATTGCTCCGTGACCTCTACGGCCGCCTGCGTCTTCTGTGCCCGCCGCTAACTAGCCAAGAATGTGAAGTGATGAAAAATGCGTGGATAGAAGCACTTGGGTCGAGCACGGACGTCGACCGGCCGATTCTTATCGACTCCGACTTTTTCAATTCCACCGAAGTCCGCGCCAACCCGCTCTTGCAGTATCTGATGCTGGATGACGGGCCTCGCGAAATCTCCTTCGTCGATCGCGGCGTGATCGGAGCAGATTGGCTACAGGGTGCATTTCCTGAATTGGCAAGCACAGAGGGAAATCAGCACCCAAAACGAATTGTGTTTTTTGGTCTCAAGGGTGGAGTAGGGCGGACTACAGCACTGTGCCTAACCGCTCGGCATTTCGCTAAGCAGGGCTTGAAGGTTTTGGTGCTTGATATGGACCTCGAGTCGCCGGGCTTGAGCAGTCTGCTATTGCCTCTTACTGAACGGCCCCCACTTGGTATCATTGATTGGTTTATGGAGGATGGCTTGGGCCAAGCATCCCTCGACTTGCTCGATAAAATGGTTTCGTTCAGCCCCCTTGCATCAAATTGGCCCGGAATAATACGGGTGGCTCCTGCCTTCGGACGAGAGGAGACAGGTTACATTCCCAAACTCTCTCGTGTCTATGCCGACCTCGCACGTCAGGGGGAAAGCAAACAACAGAGCTTCCCTGAGCGCTTCTTCCGGATGCTTAGACATTTGGAGGAGGCAGAAAAACCTGATGTGGTACTTTTGGATAGCCGTGCAGGAATGCATGACATCGCCGCCACACTTCTGGTTCGCTTGCCGGATGCGTTGAGGCTACTTTTTGCCAGCCATTCCCCGCAGACATGGGAGGGTTACCGGTGCATGTTTGAGCACTGGCGCTCGTTCCCGCGTCATCTAGCGACCTTCCGTGACGGACTTCAACTCGTAGACGCCATGATGCCGGAGACCGGTCGGCAGGAACATCGCGAGACATTTTCCGCTGCCGCTTACTCGCTCTTCAATGAAACACTTTATGAGGATATCCCGCCAGGGTCTGAATCCGGAGATATCTTCAACTTCCAAGAAGCAGATAGCGATGCGCCGCATTCTGCTCCCTCAATCATGTGGGACCGGAAATTTATGGAGTTTGATCCGAATGAGGCCAATTCATCATTTCATGACGAGGACCTCATTCGCCTTTGCTACAGCGATTTTCTATCCTGTATCGAAGAGCGTCTTCAAATTGAACCACGTTCAGAACTATGAGCACCCCATTTTCTATCGATTCCGCCGATCTCCGAGGGGCTATCGCCAAGGCGTGCGAAGTCACCGCCACGATCGACGACCCAGGTAAAGTAGCCGACGCGTTGGTTACCTTTTCTCAGGCAAAAGCACTCGACTACAAGACTGCAATTGTTCGGGGAGGACGAGGGAGTGGGAAGAGTTTCTGGTGGGCGGCTTTACAAAGGGAGGAGCATCGACGGTGGATCACCAACACCCTTGGGGCAAAACTCTCTCCCGCCGACAATCTCGAAGTCATCCCCGGCTTTGGAATATCTGTGAGAACAGAAAGTTACCCTTCTCCGCGAGTTTTGGGAAATCTTACGAAGGATCACTCATCTCATTTGGAGGATATCTGGACAACGGTCCTCCTCAAGCAGGCCATTCCTCAAGAGACCTCACCTTACCATGGTATGAACACGTGGGCCGATAGGGTAAAATGGACCGCGGACAATGTCGAAATTGTGGAAGGTCTGATACTCGCTTTGGTGAAACGCTTGGAGGATCAAAATGCACATCTTTTGATCGCATTCGATGGGCTTGATCGACTAGGCTCCACGTGGGAAGAAATCCGCCCACTAGCCCGCTCAATTCTTCGTTTCAGCCTTCAGCTTCAATCTTTTTCAAGGATCAGAGCAAAAGTGTTTCTCCGGCCAGACATGTTTGATGATCCGCAAATCGTCGCATTTCCTGACGCTTCGAAATTGCTCGATGGTCATGCATGTTTGGATTGGAGTCCTGTGGAACTTTACGCGCTCTTTTTTCAGCGGATGGCGAATGCCGATCATGAAGAAGCGGCCAAAGCGTTTCGAGATGGTACCATTCAGATTCTGTCGAGCAATGGTTTCCTGCCGGCGAAGTGGGAGAATAAGGAAAATGTTTGGGGACTTCCGGCTCCCATCAAAGCCGAAGCGAAAGCTCAACGGGAGATGTTTCACGCTCTTTCAGGTGGAGCGATGAGCCATAATCAGAAGAGTGTGAAACGTGGCTACCCTTATACCTGGTTGCCAAACCATCTTGCCGACAGCCACGGTGAAATCAGCCCTCGCAGTTTTCTCGCTGCGCTCCGCGAGGCTGCTGCGGTTGAGCCACCATCAAATACTTCCCTGCCACTCTACTTTACGGGCATCCAGCAAGGTGTCTCCGCAGCCTCTCAAACACGCGTGAAAGAAATTACAGAGGACTATCCTTGGGTTGGCGAAGTGATGGGTGCGTTAAACGCCCGGATCAATGTGCCTTGTGATCAGTCAGACATATTCTCAATTTGGGAGCATGAGGATGTATTTTCTACGATAAATCGCTCAAAAGGCAGTGATGCTGATGAGTTCTCGGCGAAGCTCGGTCCAACGTTTTCTCCACAGAATCAAACAGAAGGACTTTTTGAGAACCTGATCCGACTCGGGATCTTTTCCCGGCAGAAAGCAAACCGTGTCCAGATGCCCGACGTGTATCGAGTCGCGTTCGGAATCGGTCGCAAAGGAGGAATTCCGCCGATTCGGCAGACACTTCACTAACACTGATTTATGAGCTTATATTTACTGCACTTTACGGGTTGCTGCATTCCCCGGACTACCGCAGCCGCTATGCCGACAACCTCGGCAAGGAACTCCCGCGCATCCCCGCCGTGAAGACGTTTGCGGATTTCCGCGCCTTCTCCCAAGCTGGCCGCGAGCTGGCGCATTGGCATTTGAACTACGAGACCGTGGAATGTTTCCCGGGCGTGGTGGTGGCAGTCGGTAAGGAGGAGAGACCTTATTGTCCCTCTTCTTCGGCGGCGAATGCGGAAGAGGCGACAATAAGGTCGCCGCTCCTTAATTTCCGCGTCACCAAAATGAAGTTCGCCAAGAAAAAGGACCCGGAAACCAACAAGAGCGTCAACGACAAGACCACCGTCATCTACAACGAAACCATCACCCTCAGAAACATCCCGCTCGCCGCCTACGACTACATCGTCAACGGCAAGCCCGCCCTCGAATGGGTCATGGAGCGCCAGTCCGTCACCACCGACAAAGACAGCGGCATCACCAACGACGCCAACCTCTGGGCCACCGAAACCATGGGCAACCCCA
>JANXMQ010000029.1 GCA_025354565.1 Akkermansiaceae bacterium
GATCAAAATTCGTACAGCCGATTCTCAGCGCGTTAACTCGCTAAGTCCGACAGGCTGCTAGGACTTCTCATTTGCGGGCTTGTTGGCGGGTGGCTAGCCAAGCGGATGAAGCCAACAGGCGGATAATCCAAATAATCCGCTTTTGAAAAGAGAATCGCCGCTTGGAAAATTTCCCCAGCGGTCTATTATGAGGCCATGGAACTCGCCCAAGTCACCTGTCCGACCTGTTTTGAAGTCTTTGAAGTGGCGGTGCCGCACCCGGATGAAATGCCGACGGAAGTGGACTACGATTGTGAAATCTGCTGCCGCCCGATGCTCATCGTTTTCACGGAAGACGAGGTGTATGCGAAGGGTTTGGGGGAGTGAATTACGAAGCGTGAAATAAATCTCCCGTTCTTGACGCAGACCCCGATCCGGCAAGATGCTCCTCACGCGATGAACGATACCACCCGCCCCTTTTCCAGTCCGCTTGTTGATGGCCCCGACCGCGCACCCAGCCGCGCCATGCTCTATGCCGTCGGTTTCAAAAAAGAAGATTTCAGCAAGCCTCAAATCGGCATCGCCTCCACCTGGAGTCAGGTCACGCCTTGTAACGTCCACATTGATAAGCTCGCCATCGAGTCCTCTAACGGCGTTAACGCAGCGGGCGGGAAGGGGATCATCTTCAATACCATCACCATCTCTGACGGCATTTCCATGGGCACTGAGGGGATGAAATACTCGCTCGTTTCCCGCGAGGTCATCGCCGATTCCATCGAGACGGTCGTCGGTTGTGAGGGCATGGACGGCTTTGTCGCGATCGGCGGCTGTGACAAAAACATGCCCGGCTGCCTGATGGCGATGGCGCGCATGAATCGCCCGTCGGTTTTCGTCTATGGCGGCACCATTTTGCCCGGTTGCGCCACGATCAAGGGCGAGCAAAAAGACCTCGATATCGTCTCCGTCTTCGAGGCCGTCGGCAAACACGCGAATGGCGAATACACCGATGAAGAACTTGAAACCGTCGAGTCCAACGCCATCCCTGGTGCCGGTTCCTGCGGCGGCATGTACACCGCGAACACCATGGCCAGCGCCATCGAAGCGCTCGGCATGTCGCTTCCAAACAGCTCCGCCCAGAACGCCATTTCCGATGATAAAATGCGCGACTGCTTCGACGCCGGAGCCGCCGTCATCAATCTGCTCAAACTCGGCATCAAGCCCCGCGACATCCTTACCAAGCAGGCCTTCGAGAACGCCATCACCGTGCTCATCGCCCTCGGCGGCTCCACCAATGCCGCCCTCCACATCCCCGCCATCGCCTACTCGGCGGGGGTCGATATCACAATCGACGACTTCGAGCGCATCGGAAAAAACGTCCCCGTCCTCGCGGATCTCAAGCCGTCGGGAAAATACGCCATGTCCGACCTCGTCGCCATCGGCGGCACCGTGCCGCTCATGAAAATCCTGCTCGATGGCGGCCTGCTTCACGGCGATTGCATGACCGTCACCGGCCGCACCATGCGTGAAAACATCGAGAAATTCTGCACGCCATACCCTGATGGCCAGCAGATCATCCGCCCGCTATCCAATCCGATCAAAAAAGACAGCCATCTCCGCGTGCTCTACGGCAATCTCGCGGAAGGCGGCGCCGTCGCCAAAATCTCCGGCAAGGAAGGCGAACTCTTCACCGGCAAGGCACGAGTTTACAACTCCGAGGACGATGCGATGAAGGCCATCCTCAGCAAACAAATCCACCCCGGCGATGTCATCGTCATCCGCATGGAAGGCCCAAAAGGCGGCCCTGGCATGCGCGAAATGCTCGGCCCCACCAGCGCCGTCATGGGCATGGGCCTCGGCAAAACCGTCGCGCTCATCACCGATGGCCGCTTCTCCGGTGGCAGCCACGGCTTCGTCGTCGGCCACATCACCCCGGAAGCCTTCCTCGGCGGTACCATCGGTATTTTGGAAGAAGGCGATGAAATCACCATCGACGCCGTGAACAACCGCATCGACGTGAATCTAACCGCCGCGGAAATCGCCACCCGCAAAGCCGCCTGGATCCAGCCCGCCCCGCGCTACACCCACGGCGTCCTCGCGAAATATGCCAAGCTCGTCTCCACCGCCAGCGAAGGCGCCGTCACGGATAAGTATCTGTGAATTGAAATCGCTACTCGCGCCCAAATGGAGCGGACGCGACGAATCCTAACTGATCTGGATTTCACAGTTTATGAGTCATCCCTATGAAACCTCATTGCCCATTCGATCAGGCGGAGCGGGAGACTTCGATGCCTAGCAGACAGACGTCGTCGTCGAAGTGCTGGCCCTCGGAAAAGGCGAGGACGCTGGAGAGGATGCCGTCGAGGAGGTTTTCCAGCGGGGTGGTGGCGTGGCGGTCGATGATTTCCATCAGGCGCTTTTCGAAGAAAGGCTCGCCGCTCTGGTTCTCGGCTTCGAGGACGCCGTCGGTGAAGAGGATCATGCGGTCGATTTCCGCGAGGTTTAATTGGTTGCACGGATAGACCGCGCCGCGGATCAGGCCGAGGCCGGGGCCTTTTTCCGCGCGTTCGCAGGCGATCTGTCGGATGCCGTTAGGGCCGGTGACGATGGGGCCGGGGTGGCCGGCGCAAGAGTATTTGAAAGTGCCGGCGGTGAGGTCGATGACGCCGAAGAAGGCGGTGGCGAACATGGTGGTGCGCGAGCGTTCGAGAATGGCGGCGAGGCCGTCGTTGAGGCCCTGGAGGAAGAGGCTGGGTTCGTGGGTTTGGGCGCGTTGCTTTTCTAGCAGCCCGCGCAGCATCGCGACGATAAGCGCGGAGCGGACGCCGTGGCCCATGACATCGCAGATCAGGACGCCGAAGCAGTCTTCGTTGATTTTCATGACTTCGAAGAAGTCCCCGGCGAGGCCGGAAATGGGGATGTAGCGGGCACCGAAGTTCAGGTGGCGGAGGTGGGTGGCGGTCGAGGCGGGGAAGCCCTCGACGGCGAGGGCTTGCTGGATTTCCCGGGCCAGCATGAGTTCCTCCTCGTAGGCTTCGTTCTGCAACTGGAGCTGGTTGGCGAGGTCGGTGGCTTCGCGCTCGGCCTTGACCAATTTCGTGACATCGCTGGAGACGCCGAAGGTGCCCTTGATCCGGCCTTGACGGTCGCGCCAGGGGAATTTGGACGTGATGACCCAGGTTTCCTCGCCGTGGCTGCGGGTTTCGCGTTCGAGTTGGTCGATGATGGCATCGCCGGATTTGATGATGCGGCGTTCATCGGCAGCGGCGGGTTGCCAGTGGTCGGGATCGAAGAAATCGCGGTCGTGCTTGCCGGTGAGTTCCGAACCCTTGGAGAAGCCCATCCACTCGGCCATGCGTTGGTTGGCCATGGTGATTTTAGAGTCGAGGTCCTTGAAGTAAATTTGCAATGGGACGTGGTCGATCAACTGACGGAGGAGGAAACGCTCTTCCTCGATCTGGGCCTCGGCGGCTTTGCGCAGGCTGATGTTGATCATCGAGCCAGCGATGCGGATGGCCTTGCCCTCGCGACTGCGGACGATGGTGCCACGGATGCGCAGCCAGCGCCAGTCGCCGCCACCGGTGCGGACCCGGGCGTCCACGGCGAGGGTTTCCGGGCCGCCGTCTTGGAGGGCATTTTTTACGGCGCGCTCGAAGGCGGGCAGTTCCTCGGGGTGGATTTGCGGGAAAGGTGCGAGAAACAGGTGGGGCGCGTGGTCTTTGCCGCATTCCAGGAATTCCAGGATACGGCGCGAGTAGAAGATTTCCCGTTGATCCGTCTGCCAGTCCCAGATGCCTTCGTTGGAGGCCCGTAGCGCGAGTTCGAGGCGTTCGAGTTTGAGGCTGTTGCGTTGCTCCACTAGCTCCGGATCTTCATTCATTGCTTTAGTAGGCTAACGTCCCCGCCCCGGATCGCAACCCGATTTCACGGGGATGTCATGAGTTGACTCACTTCACATGTAGCACGCCGCGCATGACGAGGTGGTGACCGGGGAAAGAACAAATGAACGGGTAGTCACCGGGGGTGGCGAAGGTCACGTCGATGGCCTGTTCACCGCCGTTGTCGAGCATTTTGGTATGCGCGATGATGTCCGGTGTCTCGGGGATGAAGCCAACATCGAAGCCCTTGGCACCGAGCGTCAGTGCGAGGTTGCCGACTGTATCTGCCGTGCCGGGTTTCACGATCACAAAGTTGTGGGGCATGAAATCCATGTTGGCGAAGGTGATGTGATTTTTCTTGCCGACCTTGAGGGTGAGTTCCTTCACATCGTAAGACATGTGTTCCTGGATGGTGGCGATGCGGATTTCCGTTAGGTCCGCACGGTCGGCGATGATGCCGGATTTTTTCGCGGCGGCTCCGGCGACTTCGGCGATGACTCCGCCGTGTTGGGTGGCGGCGTCGGTCGTCCAGAAATGCTTAATGGTGGCGGCGGCGATGCGGGCGTGGGGTTCCGGGGATTTCAACAACTGGCCAAGCAGTTCCTCATTGTGAGAATTGTGTTGTTGCTCGATCCAGAGTGCTTCAAGCAGCGGGTGGGCGTCCTCTTTTTTGTTCGGATTAAATTGTTTCAGCCACTGCTGAGTGGCGGCGACCACTTCTTTCGAATCGCGCCCGCTCAGCTCGATGTGGGTGCGGTGGCGGATGCCGTCGATGGGGGATTTCAAGTTTTCCAACAGCGCGGGGATTGGTTGGCCAGCGATGGCGACGGGTTTCTGCAAAGGGCGTCCGGTGGCGGTGATGCGATAGATCCGGCCATGCGTGTGGTCGCGGTTGGGGTCGCGGACGTTGTGCTGCATGTGGCCGATGATGACGTTCTGCCAATCGCTCACGTAAAGTGCGCCGTCGGTGCCGAAGACCGCGCCAGAGGGACGGAAGTTCTTGTCGCCGCTCATGAGCAGGCCGCGGGATTTCTCCTCCGTCTTGGTGCCGTCGGCATTGAGCGTGGTGACGGTGAGTTCGTCGCCATCGGGTTCGCCCCAGACCTCGCCATTATCGGGGTTGCGAGTCAGGTGGTATTGTTTCACGCCGAGGAAACCAATGACGTTGCAGATGAGGAAATCGCCCTGCACGGCCTCGGGGAAATTCGCGCTGGAAACGATGGTGCTGGCGGTGACGGGGCGCACTTCCTTTTTCAGGAGCTCGTGCATTTTGAAACCGTTGCCCTCGGGACGGACTTGGAAGGCGCGGCCGCTGGTGCCGTCGGTGGCGTATTGATAGCCCCAGTAGTCGAAGGCCGTGCCGTGGGAATTCGGCGAGTTTGCCGCGTGCATGGTGATGGTGAAGCGGCGCGGGTCGAAGCGATACATGCCGGCCACGGAGCTTTGCAGGGAGGAACCCCAAGGGTGCTCGTAGTTGTGTTGCATGAAGACGCCGCTTTGCCAGTAGATGCCGCCGTCGGGTCCGTAGATGAGGTTGTTTGCGCCATGGTGGGTGTCGGCGGTATCGAGGCCTTGGAGGAGGATGGTCCGGACATCGGCCTTATCGTCGCCGTCGGTGTCCTTGAGGAAGATGATTTCGGACATGCAGGTGACGATAACGCCGCCGTTCCAGAACTCGAAGCCGAGTGGGTTTTGGACTTTTGCGAATTCCGTGACGCGGTCTGCGATGCCGTCGTTGTTGTCATCATGGAAAATGAGCAGGGCGTCGTTCATTTTCTTGAGCGGCTCCCATTTCGGATAGGTCGGCCATACGGCGGCCCAGATGCGGCCCTTGGGGTCCACTTGCATTTGCACCGGGTTGGCGAGTTCCGGGAAGCGTTTCTCGTCGGCGAAGAGGTTCACCTTGTAGCCCTTGGCGACGGCCATATGTTTGATGGCCTCCTCGCCGCCGAGGTAGGTCAGGCTGCCTTCCTTGACGGCGCTGGAACTCTTGCTGCCACCGCCGACGTTGGAAATGACCGGGACGGGTGCCGGCACCTTGCTGTCATCGGGCCGCTTGTCCTTACCTTGGGCGCGGGCCCAGATGACCTCGTCGCGGTTGGCGGTCATCACGTCGAGCATGGACAATTCATGTTGGAGCACCTCGGCGTTGTTCTGCTCTTTGACGAATTTGAGGACGGAGCGGCTGCCCCACACGTCATTGCCATCGGAGGCCCGGTAGCGATTGTGCCAGTGGAGATCCTTATCGAGCACGGCTTGGCGCAGTGGCTCCATGGACGGCGAGGCGCTGATTTGTTTGCCGAACAAGTCGGTGGCGATGACCTCGGCGAGCTGGCGGTTGCCCTCTTCCGTGAGGTGGACGCCGTTGACGGTGAGCGGGGTGCTGGATTTTTTGAACAGCGCCAGCGAGGGATGGAACAGGTCCACGTAGGCGACGCCGGCTTCCTTGGCGGCGGCCTCGGTGGCTTGGGTGTAGGCTTCGAGTTGGACGTTGTGGGCCTTGCCGTCCGGGACGTTGGGGTTGTGGGTGTCCTCATGCGCGATGGGGCTGAAAAGTACGATGCGGGGGAATGAGGTGCCGTTGGCCTTCGAGCCACGGGTTTTTTTCACGAAGGCGACGAGTTTCTTGCGGAAATCATCGGCCTTGGCCACGCCGTCATACGACTCGTTGTAGCCGAAGAAACCGAAGACGACACCAGCTTGCACATGCTGGAGGTAATCGGTTGTCGAGGTCCAGCCGCTGCTGCGGGGGAAAGAATCCGGGCGGTCGCCACTGACGCTCATGTTGCGGAAACGGACTTGTTGGTCGGTCAACTGGCTTTGGAGCAGGGTTTCCATCCAGCCGTCATGTTGCATCCGGTCGGGCAGGCCGTTGCCGAGGATGGCGACGACCTCGCCTTTTTTGAATGCGAACGGCAGGGGATCGTGATAGTCGGCAGGGACGTCGGCAAGGGCGGGTTCCTTGGTGGGTGCGCGGGCATCTCCGGCATGCTTCTTGGCGTCCGCTTTGGCTTCTTTGGCCGGTTTGGCGGGTGCGGCTGGGGCGGGAGATGCCGCCGGAGCCTTTTCGGGAGCATTCCCGGTGTTGTTATTCGCTGGGATCGGGCTGTCGTAACCGGCATACATTTCCGGTTTGACGCCCTTGGCGTTCGCGGCCTGGCCGAAGGTGTTAGGTTGGTAGCGGCCGACGAGATCGACTTTTAAGTCCGGCTTGATGGCGGTTTCCATGCCAAGCGCCCAGAAGCAGCCATTTACTAACAGACGGCGGTAGCCTTCGTTCGTGATGTCCTCGGAGGCACCGTAGAGCGTGGTGAAAACGCGACCGGTTTTGCCGTTTGCCGCCTTGTAGGTGCGGGTCCACTCGGATGGCATCGGGGCCTTGGTGGTGTCGGGCGGGGAGTCTGCGGTCATGCCATTGAGCGGCTGGGCCATGGTGAGGATTTCGCCGTCCGTGGGCTTGCCGACATAGGCACCGGCATGGACCCAGACGTTTTTCACCCCGCGTAGGATTGGATTTGCCTGCTGGGCGGCCACCGGTGTGATGAGCGTGCTTTGCTTATGGTTTGTGCCGTAGTGGCCGACCCAAGTTTGCCCGAGCACCTGATGGCCGAAGCCGTTCTCGTAGCCGCTGACCTTGCTGTCGTAGGAGTATTTCGCGAAGGGATCCTGCTTGGTGGTCTTGAAGGCATGGGTTGCGGTGCGCAGGCCGACGACCGGTCCGCCGCGATTCAGGTAGGCGTCCAGATATTTCATCTGGTCCGCCGGGAAGGCTTGGAAGCGCAGGAAGACCACCGCGAGATCTGCCGTTTCGAGCGCCTCCAAACCGGGCATGTTCGAGTTGCCGGCGGTGATTTCGCCCGTCGCTTGGTCGATGTTGAAGAGCACGGTACACTTGAAGCCGAGATTCTTGGCCAGCAGGCGGGCCATTGCCGGCAGCGTTTCTTCGGACCGATATTCGTGATCGCCGGCGAGAAAGACGATGTGCTTGCCCTTGCCAGGGCCGGAGGTGCCTTCATAGACGAGCGGTGCGGCGTCGGCAAAGGCGGCTAACGCCAGGAGCGCGAGGAGGATTTTTTTCATCGCCGCCTTTTACGTGGAGGGGTGTGAGAATATTTCTATCAAATTTCGACGTGCCGGACTAACATCTGGCGGAGGCCGTTCAGGTAGGCGCGGATGGTGCAGGCGAAAATGAATTCTGGCGAAGCACCTGCTTGGCTCGTCGGGGATCATTGGCCTTCTGATCCCGAGCCGCAAAGGAGATCCCCGGAAGGTGGCCTTGGCTTCGGTGCTCAAAGGGCACATCAGCGTCGGCAACGAATGGCTGGCCAAACGGCTGGAAATGGGCCATAGCCACTCCGATCCCCGTCTTGGGCCGACACGGTCCGCTAACCCAAAAGCAAATTTCCAACAGCAAGCAATCCCATGAAAGCGCACCGCCCATTCACTGCACTGATATTTTTGATCGCCGCTATCTTCACGCCGATGCGCGCGATGGGCGCGTTTGGCTTGGAGGACAAAGGAAAGGTTCTCGTCGTCGATTCCGGTGCGGGACTGGTTTTTCATGTGGACAAAACGACCGGCGACATCGTTTCCATCCGCTTCAAAGGCGGCGCGGAGTTGCAGGAGTCGAAAAAAGGTTCGCACATCGCATCGGGCCTCGGCTCGGCGACGAAGGTGACGGGCGCGCTCATCGGAGGCAATGTCGTGAAGGTCACTCTGGCCACCAACGAGTCGAACGGCGCGGTGAAAGGTCTAACACATTATCTGATCGTCAGGAAAGGCGTGAACAATATCTTCATGGCGACGTTTCCGCGCGCCGAGCCTTTGGTCGGGGAGCTGCGCTGGATCACGCGGCTGGAAAAGCAGCCGTTTCCGAACAGTCCCGAACCGTCGAACATTCGCGTCACCACGAAAACCATTGAGAGCAAGGATGTGTTCAGGCGCGACAACGGGACGACGCGCTCGAAGTATTACGGCGATGCGAACTCGCACGGAAAAGATCGCGCGATGGACATGACTTATTGCGGCGTTTCGGGAAATGGAGTCGGCGTGTGGATGGTTTACGGAACGCGAGAGAGCAGTTCGGACGGGCCTTTTCACCGCGACATCCAGAACCAGACCACCGAGGTTTACAACTACATGAACTCGGGACACAACATGACCGAACCGCCGCGATTGAATGTGTTGCATGGTCCTTACGCGCTCGCCTTCACCAATGGCCAGCCGCCGACGCCCGTGGACTTTTCCTGGATCGAAGCGGCACACCTCGATCTCATCGGCTTGGTGCCAGCGTCGCAGCGCGGCTCAGTGAACGGCATCGCGAGCGGCGTTGCGGCGGGATCGCAAGGTGTCGTCGGATTTTCTAACATGACCGCTCAATACTGGGCGGTCGTTGCGGTAAACGGCACTTACATAAGTCCGTTGATGAAGCCGGGAATTTACGACGTGAAACTCTATCAAGGCGAACTCGCCGTAGTCACCGGCACGGCGACTGTGAGCGCCGGCACCAAAACGAAGCTCGACCTTGCCGCGACGCCATTTCCTCCGGCGATTTTCAAAATTGGCGAATGGGATGGAACTCCCGCGAAATTCCTCAACGGCGACAAGATCGTTACGATGCATCCGTCCGACACGCGGATGAGTCCGTGGGTGCCGGTCACTTTCAAAGCTGGCGTCGATCCGGTCGGGAAGTTTCCCGCGATACAAATGCGAAAGGCGAACAGCCCGGCGACCATCCAATTTCAACTCACGCAGGAACAAATCGCGGATCACGTGCTGCGCATCGGGATCACATGCGCGTATGGAGGCGCGCGCCCGTCGATCAATGTCAACGCGTGGAGTCCGTCGAAGCCGCCCGAAGGCACGGAACAGCCGCGCAGCCGCAGCTTCACCATCGGAACGTATCGTGGCAACAACGCGCTGTTCACTTACGAAATTCCCGCGAGTGCATTCGTGAAGGGGCAGAACACGCTGACGATTTCACCCGCAAGCGGCAGCAGCGATCTCGGCCAATGGCTGAGCGCGGGATGGGTTTACGACGCGATCCAGTTAGACGCTGCGTCCGCGAAATGACGGTGTCAGTCGAACTCCGCTATAAACCTTACAAAATCCATAAATCTTATACCATTTATCACCTATAAAACGAAGCTTGCGGGACGATCATCTGGAGCGCGGAATTTATTCCGCGCTCCAATTGAAGAGTCACATCATTTTCGAGATTTGGTATTACAGGTTTCATCAATGGATTTCTATATCAAAAGTTAGAAAAATTCAAATCCAAGGACTGAGCCGATAGAATTCCACGTGCAGGGGTTTGCTAATATTTCTATCAAATTTTGACGTGCCGGACTAACAGCAGGCGGAGGCCGTTCAGGCAGACGAGGACGGTGCTGCCTTCATGGCCAACCACGCCGAGCGGCAGGGCCAGCGAAAAGCCGAGCGCGGCGCAGATCAAAACGACGATGACGGCGCTGGCGAAAATGAGATTCTGGCGGAGCACCCGTCTGGCCCGTCGGGCGTGATTGAGTAGCAGCGGGATGTTTTCCAAGCGGTCGCCCATCAGCACGATGTCGGCGGTTTCCATCGCCACGTCGGTGCCAGCCGCGCCCATGGCGACGCCGATGTCGGCGATGGCGAGGGCGGGGGCGTCGTTCACGCCGTCGCCGATCATCATCACGGTGCCCTCGTTTTTCAACTCGCGGATGACCTTGAGTTTGTCCTCTGGGAGGAGTTCCGCGTGGACTTCATCGACCTTGGCTTCACGGGCGATGGCTTCGGCGACGAGGCGCTGGTCACCGGTGAGCATGACCACTTTTTTCACGCCGAGGCGGTGCAGCTCTGCGGCGAGTTGGCGGGCGGCGGGACGGATGGTGTCGGCCATCACGAGCACGGCCTGCGCGGTGACGGCATCGCCTGTGCGGAGACCCAGCCAGACGCAGGTTTTGCCCATCGCCTGGAGCGGTTGGGAAACGGCGGCCAAGTCCGTTAGACCGACGGCATCGAGTTCGCGGAACAGGCGTTCGCTGCCGATCAGATAGCGGGCGGCTTCGATGGTGGCTTCCGCGCCTTTGCCAGCGGTGGATTGGAAATCGGAGGCGACGGGCAGGGTGAGGCCGAGACTGGCCGCGCTGTGGACGATGGCATGGGCGAGCGGGTGCTCGGACTTTTCCTCCAGGGCGGCGGCGGTGCGGAGCAGGGACAGGACCGGAGCGGGTAGGGGATCGGCGGTTGCGTGAATGCCGTCCGGCGTTACGATTTCCGTTAGGGAGGGTTTGCCAACCGTTAGAGTGCCGGTTTTATCAATGGCTACGATATCGATTCGCGCCGCGCTCTCGAGGTGGGAGCCGCCCTTGATCAGAATGCCTCGGCGGGCGGCGCCACCGATGGCGGAGAGCACGGTAGCGGGAGTGCTGATGACTAGTGCGCAGGGTGAGGCGACGACCATGATCGTCATGGCCCGATGGAAGGCGTGGGCAAAGGTTTCCGCCCAGAACAGGTAGGGGACCAGAAACACGCCGATGGTGAAGAGGATGACCCCCATCGCGTAGAATTGCTCGGCGGTTTCGAGGAAGCGCTGGGTCTCGGATTTTTCCGCCTGGGCCTCGGCGACGAGCTTGACCATGCGGGCGAGCGCGGAGTCTTCGGAGCGCTTGGTCACGCGGAGTTCGATGCCGCCGCTTTGGTTGAGCGTGCCGGCGAAGAGTTGACTGCCGAGGGTTTTAGCAATCGGCATGGACTCGCCTGTTAGGGAGGACTCGTCAACATAGGTGCCGCCCTCGGCGATCACGCCGTCCACCGGGATCTGCTCGCCGGGGCGGACGATCACGATGTCGCCAATCACCAACTCCTCGACCGGGATTTTTTCCGTGCCGTCGGCGCGCTTCACGAGTGCCTCCTTGGGCCGGAGTGTGAGCAGGGATTCGATGGCCCGTTGCGTCCGCTCCATGGCGTGGCGTTGCAGGACGTTGGAAAAACTGAAGAGAAACAACAGCAGCGCGCCCTCGAAGGGGGAACCGATGATCGCCGCCCCGAGCGCCGCCAGAACCATCAGCACGTCCACGTCCAGCACCCGTTCGCGCAGCGAAGCGTAGGCCGAGCGCACGCCTTGCTGACCGGCGAAAATATACGCTCCTAGATAAAGACCGTGGGTGATGATACTGAGCCCCAAGGCTTTTCCCACGATCAGTGCGGCAGTTAGAAAAGCCAGTCCGAGCCCGCAGGAAATTTCCTCATTGAGTTCACCCGCACGGATCTTTTCCCAGAGGGCGCGGTGGTCGGTTTCATGTTTGAGTTCCAGAGGTCGGATGTCGGCTCCGGTGGTTAGCACTTGGTCGAGGACGCTGGCATCCTTGGCCATCGCGGAGTCGAATGTGACGGATAGCACTTTCCCGAGATAGGTGGCGGAGGCGCGGCGGACGCCGGGGATTTTCTCCACCTTTTTCTCCAGCTTCAACGCGCAGGCTTCGCAGGCGCTGCCTTGCAGTCGGAAGATCGATTTTTCAACGACGGCGGTAACCTGGTCACTGTGCTCGCGGACCAACTCGCGGACCTCGCTCTCGGTTAGGCGTTGCGGGTCGAACTCGATTTCCACCCGGGCATTCACCAGATCTGGCCTGACCTTGAGGATGCCGGTATGGTCCGCGAGGTCGTGATCGTGGGCGTCCAGGCGGGTGTCATCCAAGGGTGAGTGGTTCATGCGGGAAAAATGAGAGGTGGGACAAGTTGGCAAAAACCGATGTCACACGAAGCCTTTCAGCGCTGAGTCCGGTCCGCAACAACTAAAGATTTCCAACCATTTGGTTACTCGTCTTCGCTTGCTGTCAGGGTGGGGAAAGCCTCTATTGAGGTCGGATGGATATTTTACTAGTCGAAGATGAGCCTCAACTTGCGGATGTGGTGAATCGTGCCCTCGTGCGGGCGGGACATGTGGTTAGTCGGAAAGAAGATGGATTGTCGGCACTTAAAGCGGTGATGAATCATCGGTTCGATTTGGTATTGCTCGATGTGAATTTACCGGGGATCGACGGCTTTGAAGTGCTCGCCAAGATTCGTCAGGCGGGCTTGACCGTGCGGGTGCTGATGCTTACGGCGAGGTCTGAGGTCGGGGACCGGGTGGCCGGCCTGAAGGCGGGCGCGGATGACTATCTAACGAAGCCGTTCGCGATGGAGGAACTGCTAGCACGTGTCGATGTGCTAGGACGGCGTGATGTTTCCACACAGGTATCTGCCATCCTTCAGGTGGGCGATTTACGGATGGATATTAGCAAGCGGAGGGTGACGAGGGGGGATGAGAAAATCGAAGTTTCGCCAAGAGAGTTCGATGTGTTGCAGATTTTCATGAAGGAACCGGGCCGGGCGTTTTCCAGGGACGAGCTATGTGAACGGATCTGGCAGCGTGAGCATGAATATGACACCCGCACCGTGGAGATTTTCATCATGCGGCTACGAAAAAAACTCGACCAACCGGGGCGGGAATCCCTAATCCGAACGATCCGGGGCGTGGGCTATATGTTGGAATCCGCGCCATGAAACGTTGGTCACTCAAAGTTAAAGTAGGGCTATATGCCGCGTTGCTCACGATGGTCGCGCTGGTCGCTGGGGTGGTGGTGATGATGGTAACGACGTATTTCTATCAAATATCTGAACTCGACAAATCGTTGCATGGTGATGCTGTAGAGTTGGTGTGGGATCTGAAAAATTTCCGCGACGGACCGAAGAACCCGCGTGAACCCCTGCGCGAGGAACTTATCCCCTTGGACATGCGGGACCATTACCTGATGATCGAGGGACCAGAAGGGCAGCTTCTCTATAAATCATCCAATATCAAACATTCAAATCTGACGGGTAAATCAGGCCAAGTTCAGACGCAAGATGTGGATGGATACTCCTCGCGGGTGGGCACCTGGCAGGTCGATGACTATCTCATCCACTTGGGCGAACCCTTGAACGTCGTCGAGCGATTTCAAAAAATGCTCGGGCTTGGTTTCATGACCGCCTTGCCTGCGGTGGGCTTGGTCGTGTTCTTCGGCGGCGTGTGGCTGGGGCGGCGGGCGGTTGCCCCGGTCGCCCGCTTGAGTGCTGCCGCAGAGCGCATCAGTGCGAGCAATCCGCAGGAACGCCTGCCAGCGCCCGGAGCCAAAGATGAAATCGCCATGCTAACTGAGGTATTGAACCAGAGCTTTGATCGGCTTCAGGCCTCCTACGATATTGCGACCCGCTTCTCGGCCGATGCCTCTCATCAATTGAAAACTCCCTTGACGATTTTGCGCGCTGGGCTCGATCACCTGTCACGCGATACCGACATGAGCGAGGCGCAGGCCGCGGAAGTCTCACTGCTCACCCAGCAGACCCGGCGGCTGACCTCGCTCATTGAGGATCTGTTATTGTTGGCACAGGTGGACATGGGGCGGATGTTTCTGGAAGCAGAGGAGTTCGATCTGAGAACCCTGATCCATGCCGCCAGCGATGATCTCCTCGTATTGGTCGAGGGCAAAGGGATCTCGGTGGAGGACGAACTTCCAGCCCCTTTACCCGTGAATGCCGACCGCCGCTTGATCGCCATGGTTTTGCAAAACCTCATCGAAAATGCCGCCAAATACACCTATCTGGGTGGTCAGATCCGGATCACCGGGTTTCACGAAAGCGACTGGATCGTCGTTAGAATTGCCAACACCAGCAAGGACATCCCGGCGGTGGACCGCGAACAAATCTTCGAGCGTTTCCGCCGTGGCTCGGGGGTTGGCGGCAATGTCCGGGGCCACGGTCTGGGCTTGAACATCGCCAGGGGCTTGATCCGGGCGCACGGTGGGGAAATCCGGCTGAATCCCACCGTGCCGGGCTGGATTGAATTCGAAATGCGACTGCCTGCCGGTTAGGTGCGGAAGAAGCCGGACTCCTTTCCTAATGTGTCCCCGAAACAGGCTGACGGTGGAGTTATAAAGTCGTCAAGGCCTTCAGCGGATATGCAAAACAAGCCGATCCTCTTTCGAGAATCGGCTTGGGATGAGTCGTGGGGCAAGGATGGTGCGCTGTGTCGCGATGCGGCAATCACGCTTGGGCACGGCGTTTGCGACGGGCGACGAGACCGAGCACACCGAGGGCGAAGACGCTCAAGGTGGAGGGTTCGGGAACCGCTGCCACACCGGAGTAGGCACCCGTGCCGGAAAAGCTACTAACCATCGCGTAGGACGTGTTAGAGATTTCCCCGGACAACAAGGTGAGCGTGTCGGGCGAGTTCGTGGTGATTTGCGCCGGGAACCCAAGCGAGCTGTCGAGGATTCCGACGGTGAACAAGTCCGGGGTGAGTCCGGGGTCAATGTTCAGAGTGGTCGTCACGTCAAAGCCAATGGCCGTGGTCGTGGACGAGAACTGCTGATAGATTTCAGCAATACTGAGTGAGTCCGTGAGTGTCGCGCCGGAGGAAAAATCTCCAGTCGCGGTGTCGAAGACGCTGGCGAAGCCGATGACGCCACCGCCAGTTCCCAGATAGGTGAAATTGCTGAGGCTGATGGTGTTGTTGCCAGTGGCTCCGCCGCCGTCCGAGAACTGCATGTCCAGATAGAACGGAGCGGTTCCGCTGGTGCCGAGGGATGCGGTGTTGATGTCCACATGGTAGCTGTATGTCGCGGCGTCTGCGCCGACTTGGAACAGCAGGAACGATGCACTGATGGCGAGGATGCCGGCAGTTAGGTGATTTTGCGAGGTGATGCTTTTCATAATGTGAATTTATAGTTTGGTGGAAGTGAAATTATCCGGGAAGAGCCGGGCGGCGGATGGAACGTCGCCCGGCCCAAGGATTTGATTATGGATTCTGCGTGCCTGAGAAGGTGGATGCAGTGTAGGTGATGGTGCCAGTCCCTGCCGCTGGCCTGATGAACCGCAGTGCAGCGCTAACTGTAGCACCTGGTGCGAGGTCACTATTGGAAACCTTGACGTAGCTCGAACCAAGCGGGGCGGTGGTGGCCGTGGTGCCGGTGGCGTTGAGCAGCGAGGTATTGGCTGATAGGTTAGTAATATCAATATAGATCGGGCCGACCATTGGCACGGTGCCGCCGTTAGTGATCTTCACGGTTTGTGTCATGGTATTGCTAATCCGATTCAGCACGTAACCACTGCGGCTGATCCTCAGGTTAGTGAAGATTTCCGACATGCTTGGTGCACTGCCATCACGGCCATTGAGCGAAGGAAGGCCGAAACGTTGCTCGATGGTCGAGAGGATGGACGAGGTATCTAGTGGCGCATGGTGGACATAGCCTTTCTTGGCGTATGGCGAAATCACGATGGTAGGGACGCGGACTCCCGGACCCCAGATATCGCGGGTTGGAGGCGTGACGTGATCCCAGCGACCACCGTGCTCATCATAGGTGATGATGATGGCGGTATGTGCCCACAAGGTAGGATTGGCTTGGACTGCGGCGACGAGGTCGGCGACGTGCTGTTGCCCCTGTTGGAGGGAGGCGTAACCGGGGTGCTCGTTGTTGTCTCCGAGGAACTTCACAAACGAGACCTGTGGGAGGGTGCTATTGGCAATGTCGGCGTAGAGATGTGCTGCTTCGTCCTGCAAGTGCGCCTTGGCATACAAGGCGAGGCCGTCGGGCTGGGCTGCGTCAAAAGGCTTTGTCTTATCGAAATAAGCAAACGCCTGGTGATGCCACTGGAAGTTGGTGTCTGCGGCAACCGGGCCATTGGCACCAAGATGCAGCGGATTGGACTTGGACGCGGCAAGCGCCTTGTCCCATCCGCCGGAATACCACTTCCATGAAACACCACCTGCGTCGAGGATGTCGCCGATGTTTTGGGTGTATTCGACTCCCGCAGGATTGGTGTTGTTCAGCGAAGGCATGAGCGCTTGGTTAATGACACTGAATGTCGGGCACATGTTAGCGGTGAACGTGGTGTTCACAACGTAGTGCTTGTTAAAGTGCGAGCCGTCCGCGAAGACGGCGTCGCTCGGTGTGCCGCTGGGGATGACTGTGGCGGATTGTCCCGAGACGCCATTGATGGTGAGTCCGGTCAGGGAATCACCGACGACTGGTGTGATGCTACCGTCACGGATGAACTTGCCCGCACTGCCACCGGATGTGTTCAGCCCGAACAAACCGGTGCTATCAAGATAGGCGATGGCACCATTGTTCGAAGTTGGCATGCTCGGGTAAACCGGCGGTGCAGCCGCGATGAGGAACTGGTGGTTTAGGAACGAGCCGCCAAAGGCCGAGTGGAAGAAGTTGTCGCACATGGTGTATTGTTGCGCAAGCTTGCCTTCCGGCAGATTGGTGGCGTCAAAGAAGCTCATGACCAAGCCCGGATTGTCCGACCAAGTGACGAAACCGCTATTATTACCCAAGTCGCTGTCACTGGAGAGCGCACCGGCTGCTTGGAATTGCTCCTGCCAGTATTTATGAACGATGTCGCCCGTGGTTGAGCTGGCTGGAATATAGCTTGCCACATCATAGGGTGCCAGAGTGTTCAGGCTTGTCGGGAAGTGGGTATCGATCACGTTGCTGGCGTTGAGTGGCTGTGGTGGAGTGTTTTGCAACGGTGAGGTCTTGGCCACGTTGTTGTAATTGTTCGTGCCACTCTCGGTGGAAAGGGAGGCCCCCGTGAGGCGGTCCTTCTGGTCGAGGGATGCGGCAGTCGCGTTCGCCCGGCCATTGGCACCGGGGAAGCTGCCGTAAAGCGCGTCGAAGCTCCAATTTTCCTGATACACCACGATGAAGTTAGTGATGTTGTTGAGCGGGTTCGCAGCATCCACTTGGAAGCTGAAGATGGTGTGCGGCGCATTGGTCGCTTGGTTGCCAGTGCCAGCTTCCACGCGGTTGTTCTGCGCGTAAGAATTCACGCCGACGGATTTCACTGACAGCGTTTTCCCATCCGCACTCACGTCGAGCACGTTGTAGTTAAACGTATCCGGGCTGTAGAAGTCGGCAAACTGCGGGGTGGCTTCGTTGACGAGCGTGCCGTCCTGATCGCGCTTCACATCGTGCAGGCCGGGGTAGCCAGCGAGACCGATGGGTTCGACGCCAGCGGCGCTCTGCTTGTTGGCCAGATCGTCGGCGATGGTCTTGATGTTGCTGAAGCTGTGATTCGTGATCGTCTCAGGGCCGGTGGCACCGAATGGACCGTCCACGACTTCAAAACAGTAAGGCACCTTCACGTAGCTCGACTGCACATTGGTCTGACCAGTGGGCGAATAGAGAATTTCGTTGATGCGATTCTGGTGATCGTCGGTGGTGAGAAAGACGACGTTCTGGATCTGATGATCCGCGATGAACTTAAGAAGCTGATTGCGCTCGTAGCGGTAGCCGCCCATGAGCGCCTTGCCGCCGTCGCTGTTGACGCCCGTGAGAGTACCGGTCAGCACACCGCCGATCGGACCGATCTGATCGATCGGGTCGGAGATAGCGACGAACTTCCAAGGTGTGCCCGTATTCTGCGCGGTGAGGAGCGTCTGCTCGATCCATGCGAGCTGCGTCGCGCCAAAGTAAGTGCGAGCAACATTATCTGCGCGGGAGCCGGTGTCGTCCGCATTGCCAGCGGTGCGGAGGCGAATATCGCGATACGAGCGTGTGTCCGTGTTGAGCAGGATCGCATTTTTGCCCCACTGCTGGGACATGTAGAGTTGCTGCGTGCCGTTCGTGCGCAGATCGCTCGGCGCATTGATCAGGCCGCGATTTTTGATCGGCTGGTAATCGCTGTAAGCACCGACGAGCGTCGTGAAGCCGGCGGTCTTATTGATGAATGTGCCGGTCGTGTTGACGTCGTTCGCCGTGTTCGCGGGGTCCACGCCTGCGCCGGGGATGAGGGATGAACTCACGTTGCCGCCTGCGGCAGCGCCCCCGTGCATATACTGCTTGTTACCGAGTTCGTGGTTGTCGAGCAGCGTGTAGTTGCCTTGCGCGGCGAAGAAATCCTGAAGGCAGTTCTGGCCGCCAGAATTGATGGCGACGAACTGCTCGCGATACTTGCGTGTATAGTCCGTGTAGAGCGTTGTCGGTGTAGCGCCGGACGTATTCGTCGGGGAACCGGCGGCAAATGCACCGCTCGCGGCAACCGCTGCGGAGCCCGTACTCGCGGTCTCATAGATCGTGTCGCCGATGTTCATGAAGAAGTCGAAGCTGTTTGCCGTGAAACCATTTCCTAGCGTGTAGGGGCGCATGAGGCCGTCGTAGTCGCCGCTGAAGGCGAAGTGTAAGGGTGCCGCCGCGCTGGGTGCTGGCGGTGTCTTGAACTTGCCAATGTTGCTCAGCTCGCCGCCGGAGCCAACGAACTGATAGTAATAGACGGTCGCCGGAATCAGGCTGCCGACAGTCACTTTACAGGTGAAATCGTGCGCCGTATCCGTGGTCTGGCCCGCGAGTGTAGTCACGCCGCTCGCGAGCGTCGGACTCGTGGGGGAGATCTTGAGCGTGAGCGTGGTTGACGATGTCGGAGCCGCGCTGTCAATCGCGCGGGTCCAGACGATGGCGTCCGAGCTGGTCGCGTCGCCCGCAGCGACACCCAGGAATGACACGGTTGCGGATGCTTCGGTGATGAGCAACTGACAGAAGCTGGCAGTGCCGATGGCGATAACAAACGACCGAATGAACGGCGATTGTTTGCGTGGCTGATAAATTGGTTTCATTACTTAGTGGGATTGGTAGATTTGTTTTGAGTTGGAATTGTGCAATCGCACCCTCGGAGATTATTCGGTGATTTGGAACAAGCGCGATGGGGCAGACACTAGGGAGAGTGCCCAGCGCATGGATAGGATTGATGTATGACATAAAAGACACATGTCATAAATGTCACATTGGCTCCTGGCTATTTTCTTGTAAGCCGTAAGTTGGGTATATTTAGCAAATAGCCACTGCAGATAATCTCCGGCAGGACCTCCGCCGCGTGCTCCGCGTCCTGGCGCTAGTTGCGGAGCTGAAGTCTAATTCCCACTGGACGAGGGGATAGAAATCTGCAAACCATCAAGCCACCATGCAACATGAAATCATTGGCAGCACCATGCCCGTTCTCAACATCAATCTCGAAAACAACGAGAAAGTCATCGCTGTCTCAGGCGAACTCTCATGGATGTCACCCAGCATCCAGATGACCACGACCACCCAGTTCGGCGGTGGCGGCGGGATCTTCGGAGCCCTCAAGCGCGTCGCGGGCGGCGGTTCTCTATTTATGACCGAATACTGCGCCCAAGGCAGCGCAGGCAACGTCGCCTTTGCCGCCAAAATCCCCGGCCACATCCTTCCCGTGGAGGTCAGCGCGGGCCAGACCTACATGGTCCACCGTCACGGCTTCCTCTGCGGCACCCCCGGCGTCGAGCTCAGTGCCGGTTTCCAGCAATCCCTCGGCGCAGGCGTTTTCGGCGGCAACGGCTTCATCTTACAGAAATTGAGCGGCACCTGCCATGCCTGGGTCGAGTTGGGTGGCGAAACCGTCATCCGCGACCTCGCTGCCGGTGAGACCCTGCGCGTCCATCCCGGCCACGTTGGCATGTTTGAGGGCAGCGTGCAGTTTGAAATCACCCGCATCAAGGGCATCAGCAACATGCTCTTTGGCGGCGACGGCATCTTCCTCGCCGAACTCACCGGGCCGGGCCGGGTGTGGCTACAATCTTTGACCCTCTCCAATCTAGCCCACGCCCTGAGTCCCTACCTGCCCTCGAAAGGCGGCTAGTAATTGTCCCGACGGCTTAGGAAATGAGGAGAAGGGGGTTTCAACCAAGTGGGTTTGGCATCCAGAGAGTTTACATCTTTTTGGAAGGATGACGAAAACGTCACTGGTACTTTTGCCGGGGATATGGACGATGTCCTCTGTTGAAAGCAGACCGAATCAGGCATGAAGACATCATCCAGTAGGATCTGGGGTTCTTCCGCCTGCTGCGCGAGTTCCGCGAGGAACTCGTCAAGGCCTCTATCGGGCGCGGCCCATCCCAGCTTCGAGGATCCGCGCCGTCTCCTCGACATGGGCGACTACCTCTGACTCATGCTCTTCGGCCTTCTCAATCCCGTCGCCGACACTGGCCCTAACAAGATTACCCCGGCTCCTCTCAACCCGATTTCCAATTGCTGCAAGTGCAACTTCAGATTCTTTAACAAATTATTTACCGCTCACTTCATCACGCAGAACCCGTCGCCACACTCCGCAGCCTCCATGCAGTGCAGTTCCTCCCGCACCTTCCGCTCCTTGCTCCGGAAAAACACCTTGCTCAGCGCATGACGATTCGCCGCTAACACCCGACAGGCGTGAATTGCGACGGGCAGCAATCCCGGCCCGCCCAGTCTTCGCGCCGCTGCCTGATAGTTCGCGCAACTGTAAAGGCACCAAACCCAGGCCTCGGCTCCCCGGTAAATTTCGTTCGCGCTTGTTCTCACGATCATTTCCCGAGCCGGATCCAGCGTGCCCAACCCGGGGAAAACCCGCTCGGCATGAGCCGCTTGATAAGGAATGAACTCAATCCCGAAAGCCCGTGGCTGCTGATTGATCCATTCATGAAAACTGCAGCACATCCCGCAGCGACCATCGTAAAACACTTCAATTCCCTTGATTTGGCTCGGTAGATTCATGGTATTTTACTTTCTGTTTTTTCAGTATTATCTGAAAACTAGGAATGCGCAAGATGAATTTTAAGTGTCGTCTCTTAATTCTAGAAATCGCCCATTTCTCGACATCAAGAAACCATGATGTCACGATTCCTGCATGTGCGGGAATGCGAACGGTCATTCAAAGGAGGCTGATCCTGTCGGTATTCACGACCGCAGCCCGGTGGCCGGAAAAATCGCCCTGTTCCGTGCGCTATTCAAAGGCCGCGAAGAGGTTTATCCGCGCCGTTTCGAAAGCAAGAAAACCGGCCGCTCCGGATATGCCCCGGCCTGCGGCAACGAGTGGGTCCGCGGCATCTGTGAGAAACCCAGGATCAAATGCGGGGATTGCCTACACCGCGCGTTTCTGCCCGTGACTGACGAAGTCATTCGATGGCATCTTTCGGGCCGGGATAAGTCTGGACAAGACTTTGTCATCGGGGTCTATCCGATGTTAGCGGACGAGACTTGCTATTTCCTCGCCATGGATTTCGACAAGGAATCGTGGCATGAGGACGTGCTCGCGGTGATGGAAACCTGCCGGTCCCTGCAAATCCCCGCCGCGCTCGAGCGTTCGCGCTCCGGCAATGGCGGGCATGTCTGGCTGTTCTTTACAGCGGCTATTCCGTCGACACTCGCGCGTCAGCTCGGCTCGTTCATCCTAACGGAAACCATGGAGCGCAGGCCCGAACTCGGTCTCGCATCCTACGATCGGCTATTTCCTAACCAAGACACGCTGCCCAAAGGGGGCTTTGGAAATCTAATCGCACTGCCGATGCAGAAAGGCCCTCGCGACAAGGGCCACAGCATGTTCGTGGATGAAAATTTTACCCCCTGGCCGGATCCGTGGGCTTTCCTTCACTCGATTCAGCGCCTGTGCAGGGAGCGTATCGAAGCCATCATCCAAGATGCGGCAAGCCGCGGCAGTGTCGTCGGCGTGCGCTTCGCCCTGTCACCCGATGACGACCCGGAGCCATGGAACTCTCCACCTTCCCGACGGCACCGCGAGACGCCTATCAGTGATCCTTTGCCAAAGGAAATTGAAGTCGTGCTCGGCGATGGGATTTATCTGTCAAAAGACGTTCTCCCGCCCGCATTGCGTAACCGCCTGCTGCGCCTTGCCGCATTTCAGAACCCGGAGTTTTACCGTGCCCAAGCCATGCGGCTAACGACCTTCGAAAAACCCCGCATCATCGCCTGCGGGGAGGATCTCCCGGCACACATCAGTCTGCCACGCGGCTGCCTAGAGGAAATTCTCGCGCTTTTCTCGCAGTTGAAAATCAAGCCCCTGATCCGCGATCAACGCGTAGCCGGAACACCACTGGGTCTACAATTCACCGGCATTCTCCGCCCGGAACAGGAAACCGCTGCGGCCGCGATGCTCACGCACGATATCGGCGTGCTGTCCGCAACCACGGCCTTTGGTAAAACCGTGCTTGCCGCCCACCTCATCGCCACCCGCGGGGTGAACACGCTGGTCCTCGTCCACCGCCAGCAACTGTTGGAACAATGGATCGAACGCCTCTCCTCGTTTCTCGGACTGCCCGCCAAGTCCATTGGTCGGCTCGGGGGTGGGCACAAAAAACTTACTGGCGGAATCGATGTCGCTCTGATCCAAAGCCTCGTCCGCAAGGGCGTCGTCGATGACCGCGTGGCGGACTACGGACACTTGATCATCGACGAATGCCACCATCTATCCGCCCAGAGTTTCGAACTCGTCGCCCGCCGCGCCAAGGCCCGCTTCGTGCTCGGGCTTTCCGCCACCGTAGCGAGGAAAGACGGCCATCACCCGATCATCTTCATGCAGTGCGGCCCCGTTCGCCACCGGGTGGATGCGAAACAACAGGCGGACGCCCGACCATTCACCCATCATGTCATCGTCCGCCCCACCGGCCTCCGATCGATGGCGGAACCCGATCCAGACCGCCGCATGGAATACCAGAACCTCTGCGCGGAAATCATCCGCTCGGAGCAAAGGAACGCGATGATCCGCGACGATGTGATTTCCGCCCTGCGCGAAGGCCGCTCGCCGCTGGTTCTAACCGAGCGCACCGAACACGTTACCACTCTGGCAGATCTCATCCGTTCGCACGCCCCACACCTGATCATTCTCCAAGGCGGCATGGGCCGTAAATCCCTGCGCGAGGCGATCACACAACTCGCCGCCGTCCCGGAAAACGAAACTCGAGTCGTCATTGCGACCGGCAAGTTTGTCGGCGAGGGTTTCGACGACTCCCGCCTCGACACTCTTTTCCTCACCATGCCCGTTTCTTGGCGCGGCATCATCGCCCAATACGCCGGACGCCTTCACCGCCTCCACGACGGCAAGCGAGAAGTTAGAGTTCACGACTATGCCGATCTGGACATCCCGATGCTCTCACGGATGTTCGACAAGCGATGCGCCGGTTACGAAGCCGTCGGCTACACCATTTTGTTACCTGCTAGTGCCTTACCCGGCTGGCCGATTGACGTTCCGCTGCCGATTGACCCCGCGTGGAAACAAGACTACGCCGCCAGCGTCCGCCGCTTAATCCGCGACGGCATTGATGTCCCTCTCGGCAATCTCTTCGTCACCGCCACTCGCCCTAACAACGATTACGAACGGGCTCGCAGTGCCAGCGAAGCTTTTCTTTTTCAACGCCTCGAATCCCTTGCGGAAACCACCGACCTGTTCCTGCTCAATGCGAAACTCCCAATCCCCTTCGATGGCTGGAGCGAGATGGAGATCGATCTGTTTTGCGCCGATCTTAAGCTCGCCATCGAGATCGACGGTCCACAGCACCTCGCCGATCCAGCGGCCTACCGCCGAGATCGGCGCAAGGATGCCTTGCTTCAGGAAAGCGGCTGCCATGTCCTCCGCTTTCTAGCTGAAGATCTGGGAAAAAATCTGGATGCCACGCTCGACGCCATCCTCCGTGCGATAGCCCATCTGCGCAGGTCTCGGTAAAGGAAATGCTCGGTGCCCTCACCGGAACTTCACTCCGAGTTCTTTCGTCAGCGCTTCGAGGACTTTCTGGTGGGCGGCGTCGAACTCAGCGGCGGTGCGGTTGCCTTTAGCGTCGCGGTAGTGGAAGCGGTAGGCGACGGATTTGCGGTCGGCGGGGATTTTCTGGCCGGTGGGGTCGGTGAAGACGTCGAAGCATTCTGAGGAAACTAACAGAGGTTCGGCGAGTTTGGCGATGACGGCTTCGATCTGGGCGTTAGGCGTGGTGAGGGGGAGTTCCATCGCGGCGTCGCGGGAAGAGCCGGGGAATTGCGGGAGGTCTTCAACGTGGCTGATGCCGTTGAGGAGCTTGCGGAGTTTTCCGAGGTCGAGTTCGGCGACGAAGACGGGTGTGGTGAAATCAAGTTCGCGTTCGCGGGCGGGGGTTAGGCGGGCGAAGACGCCGATGGTTTGATCGTCGATTTTGATGTCGCAGGCGAGGACGAAGCCGGGGCGTTCCTTCGGGACGAATTTGATTTCGCGACCGCCTAACAGGGCGGAGAGAATGCCTTTGAGATCGTAGAGATCGGTGGTGCGATCAGCTTGGGACCAACCGATGGGCAGGGCGGAACCGGAGAGCAGGAGGGCGAGGGTTTCGCTTTCTTGGTCCTTGGCTTTGCCGCCGCCAGCATTGCGGAAGACGCGGCCCATTTCGAAGAGGCGCAGTGATTTTGCTTGCTGGCGGACGTTTCTAACGGCGGAGGCGATCAGGCCGGGGACGATGCTCGGGCGCATGACGGCGTGGTCCTCGCTGAGCGGGAGTTTCACGCGGATGACATCGCCGTCCTGCATCGGCCGCAGCGGGAGAATGTCGTAAACCTGTGCGTCCGCAATGAGCTTGATGGTCTGGCACTCGTGCAGGCCGAGGGCTGCTAGGCGGCGGCGGAGAACCATGTCCGCATCGTAGGCGGCATCGACTGTGCTGGCGGGGACGAAGGTGCCGAGGAAACGCGACGGCACGTTGTCGAGACCGTGGACGCGGGCGATTTCCTCCACGAGATCGATGTGGCGTTGGAGGTCGGCGCGGAAGGAGGGGATGTCCCAGGTGCCGTTAGTGAGTTTGGTTAGACCGAGACGGGTGAGGATTTCCTCTGCGTCTGCTAGAGCGATGGAGCCGCCCATGAGCTGGTCGAGTTTTTGGGCATCGAGAGTGACGGGCTTGACGAGAACGGGAGCTTCACCGGCGATTTGAGTCGCATTTTCGACAGTGCCACCGGCGATTTCGAGGATGAGTTTCACGGCGAAGGCGGAGGCGGGTAGAACTCCGGCGGGATCGACACCGCGCTCGAAGCGGTAGGAGGAATCCGAGGAAAGCGAGGTGCGGCGCGAAGTGCGGCGGATGCCTTGCGGGGTGAAGTACGCCGATTCTAGTAGAATGGCTGTGGTGGTTTCGGTCACGCCGCTGTCCGCTCCGCCCATGACGCCTGCTAGAGCCAATGCCGCGCCTGATTCGTCGGAGATGAGGAGGTCGTCGGGCGTTAGGACGTGGGTGGAATCATCGAGCGCGAGGAAATTTTCGCCTTCGTTGGCATTGCGCACGATGATGTTGCCGGTGAGCTTCGCGGCATCAAAGGCGTGGAGCGGTTGGCCGAGTTCGTGGAGGACGTAGTTCGTGATGTCCACGATGTTGTTGATGGGGCGCAGGCCGATGGATTCGAGGCGTTGTTTGAGCCAGGCGGGGGATTCTGCTACTTTGACGCCGGTGATTTTGTTGACGGTGTAGAATGGGCAGGCGGCGGGGGATTGAAGTTGGATGGAAGAGGAAGCTACAGGCGAGACGCCTGTGCCCCCATCTTGGAGAGGCTTCAGAGGCGTTTTCAGCAAAGTGGCAAGCTCGCGGGCCATACCTCGGTGGCTGAGGAGATCGGGGCGGTTCGGGGTGACTTCTAGCTCTAACAGGGTGTCGGAGTCGAAGAGTTGTTTGACGGGTTTGCCGATTTCAGCATTGGGCGGAAGGATGAGCAAACCGTCCTCGCCTGCGGGCAGGCCGATCTCTGATGCGGCGCAGAGCATGCCTTTGGATTCCACTTTTCGCATCACGGTTTCGCTGATCGTGAAGCCACCGGGAAGCTCGGCACCGGGGAGAGCGCAGGGAACTTTGTCGCCGACTTTGTAGTTTTGCGCACCGCAGACGATTTGGCGGAGCGTGGCTTCGCCGCAGTTGACTTGGGTGACTTTTAGGCGGTCCGCATTCGGGTGTTGGACGGCTTCCATGATCTGGGCGACGACGATTCTATCGGATGCAATGCCTTTGGAAATGATGCCTTCGACTTCAACTCCTGCGAAGGTGAAGAGGTCGTCGATTTCCTTGATGGATTTTCCGGATAGATCGAGGTGGGTGGCGAGCCAGTTGAGGGAGATGTTCATGAGATGGAAGAGTTTTGAACCGCCAAGACGCCAAGAGCGCCAAGGAAAAGAAGGTTAGGATTCTTGGAATTGATTGGCGATGCGGCGGATGCCGTTTTTGATGAGCGGGACGTTGAAATTGATGAGCAGGCCGAGTGTTTTCCGGGACAACTTGAGATAAGTGGTAAGCTGGGCCTGATGGATGGGCGCGAGTTCCGTGACAGCTTTCAGCTCAATAATCACCAAATCGTTCACGAGAAAATCTAGGCGATAGCCCACATCGATGATGATACCATCATAGTGGACTGGCTGCGTTTTCTGGCGTTCCACGAAGAACCCCCTCTTTTTCAACTCATACTCAAGACACACCTCGTAAGCACTTTCCAGCAATCCCGGACCGAGTTCCTTGTGGATCTTGAAAGCGGAGTCAACAATCTGCGAGGCAGTGGAATCTATCGTATTCATCTCTTAAAAACTTGGCGCTCTTGGCGTCTTTGCGGTCCAGACAATTTCAGGCGAATTGTTTGAGGAAACGCGTGTCGTTTTCGATGAGCAATCGGATATCCTTAATGCCCCACCGGATCATGGCGAGGCGGTCGAGGCCCATGCCGAAGGCGAAGCCGGTGACTTTTTCGGGATCGAAGGCGTTGTCCTTGCGGGAGGTGTTGATGGCTTCAAAAACCGCAGGATCCACCATGCCGCAGCCGGCGACTTCGATCCAGCGCGGGGCCTGGCCCTTGATGGTTAGTTTCACGTCGATTTCGAAACTCGGCTCGGTGAAGGGGAAAAAGTGCGGGCGAAATCTAACTTCAGTCTGCGTGCCGAAGAGTTCGCGGAGAAAATATTCCAGCGTGCCTTTGAGGTCCGGCAGCGAGACATCGGTGCCGACGTAGAGGCCTTCCAATTGGTTGAAAACGGATAGATGCGTCGCGTCGATCTCATCGCGGCGATAGGCGGAGCCGGGGGCGATGATGCGGATCGGGGGCGTTTGCGACTCCATGGTGCGGACTTGCACGCTGGAGGTGTGGGTGCGGAGGAGTTTGCCGGAGTCGAAATAGAACGTGTCCTTTTCGTTGCGGGCCGGGTGGTCGGCGGGCGTGTTGAGCGCGTCGAAACAATGGAACTCGTCTTCGATTTCAGGTCCATCGGCGAGGGCGAAGCCCATACGACGGAGGATACGGATCGCTTCATCGCGGATCAGTGTGAGTGGATGCAGCGAGCCGACAGCCACCTGGCGAGCGGGCAATGTCACGTCTATTCCAGCGAGGGCGGCGCGGTCGGCGATTTCGCGGAGGGCGAGTTGCTTTTCCTCAAGCGTGGCGGTGATCGCGGTGCGGGCGGCATTGAGAAGCTGGCCGACGGCGGCCTTGTCCTCTTTCGGCACGTCCTTGATGCCTGCGGCGACGAGGGTTAGCGTGCCCTTTTTGCCGAGCACGGCCACGCGAGCGTCATCGAGCGAACGTTCGTCGGCAGCGGCGGAAATTTGCGCAAGCGCTTCAGTTTGGATGGCTTCGATTTGCTCCTTCATGGGAAAGCGAGGGGAATAGACCGAAACCCGCCAGTGGTCAAAGACAAGCTGTTTTCTGTGAAATCTGATACCCTTTCATCAGCGGTGGCGTATTGTCGAGCGATGCGATTGATTAGTCTGTTTGCCTGCTTGTTTTTGCCATCCGTGCTGAGTGCGGAGCTTGAACCGAACCCGTTGGAAGTCCGCCTGATTTCCGAAACCAAGAGCATCGTCGCAGGCAAAACTCTGCAACTCGGCTTACACTTGAAGCATCCGCCGGGTGCTCACAGTTATTGGAAACATCCGGGGATCGTCGGGATAGCGACGAAGATCGAGTGGGAATTGCCACCCGGTTTCAGTGCGGGGGAAAGCCAGTGGCCCGTGCCTCACATCGTCAAGATGGCGAGCTACGAGGCGCAGGGTTATGAGGGCGAAACGTTGATCCTCATCCCGATCACCATACCGGAAAAACTGACGGCCCAAGCCGTGACACTTACCGCCAAAGTTTCCTGGATGTGTTGCGGTAGGACCTGCCAACCCGCGTTGGATATGCCATTTTCCCTAACGCTTCCAGTCGCTGCGGTGGCGGAACCGGAGCCTGCGACACGGGACTTGTTTGAAAAATTCCGTGCCATGGTGCCCAAGCGTGATCGGATTTTGAAAGCCTTGGTCAAGCGGGAGCAGGAGAAAATTATTCTAACGATAATGCCGCCCGCCGCAATTTCCACTGCTGCCGGGATTCACTTTTTTACGAGCGATGGGCAGGTGGATTCCAATCAAAAACAGCAAGTGGAGATGTTAGTGGATGGGACTCTTCGGATGACACTCATGCAATCGGCAACGGGTCCGAAGAATTCAGTCACTCTACCCGGGGTGCTTGTTTTCACGGATCGATCGTTGGAGATCGATCCAAGATATTGATCACAAAAAACCCCACGTCTCTA
This sequence comes from Akkermansiaceae bacterium, assembly GCA_025354565.1. Classification (GTDB taxonomy): domain Bacteria; phylum Verrucomicrobiota; class Verrucomicrobiia; order Verrucomicrobiales; family Akkermansiaceae; genus Luteolibacter. The sequence continues at coordinate 29,199 of JANXMQ010000029.1, forward strand.
GCGGGTCGTGGGGCTTGATAGGCTTTACGGGTGGGCTGATAGAAAGGCCTTCACATCCTTGGTGACGATGAGTTCGCCTTTCATGATCGCCCAGTGGCCGGGGAAGGTGCAGACGTATTGATAGGTGCCTTCCGTGGTAGGAGCGGTGAGTTTGAGCGTTTCCTTTTGACCGGCCTCGACGAGTTTGGTGGCGTCGATGATACGCGGGTCGTTCTCCAACATGTAGGCGCGGCCCTTGCTATCGAGCTTGGTTGGCGGCTGGGTTTGCACGGCCTCTGCAATGGCCTGCAAGGTGCCCGGTTGCACAAAGACGAGGTTGTGGGGCATGGCGTCCGTGTTTTCAAAGTTCACGACAAAGGCTTTTCCTGCTTCCACGACCAGACGCGGCGTGTCGTAACGGAGTTGCTCACGGACGGTTTTGATGGTGAAAATTTTCACTTCTAGGCTAGCGAGAGCGCTGGTCGCGGCGGCGGCCTCAGTCGCAGGGAGCATGGTGATGAGCTTGTCAGCCACCTTGATCGTCGCGACGTAGTCCGCGGAGCTGCGAGCATCCGCAGACACAGTCCGCGCCCATTCGACGATGCCGCCGGCGACGGGGCCGACCTGGTCTTTCGGCCAACTGCCGTTCGGTATCAGAGCCATCGCTTGGGCGGCGGCGCTGACCATGTCGTTCTTTTTGATCAACTCCGCGAGAGCCGTGAAGACTGCGGCGGGCTCCTTGCCGAGTGTTGGCAAGGCATGGATCGCGGCGGCGCGGACGAGATCGACAGCGGGCTTCTGGGTTTTGAATGCCTCCATGCCATCGGGCAGGCCGACCAGTAGTTTGCTAACCGGTGGATAGGCGGTGGCGCGAAGCTCGGCATCCGGGATGAGCGTTAAAGCGTTCACGTAGGCAGCGAGTGATTCCGGGGTCTTGACGGCAACGTGCCACGCGGCGACGACCGATCCCTCAACGATCATCAGCGCTGCGGCCGTGCTTTGGGCGACGCTATCGGCCGTCTTGGCAGCAGCGAGATTCTGCAGCGATTCTTTGGCGGCCTTGAGTTCGGCAGCGGGCTGGGAAACGAGCAATTTACCCAAATCCTGAGTGACTCGGTCGTTTTGAGTGGGCAGGGTTACCAGCACAGCGATCAGACATTCTGCGGGAGATTTTTTCTCGAGTTTCGCGAGCATGGCAAGCGAGTCCGTCCGCTGTTGGGCAGTGGCGTCGGGGCGCTTGATCAATGCGGTGAGGGCGGCCGGATCTTTTTTCATTTTTGAAAGGTCGGCACCGTTGGTCGAACCTAGCAGATATTCCATACCGGCAGGATTGTCAGCGGCGATGGTTTTGCCTTCCGCGACGGCGTTTTTCCACCAGGGTTGGAGCTGCTTCATGGTTTCCTTGAGGCAGTAGTCGATGTAGTAGTCGGTCGGATGTTTGAGCGCTGTTAGAGCGACATCGGCGGCGGCGGTTTCCCGGAAGAAGCTGGCAACACGGACGGCTTCGAGACGGACGCGGGGGGCATCATCATCGGCGGCGGCCTTGAGCGCGACGAGAGCGTTCGGCACGCGGTCGCGCCAGTATCCGAGCACGCGGACACCTTGGGCGCGGGCGCGAGGTTCGGGCGATTTCAAGACGCGATCCAACAGTGGGAGGTTGACCACGTTGTGCCATTGGTGGACCCAGAGCGCTTCTAGCAAGTTGTGTTCATAGGTTGGCTCCTTTGGATCGAGGCCTTTGACCCAAGTGGTGACGGCATCGGTGACTTGTTTGGGATCCCGGTTTCCAAGTTCGATCTTGGTGCGTAGGCGGACGTCGTTCTCAGGCTCTTTGAGCAAGTCAAGTAGCGCGGGGATTGGCTGGCCGGAGATTATTTTCGGGACCATCAGTGGGCGACCTTCGTAGGTGATCCGATAGAGACGACCGTGTTGGTGGTCGCGGTTGGGATCGCGCAGGTGGTGTTGGAGGTGGCCGATGAGCATTTGCGACCAGTCCATGAAATAGAGTGAGCCATCGGGAGCGACGGTGATGCCAGAGGGGCGGAAATTCGGGTTCGCCTTGATGTCATCAGTGACTAGATTGTCGAGGGTCTCGCCCTTGAGGCCGGAGCCGTCCTCGGTGATTTTGGCGCGGAAAATTCCTTGGACGCTGATGACGTTGGTATTGAGGAAAAGCCCCTGCCAGTCATCCGGGAAATGACGGCTGGTGAGGATGGCCGTGCCCGGGCATGGCCGCGAGGGACGATCCCAGAAGGCCTTCATCGAAGGGTGGGAGCCCTCGTCCAAATGGCCGCTGAAGGCCGGGCCGAAATAGTTGGTATTGCCGGTGGCGTCGGTGATCAGGTCATTGCCCCAGTAGTCGAAAACGCGGCCGTGCGGATTGGCAAAGCCGTAGGGGACGTGGCGCATGAATTTTCCAGAAGTCGGTTCGTAACGGTAGATGCAGCCGTTGCTGTTGCGGACCGGGCCGTTGAAGGTCTCGACATTCGTGCTGTGGAATACCCCGTCACTCAGATAGACGGCACCGCCGGGTTCATAACAGATCGAGTTGGTTTCATGGTGGGAATCTGCGGCATCGAGGCCATGGAGCAGGCGCTCGCGGGTATCGGCCTTGCCGTCGCCATCGGTGTCGCTGAGATAGATCAGATCAGGCGACTGCATGAGAATGATGCCCTTCTTGTAAATTTGGAATCCGGTGGGGCAGTTCAGGCCATCGGCGAAAGTGGTGACCTTGGCGACTTTGCCGGTTTTCGGATCAAGATCGAGCACAAGGATCTTGTCGAATACTTTGGTGGTGGGAGAAATTTCCGGGTAGTTCGGCCAGACCGCAATCCAGAGGCGGCCTTTGGGGTCGAAATTCATTTGCACCGGGTTGATCAAGTCCGGGATAGATTTTTCGGAGGCAATTAGCTCCACCTTGCAGTTTGGTGGTAAGGTCAGATGTTTGATTGCCTCTTCGGAATCGGTGTAGGCTACGGGTTCTTTATTGTTGGGCGGGGTGGCATCAACGAGTGGCAGGTTGTCGTCGGTGACTTTGAAATTAATGCCCTTGGCGGTGGCCCAGACGAGCTTGTCGCGGTTGGCGGTTTTCACGTCGCGCTGGGCCATTTCCTGACCAAGGATAAAGGCGTTGGTGATTTTTTCATAAGCGATGCGTGAGCGGTCGCCGTAGATGTTATATTGATCCACCGTGCGATAGCGATGACGCCACTCGTCATTTTTTTCTAACACAGCGGCACGGAGTTTCACGACGGAAGGATCGCTGGTCGGCGTGGCTTTTTTGCCGAAGACCGCCTCGAACTGGATGGGCGCGAGGAGTTTGTCGCCCTCGTCGGTGAGGTGGATACCGTTGATGGTCAGGGGTGTTTTGGAAGTCTGATAGAGTTGCTCGGAGGGTTTGAAGAGATTGACGAAGGGCACGTTCTTCGACTTTGCAACTGCGGCCATGGCCTCGGTGTAGAGGGCGAGATTGCGGTTGTTTTCCTCACCGTCGGAGAAATTCGGATTGTGCAAGTCTTCTTGGGCGATGGGCGAGAACAGGACAATCCGCGGCGCGCCGTGGCCGCTGTAGTTGGCGGCTTGGAGGTTGGATAGATAGCCGTCGAGGTTCTTCTTGAAGTTCTCCAATTCCTGTGGTCCCCGGAAGGATTCGTTGAAACCCCAATAGGCGAAGATCACGTCTGCGCCGAAGTCGGTGCCAGCCTTGTAAACAACATCCGCTTTACCGGGCGGGGTGCTGTCGCCTTTTTTCATCGAGAGGAACCACTCGGTCGGTGGGACATCTTTGGAGCGCGGGTGGATGTTGATTTCGTCGGCGACGAAGCCAAGGTCGCGGATCGTTAGTTCCGCATCTGGATAGGCCTTGTGGATGAGTGCCTCGAACCAGCCTTGATTCTGTTGTCGGTCCGCGAGGCCGCTGCCGACAATGGCAATGTGGTCGCCTTTTTTAAGCTGGACGAGCGGTTCGGCGGCGTTGCCAAGACTGAGGGATGCGAGGAATACTCCGGCAATTCCGAAGCGAAGGGCGGGGTTCAATGTCATGGAGTGGGTTGGCTTGATTTGATAAAATGAGGAGTTCTGGCGGAAAGTCGGCGGTGTCGTGAGGCCGTGGATACGAGGAGGCGCGAACGAGTTGTTCAAAAGCGGAGTTTTTGTCCAGCGCAACTGCATCACAAGGTTCCGGCGATCGATTCGGCGGCGGCGATGAAGGAGGGGAAATTTGGCTGCCAGCCAGTGGCTTGAAGTTTCTCGCTAGAGACGCGTTTGTGCGTCCAGCCGCGTTTGCGGTCCAGATCGCGCGGGCCGGATGGTGGAAGTGGGCGCGAAAAAAGCGCGGCAAGTTGCTGATAGCAATCGAACTGCGTGAGCGGTGTGGCATCGCAGAGGTTGAAAATTTCCCCGCGCGGGATGGGGCTGGCGGAGGCGAGATGAAAAATCGCGCGGGCTGCGTCGTCGCGGTGGATTTGATTGAGAAATCGCCGCCCGTCCTCCTCGATGATGGCCTCGGCGGTGAGGAATTTTTTCAGAATCACGCTGCGTCCGGGGCCATAGATACCGGCCAGACGCGTGACGATGCCGCCCGCCGCAAGCGTGATCCGCTCCGCCTCTAACAAGCATCGCCCGGTTTCGCGGTCGGGCATCGCAGGGCTGGTCTCGGTGACCTCGGAGCCGTCGGTCTGCGCGTAAACCGAGGTGCTGGAGGTGAACAGCAGCGGGGTTCCAGGAAAGCTCGCTGTGAGATTCCGGCAGCCCGCGACATAGACTCGCTGATAGACTTCCGCTCCACCACGACCGGAAGCGGCACAGTGGACGATGAAATCGGCGGCGGGCAATTTGCTAACCGCCTCAGGGTCGGAGACGTCGGCGGCGAGCGAGCCATCACCGCCGGACAGCGAGACCGTCGTCACGTCCCAGCCATGGTCGCGAAACTCGCGGGTGATCGCTTGGCCGAGGTAGCCGTGGCCGATGAGCAGGAGTTTCATGGATCGTGGGTGGTGGAGTAAGACATAGGCGAGGTTCGGGTATCATTTTGATGCCGGAATCGAAGCACAGTCAAATGCTGCGACTGGATTACTGGAAATTTGAGGTTAAATTCTGACAAGCAAGTCTGCATAGCCAAACCGTTGAATACCCATGATCAATAATCGGCGAATATGATGATTTCGTCACATAATAAATAATTGACACAGAGGGGCGATTCAAGTTAGACCCAAATCAACATGAAATTAAAGATGTCATTGCAACCGCTGCCGTTCTGCCGTTCTGGCAAGTCTGCTGTGCCTAACAACCCACGCGGCAAATCCCGCATTATTTCCGCCTGATCCACCGCATTGGCCCCTGGCGGAAGATTTGCTCGAAAATGCGAAGCGTGCCTTGAGGGCACAGTGCGCTATGCACGAAGAACAGGAGGGAAAATGAAATTTTGGCTGTCTGCATGTGCCGCGCTGTCCGCGTTGTGCGTGGGTCTTGTGGCGGTGCTGGCCTACTGGTGGTGGCGAGCTGGCAGCATCGTGATGAGCAACGAAGAATACCACATACGGGTGCGAGAAATTCCCTATGTTCGCGAAGGTGCTGTATTGGATTCGCCTCCTGGCGTAGCTCAAAGCGCTTTCATCATCGAGGTTGGCAAGCCACTCGTAACGACATATCTAATTCTTCCTGAGAGCACACGGCATGGACCAACCTCAATTGTCAAAATTGGATCTAACGAGGACACTGTGTATCAGGTTGAGTTCAGCAACGGATATCGAATCAATGTACGTCTTATCCATGGGGCGGTGACGTTGGCTGAATGGTTCAGAGGCAATCCATGACGGAAAGCAACATTACGATCTCTGGGTAGTGCAAATTTTTCATGCAGTTAGCGCTCGGCGAGAGTTCCCTCGGTGACGCCGAGTTTTTCGAGGGCTTGGACTTGGTTTAGCAGGTCGAAGACATCCGACTTGCCGGATATCAAATCCTGATAGGCGCGGATGGTTTTGGTGGCGTCCGTGGTTTCGTCTAGCAGCTCGACGCGGAACCGCGAGAGGCCGGTGGCGCGGAGTTGTTGATAGTAGCGAGCGCCGGTTTGGGCTTTGCCATTGAAGAGAGTGTTGCGGCAGCCGACATCGGCTTGGAGGCGATGAAGTTGGCCGACGCGGTCGCGCAGGTGGACGGTGTGCTTTTCACAGGGCCGTCCGCAGTCCTTGTAGGTGGTGCCGCTGCTGAGAAAGGTGCAGAAGACACAGTGCTCCATGTGAAACATGGGCATGTGTTGATGGAGTGTTAGCTCGAACCACCCGGGTGGTGCGCTGTGGAGGAGTTCTATCACTTGGCCGATATTGAGGTCGTAGGAAATCGTCAGATGATCGAGCGCGGCGCTTTCCATCAGCAGTTTCGCGGTGATCGGGTTGGCGACGTTGAGCGAGAAATCGCCGATTTTTTTCAGCTCGCTACGATTTTTGTAGTATTGAAGCGCGGCGAGATTGCGGAGGAGCAAGCCGTCAGGTTCGGCTTTTTCGATGAGTTTCAAATAGCCGATTTCGCCGGGCTTGAGAATGCGCGGGGTGGCGAGGTGGATTAGAGATTTGAGATTTGAAATTTCAGATCGGAAGAATGTGACGGCTTCCTTGTAGCGGCGCGGGTCTTCGAAGTCGCAGTAGATGGTTTCAACACCGCATTCGATGGCGGCGGTGAGTTGATTGATGGTGCGGCAAAGCACCGACAGCTCTGGATTCTGGACTCTGGATTCTGGATTCTGGAGCGGAAGAAGGTCGCGATGGGTGGTGGTGATATGCGGGCGCGGGGGCTTGATCGCGGCGGCGTTTTCAAGCTGCTTGACAAGAGCGCGGCGGAGTTGGTTAAGGGCGGAAACGGCGATGTGGCAATTGCCTTCTAACTGATTTAACAGCGAGCCAAGTTCAAACGACGTATCACCGAGGCGGCCGAGTTGTTCGATCAACTTCTCGGTGCCTAACGGATGTTTTTCAGCCTCCACCAGCGGGACAGTTGAGGATTCTGTGAAAGTGCGACGGTCATAGACTGCCGCTACAGTGATGGGGTCGCCGGGCTTGCCGGTGACGATGACGTGGAGCGGCGATTTTTTCTCCGCCGGGCGGGAGTTCTGCCAAAAGCGGCGGATTTCCGAATCGAGCTTGGGATCGGAGGTTTTGTAGAGGGTTTGGCCGGGTTTGATGCGGTCGAAGTTGATCCCGCTGTAGGTGAGGTGGAAGATCAGGCGGTCGCCCTCGATCACCCAGATGCGGGCACCTTGTTCGAGATCGCGGTTTTCCCCGGCATCGAAGACCACTCCATCGCCAGCGGTGAACGGCACGCCTGTTGGTTTGCCGAGTTTGATCCAGCCGGGGCCGCAGTCGGTGATCTCGCCGAGGAGTGGGCCGCGCTTTTTTCCGAACTTGCCGTGGGTGAGGTAGGGATGGTTGGTGCCCGCGAACCAGCCGGTGCTGAGGCCACGGGAAAATGTCATTTCCAACGAGTAGCGGTCTGTTGGCGTAATGGGTGACTCCGCTTGCGCGATGGCGGCGTCGAGGGCTTTCCGATAGACGCGGGTGACGGCGGCGACGTATTCCGGAGATTTCAGACGGCCCTCGATTTTGAAGGATTTCACCCCGGCGCGGACGAGGTCAGGAACGAGATCGACGGCTGCGAGATCTTGCGGGCTGAGCAAATAGCGGACCGCTCCGAGATCGCGGGTTTCGCCATCGACGACGATTTCATAGGGCATCCGACAGGCTTGGGCGCATTCGCCGCGGTTGGCGCTGCGTTGGCCGAGTGATTCGCTGGTGAGGCATTGACCGGAATACGCGACGCAGAGGGCACCGTGGACGAAGACTTCGAGGGGAGTTTTAAGCTTCAAATGCGCCGTGTTGTGGGCGTGGAAACGTTCGATTTCCTTGATGGAAAGTTCGCGGGCGAGGACGGCACGTTCTAACGGGAAGAGTGACTCGATGAACGCAAGACCTTCCGGCGAGGTGATCGTCATTTGGGTGGAGGCGTGGAGTTCCACGTCCGGGGCCACTTGGCGGGCCAGCTTGGCGAGGCCGAGGTCTTGGATGATCAGTGCATCCACCCCAGCGGCGGCAATTTTGCGGAGTTGTTCTTCGGCGGCCTGCATCTCGCTGGTGAAAATGAGGGTATTCATCGTCACGAAGCCTTTCACGCCGTGGCGGTGGAGGTATTCCATGAGTTCATCGAGATCGGCTTCGATGAAATTTTCCGCACGCAGGCGGGCGTTGAATTTCGGCAGGCCGAAATAAATGGCGTCCGCTCCGGCAGCCACTGCGGCGCGGGCGCAGTCCCAATTTCCCGCCGGGGCAAGTAATTCGGGGGTGATGTCGGGCGCGGTCATGCGGGAATGAATCACGGGATGCGCTGGAAAAACAGAGCCGAATTTCAAGTGAATTCCGCCTTCCCGCGAAGTCCGAGGGACGGATGCGGAGTATCAGGCTTCGAGTTTCCAGTCGTGATTCACGCCTTTGCTGAAGGCGTGGCAGATTTTTCCGGAGGAGTCGAGATGGCGGAGATGGAGGCGTTTTTCCGCGATGAAGAGATGGCTGAAGCCGAAGGTGGACTTGATGACGGCACCGGTGCGGGCCTTGGTGTTAGGGCAGAGGGGGGCACCGCCGCCGCCGGAGAGGACGAAGGAGGTTTTCTGGCCCTCGAGTTCGAGGTGTTGGAGGTCGTGATCGTGCCCGCAAAGATACATGTGAACGGCGTGTTTTTCCAAAATGGGCGCGAGTTCGGTGACGAGCTCGGGGGTGTCACCGTGGCTGCCGTCCGAGTAAACCGGGTGGTGGCCGACGACGACGGTGAAGGGCGCACGCTTGGAAGTGAGCTGAGTTTCGAGCCAGGCCATTTGCGTGGATTTTTCCTCTGCGGTCATCCAGCAGGGTTTATCAGGATGGATGCGGTGATTGATCGATTCCCAATCGGTGTCGATCATGAGAAAAGTGACCATTGGATTTTCTGCGGGGAGATCGAGGCGGTAGTATTTCCCCGGCATGGTCCAGCGGGTTTTGTGCTCGCGGAAGGCGGGGTATCCGAGCTGGATTTGCTCGTTGCCGGTGGTGTCGTGGTAGTCGTGATTGCCGAGGATCGCCCAGAACGGGCAGGGGAAAATGGCCGCCGGATACATGTCTGAGAAGCCGGTTTTCCAGCGCTCGGATTTAAAGCCGCCGGGCATCGGGTGGTAGAAATTATCGCCGAGAAGGAGCACGCCATGGAGCTTGTTTTTCATTGCCTTGGCGTAGTTGCCGAAAGTGAGGGCGAGGGCTTTTTGAGGTGGGTCGGCGGTGCCGAAATCACCGAGAGTAAGGAGGTCGAGGGTTCTGGCAAGGGCAGGCTCGGCGGCGGAGGCATCCTCAATACGCAGGTTCAGGCCCATCGCAATGCTGGAACAGAAGAGCGTCTTAATCAGACGGCGGCGGGAGACGGGCGGATCGAATGACATGGGTTACAGAGAACCTGAATCGGACGGGAAATCTTGCAATCATTATCCCGGCCAGAAAAGTGTCGGGAATGCTTGCGCCGTATCAATAGCGGTGGGTGAAATGGTTTTTTAGATCAGTATTCTCGTTTCAGGAGGTGGCTGGCGATTTCCCGCAGGCGGGCTGCTTTTGTACCCAGGGGCGTGAGGGCGTCCATCGCGGCTTTTGTGAGTTTCGCTGCTTCTTTGCGAGATGCGTCCAGCCCGAGGATAGAAGGATAGGTGGATTTTTCCACAGCGGCGTCCTTGCCCGCAGTTTTTCCTAAAATGTCAGTGCTTTGAGTCACGTCCAGGATATCGTCAATGACTTGGAAAGCTAGTCCGAGCGCGTGGCCGAAGCAGGTGAGTGCGGCCAGTTTCGCCGGGGTCGCATTGGCGGTCATTGCGCCGAGGCGGAGGGACGTGGTGAGCAGGGCAGCGGTTTTCGCCTCGTGTATTCGGATAAGACCGCGCTTGGTTAGATTTTCTCCTTCGCCTTCGAGGTCCATCACTTGGCCGCCAATGAGTTTCCTGCTGCCGCCGGTTTCCGCCAACTCCGAGACGTAATTTCGCGTGCCGTAGCGTGGCGATGGCGTGGTTTGGGCGAGGACGATGAATGCTTCCGTTAGGAGTGCGTCGCCACACAGTACGGCCATCCCCTCGCCATAAACCTTGTGACAGGTCGGTCGGCCACGGCGGAGGTCGTCGTCATCCATCGCGGGCAGATCATCGTGGACTAGCGAATAAGTGTGCATCAGCTCCACCGCACAGGCCGGGGCGAGGGCGTTGGGTATTTCACCCCCGCACGCTTCCGCCGCCGCCAGACAGAGCACGGGCCGCAGGCGTTTGCCGCCGGCGAAGACGCTGTAACGCATCGCCGCATGGATCGTGGGCGGGCGCTCTTTGGCTTTCGGTAGAAAAGCATCCAGCGCCGCGTCCACTTCTGCGGCGCGGGTGGAAAGGTAGGTTTTCAGATCCATAGCAGGGAAGAAGTTGATGGTCTATGGTTGATGGTTGATCGTGAAGAGGAATTCATTCAATTTCTTACCATCAACTATCAACTCTCAACCATTGACCTCCTCAAAGAATCTCCGCGATTTGCACGGCGTTGAGAGCCGCACCTTTTCGCACCTGATCGCCGACGACCCACAGATCGAGGGCGTTGTCGAAGACCAGGTTCTTGCGGATGCGGCCGACGAGGCAATCGTCCTTGCCGGTGGTGTCGAGGGGGACCGGAAAAATCTTATTTGCGATGTCATCGACGACCTGAACGCCGGGCTTGCCCGTATAGGCAGCACGAGCGGCGGCCACGTCCACTGGGCGCTCAAACTGCGCGGTGATCGAGACCGAATGCGACCGATAGACCGGCACGCGCACGCAGGTGCAGGAGACTCGGAGGTCCGGTAAATTCATGATTTTCCGGCCCTCGTTGAGCATCTTGAGTTCCTCCTTGGTGTAGCCGTTTTCAGTGAAGCTGTCCACCTGTGGGATCACATTGAAAGCGATCTGGCGTGGATAGACTTTTGGGGAAAACGGTTGGTCGTTCGCGATGGCCCGCGTTTGTTCTTCCAACTCGACGATGCCTTGTGCGCCCGAGCCCGACACCGCCTGATAGGTTGAGGCGATGATCGACTTCAGGCCGAACGCCTGATGCAGCGGCGCGAGGGCCATGAGGGAAATAATGGTCGTGCAGTTCGGATTCGCGATGATGTTCCGGGGATGGTTTTTCGCGGCATTCGGGTTGATTTCAGGGACCACGAGCGGCACGTCAGCGTCCATGCGGAAGGCTGAGGAATTATCAATCACCACCGCGCCGGCCTTCGCAGCGGAGGGGCCGAACTCTAGCGAAATACCGCCACCCGCGCTGAACAGTGCGATGTCCACGCCGGCGAACGACTTGTGGGTGAGTTCCTCGACCACGATTTCCTCCCCGCGAAACATCATGCATTTGCCAGCCGAGCGGGCCGAGGCGAGCAACTTTAATTTTCCAAGCGGAAAATTCCGCTGTTCGAGACAAAGGAGCATTTCAACACCGACGGCACCCGTCGCACCTACGATCGCTACATGGGGATGATTCATTTTTCAAAGACCGACGTCGTTTGCCGGGGCGGGGAGCATAGCGGCTTCCACCGCGCTGGCAACCGATTCGTTTTGAACGTGAATCCTGGCTCAAATGTGATGCTTGAACACCCGCGGCGCTTGGGATCCCGTCGTATCAGCGAAGGAATAACCGCCCCACCTCTTCCCAAAGAATCAACCTATACTGCCGCGCATCAGGATTTGTGAATAGGGGATGATTCTATTGTAGGTGGGCTTTAGGCGGCGTGCAACCTGACAGCAGGCGGTTCTAAAGCGGCTACAAGGAATGTGTCCCGGCTGTCTCAGCCGGATCTTCTTGGGTTCCGCATCCGACTGAGACAGTCGGAACACGTTCTTGCTGCCGCTTTACCGATGCAACCTGCTGCAGGCGACTTGGCAAATTCACAAATCTTCACGCGCAGCAGTATAAAGCGCTCTACGGTGCTCCCATTCCAGTGAGCTTGATGTCAAAGGGGTTTTCGTCCGCATCGTTGCTCCCGATATGGATGATGGCGCTGCGGGTGCCGGTGGCAGTGGGCTTGAAATTGACTTTGAATGTCGTTTGGCCGCCTGGATCCAGGGAAGTTTTGGAAAGGGCGGAGACGATGAAGTCGTTGGGGTTGTTGCCGGTTGAAGAAATGGCAAGGTTTATTAGTTGGGTGGTCCCGGTGTTTTTGATAGTGAAGGTTTTTGCACTGCTTGTTTCACCGACCTTGACCGTGCCGAAACTCTTCTTGGCGGTGCCATCGACAAGGCTGCTTCCCGCAGGTTGCTGGACGTCGATCTCAGCGCTGACGGGAACTCCTACGCACGGATGGCCCTTCCAGTTCGGCGAGGTGAATCCCGTCGCGCCCGTCACATAGTAGATCGTGAAGCCGGATGCGGCAGGGGCAAAGACCCCCGTACCCATAGCGGGCGCGTTTCCCATAAACTTGGCCGACGTCAGGCCACTGCAATACCTGAACGCGGCATCCCCGATGCCGGTGACGCTGGACGGAATCGTCACGCTGGTCAGGCCGCTGCAACCCTGGAACGCGGAACCCCCGATGCTGGTGACGCTTGAGGGAATCGTCACGCTGGTCAGGCCGCTGCAATAGCCGAACGTGCCATATCCGATGCGGGTGACGCTGGAGGGAATCGTCACGCTGGTTAGGCCGCCGCAATAGCTGAACGCGGAATCCCCGATGCTGGTGACGGGCTTGCCCGCAATGGCGGCGGGAATGACTACAGCGTCGGTGGCATTATTGGGATAGTCGGTGATAGTGATCGAACTGCCTTCATCGGTGTAAGTGAAGTCGCCGAAGGTCGCGGCTTGCAAGGAACCCGCAGTCAGGCAAATAGCCGCAATGACCGTTGCTAGGGGGAATTTGAGGATGGCTTTCGGATGGGAGGTCATGATTTTATGAATTTGTTAGGAAAAATAAGGGAGATCGTCTTCCGCGTCAAGAAAACACCCAAGGCAAACGCATCATCATTCGTGTATCAGTGGATTTAGCCGCAAAAAGGCGAAAAAGACCGCAAAAACCAGTCCTATCGCCTGTTTGAGCACATGAGGATCGATTGGAGGGATTCATGACAAGTGTGATTCGGGGGTTTAGAATCAGGTCTCCGCCGGGGTTCCTCCATGAGGGATCGTGACCTGAACAAGCCCGCACGAATGAGAAGAATTTGAACCGCCAAGACGCCAAGTGCGCCAAGGAAACTTCTGATGATAACCGGCTGCCGGGCCGGGCTGCGTGGTTTACACCACAGGAGTGGTGGCCGCCAGCATGGGAGGTGTGGATGCCCCCGCCGGATCCGCAGCGGCGGGCACCGGATTTCCCTCTCTCCGAACCAGGATCGGGCCGATGCCGCCCTTTCCCATGGCGACGCGAAGCCATGCAGGGGGTCCCGCGTGACGGTCAGAGGTTCGGCTTGCCTCGCAAATCGGGGTGGAAAAATCCCCGACCAGTGCCAGCTTCCGGCGATGCCCGGCACCACCCCCATCCTCGAAGCGGATCGACTCGTCAAAACCTTCGGCACGTCCACCGCGCTCGACGGGCTCTCATTCACCCTGGCGGAAAGCGAATCGCTGGGCCTGCTCGGTGTCAATGGGGCGGGAAAAACCACCGCCATGAACCTGTTGCTCGGCCTCACCACGCCCACTTCCGGCACGATCCGCATCTTCGGCCTCGATCTGTGGAAACACCGCATCGAGATCCTGCGGCAGGTGAATTTCTCCTCCGCCTACACCGCCCTGCCGTCGAATCTCCTCGTTTGGCAAAACCTCAACGTCTTCGCCAAACTCTACGGCGTGGCCCGCCCGAAGCAGCGGATCGAGGAGTTGCTCGAACTCCTCGACATCACCCACCTTCGGAAATCCGTCACCGGCACGCTCTCCGCCGGGGAATCGACCCGCGTCAATCTCGCCAAGGCCCTTCTCAACAAGCCCCGGCTGCTCCTGCTAGACGAGCCCACTGCCTCACTCGATCCCGACATCGCCGACCGCGTGCGAAAACTCCTCCGCAAGCTCCAACACGAAAACGGCCTCTCCATCCTCTACACCTCCCACAACATGCGCGACATCCACGAAGTCTGCGACCGCCTGATTTTCCTCCATGGCGGCAAAGTCCTCGCGGAAGGCACGCCGGATCATATCGCGGAAAAATTCAACCGCAGTTCTCTCGAAGACCTCTTCATCGGCGTTGCTCGCGGCGAGGTGGATGCCATCGGTTTGAAATAACTTTTATCAACCATGCCCTTCTCGATCAACACCGTCCACGCCCTTGTCCTCCGCTACCTCTATCTCTACACCCGCCATCCAGTTAGACTGGTGGAACTCGTTTTCTGGCCGCTGGTCGATCTGCTGGTCTGGGGATTTCTAACGACCTATCTGCAACGCCACGGCGCGGGGGACTTTCCCTCCTCCATCAGCTTCCTCATCGGCGGGATGATCCTGTGGGACGTGCTTTTCCGCTCGCAGCAAGGCGTCGCCATCTCGTTTCTCGAAGACGTGTGGACCCGTAATCTGCTCAACGTCTTCGTCGCCCCCGTTCGCACCGCCGAATACGTCGGTGCCACCTGTGTCGTCGGGCTCCTGCGGGTCGGTGTCACGCTGGTCATCCTCACCCTCGTCGCGGCGCTGGCCTATCAATTCCACCTCACTAGCCTCGGTCTCGGGCTGCTACCGTTTTTGGGAAATCTGATTCTCTTCGGCTGGTTTCTCGGCATGATTTCCACCGCCCTCATTATGCGCTACGGCCAAGCCGCAGAAAGCCTCGCCTGGGCCATTCCGTTTTTCATCCAGCCGCTCGCCGCCGTTTTCTATCCGGTCTCGGTGCTGCCCTCATGGCTCCAGCCCATCGCCCTAACACTACCCTGCACACCCATTTTTGAAGGCATGAGAACCGTCCTCTCCGGCCACCCCGTCCCATGGGCAAATGTCCAATCCGCCCTCGTCCTCAACCTTGTCTGGGGAACCCTCGCCGCCCTCTTCTTCGCCGCGAACCTTCGCTACGTCCGTAAATCCGGCCTGCTCGTCAAGGTCGCCACCCAGTGACTTTCAAGGTACGGCGGGACTTTTTCCGCCCGGTGGCTCTACGAAATTTCAAGCCTGTCTTGCCATGGCCACTTGGCCGCGTATGGTCGGCGGCGGACCTGCCATGACACCGTTTTTGAGGAAAATCCTGGGGATGAATTGGGTGCTCGTGCTGGTGATGTACGGGCTCCTGATTTTCGGCGTGTTCATGATCGAGAGCGCCGCTCGGCACGTCCCCGTGAGTAAGGATAATCTTGCCACGTTCGGAAGTGCCGGAGCGTATTGGGCGTCCAAGCAAAAGATGTTCGTAGTGATTGGTAGCGTGGGGTTTTTCGCGGCCTCCTTCGTCGATTACCGCTGGATCAAGTGGTTGGGCATCCCGTTTTATGTCGTGAGCTTGGGCTGTTTGGTCTATGCGATGAAACAGAATGACGCGGTCTATCAACTGGGGATTGGCGGAATTTCCTTCCAACCGGCGCAGTTGGGGATCACGTCCGGGATTCTGCTGATTTCGTGGCTAGTTCAGGATTTGCCGAAATTGCACCGCTGGTTCGCCTCGCCATTCATCCGCATCGGCATCATCGGTGTGACGGCGGCGGTGCCATTTCTGATGGTGATGAAAATGGGCGACATGGGATCGGCGCTGGTTTGGATCCCGGTGTCGATCGTCGCGTTGCTGATCGGCGGCATCCCATTTCGGTATCTGACGTGCATGGCGTTTATCGGTGCGGGGGTGCTTCCCTTGCTTTATTTCGTAGTTCTGCCGCTGGTTTCCAAACGTGGGCCGGAGCGGATCGATATCTGGCTGCGGATGATGGAAGGCCGGGAAGTGGATACGAATGGTGCCGCCTACGCGCCCTACAATGTTTCCATGGCGATCGGCAAGGCGGGCTGGAAAGGCGTGGGCTATAAAGCGACCGTGGAACAGGGATCGCTCCATGCCAAAGGCTTCATCCCGCGTGAAACGGCGCACAACGACTACATCTTTGCGGTGATCGGAGAAGAACTCGGTTTCAGGGGCAGCCTGCTGCTTCTAACTGCCTTTGCGCTATTGCTCATCCAAGGGCTGTTCGTCGCGTTTTACAGTCGGGATGTGTCCGGACGTTTGCTGGTATGCCTTATTGTTGCGGTGTTTTTCGCGCATATTTTCGAGAGCATCGGCATGTGCATTTTGATCATGCCGATTACGGGGATTCCGCTGCCGCTCATCAGTTATTCAGGAACTTTCGTGGTGATCTGTATGTTTTTGTTAGGGCTGGTGCAGAGCGTGTGGATTCACCGGAATTGCAAGCTTGAGGGTAACCAGGCGGAGGCTTGAATGCCGTTTTTCAGACTTCGGCCAGCGCCTCGTCGATGACTGCTAGCATGAAATCGGCGTCTGCTTGATGGATGCACATCGGGGGTTTGATGCGGAGGGTGTTGCCGTAGAGTCCGCCTTTGCCGATCAGCAGGCCAAGTTCTTTGCAGCGCTCAAAAATGGCAGCGCACTCGGCGGTCGCGGGTTCCTTGGTGGTGCGGTCCTTCACGAGTTCGATGCCTAACATGAGTCCCTTGCCGCGGACTTCGCCGATGATGGAATGTTTTGCCGCAAGCAGGTGGAAACCGTTTGTTAGGTAGGCGCCGATTTCGAGTGAATTTTTTTGGAGTCCTTCTTTTTCGATCACTCGGAGCACGGCGCGGCCTTGCGCCATTGAGACGGGGTTGCCGCCGAAGGTGTTGAAATGGATGCGGGTGGCGAGAGCTTTGGCGATTTGCGGGGTGGTGATGACGGCTGCTAGAGGACAACCGTTGCCGATGCCCTTGGCCATGGTGACGATGTCCGGGGTGGCACCTTGCGTTTCAAATCCCCAGAAGTGCGTGCCGGTCCTGCCGAAGCCCGCCTGCACTTCATCCGCGATGCAGAGTCCGCCGAACGAGCGGGCTTGGGCGTAGGCTTCCTTGAGATACCCATCCGGGAAAACCACGGTGCCGCCGACGCCTTGGATCGACTCCGCAATGAAGGCAGCGATTTTTCCCGAGGTGGCAAAGCGAACGGTCTCGCCAATATCGGCTGCGTAGTTTTTTCCGGCATCACGATCATTCATGCCGAAGGGGCCGCGATAGCTGTCCGGCATCATCGCGTGGTGGACGCCGTGGGAATGGGGGACGTTGAATTTCCAAGTGTGATGGGAGGTGAGGGCCATCGCGCTCGGGCTGCCGCCGTGATAGGCGTTGCGCAGGGCAATGACATCGTAGTTCTGCGTGTAAGCGCGAGCCATGAGGATGGCGAGGTCGTTGGCTTCGGAGCCGGAGTTCACGAAATAACAGACCTTGAGTTCGCCCGGCATTTTCGCGGCGAGTTCCTTCGCATAAAGCGCGACCTGCGGATTCAGATAGATCGTGGTGGTGTGATTGATTGTCTCATTCTGGAGCGTGGCGGCGGCGAGGACTTCCGGATGACAATGCCCCACGCTAACAGTCACGATGCCGCCGAAGCCATCGAGATAGCGCCGGCCGGTTTCATCAAAGAGATACTGCGCCTTGCCCTCGACGATGGTGATGGGCTTTTTATAATAATGAAAAATCGCAGGGTTCACGAATTCCTTGCGCAGCGCGAGAATTTCCTCGGGCGATGGGCCATCGTAGGGTTTCGGAATATAATCAAAAGGAGGCAAGCTGGCCATGGGTTAAGTGAGTTAGATTTTTACAACAGCGGGTGAGAGTTTGCGGAAAAGCAGATATAGCACGAACGCGAGACCGAAGCTGATAAACCACGCCTGCTGATAGATGGCGGTGAATGTCGGGTGGGTATTGGCCAAGACTCCAATTTGTAAGAGAAAACCCGGCAGGCAAGGCAGCGCGGCTAGCAGGAATGCGGCGATCCCCGCGTAGCTGAAGCCGGAATGATAACGGTAGATGCCCTCGGCGCGGTAGAGATCAGCCGTGTCTAACTTGCAGCGGCGGATGACGAAGTAGTCGGCGATCGCGCCGAGCGTGCCGAACGAGGCGCGGCAATAAACGGGGAAAGGGATGCCGTATTTTGTGCCGGCGTGGGCGTTCAGCATCATCGGAATCAGCACGATGACATTGCCAAGGAAAACCGTTAGGACAGCCTGCCACCAGTTCATGCCTGCGGCGATGAGCGAGGAAGCGAGCATGTAGGTGGGAATGCACGCGGCCATGGAAGTCCACAGCGCGGCGTAACTCCACATGGTCCACGTCCGTTGGTCCAATGGAACAGGCGCGAGATCCTCGTTGATTAGATTTCGGTCGGATTGCAAGGAAGTTACAATGTTAGATATTGGGCTTGCGTGATAGGAAATTCCCCCAGCCATTGTCACCGGTCCATTCACCATCGCGGACCATGATTTTTCCGCGAACGGTCACCAGTTCCGCCCGGCCTAACACCTCACGGCCTTCGAAGGCGGAATAATCGGTGGCCATCGAGTGGGTGGTGACGGAAATTTTCCCTTTCCACTCCGGGTCCCAGATCACGAGATCCGCGTCGCTGCCCACGGCGATGGTGCCTTTTTTCGGATAGAGTCCGAAAATCTCGGCGGCGCGGGTGCTGGCGACGCGAACGAATGTTTGCAAGTCGATGCGGCCACGGCAGACGCCCTCGGTGTAGAGGAGTTTCACGCGCTCCTCCACGCTCGGGATGCCGTTGGGGATGAGGGTGAAATTTCCGGCCTTCCCGGTCGGTTTCAGGCTGGCGTCCACGCACTTGCCAGCATCGGGATGACCCATGTGTTTTTGAGTCGCGAAATCGAAGGGTGCGTGATCGGTGCCCACGGTGTCCACGGTGCCATCGGCGAGACATTTCCAAAGGAAATCCTGGTGTTCCTTCGAGCGGATCGGCGGACTCATGACATATTTAGCGCCCTCGAAATCAGGTTGCTCCGCGTAGGAACTATCAAGTGTCAGGTAGGGCGCTACGGTCTCGATGAAGACTTTCACCCCACGTTTCCGAGCAGCGGTGATCGCCTCCACCGCAGGGATGCAACTGGTGTGGACGACATAAACCTCAGCCCCTGTTAGTTCGGCGAAAGTCATCAAATGGTGGCAGCCTTCCGCCTCCACCGTGACCGGGCGCGAGGGCTCGTGCCACTCGGGGCCGGTCTTGCCCTCGGCGACGAGTTTTTTCTGTGTCTCCGAAACCAGATCCGCGTTTTCACAGTGCGCCGTCACCACCACGCCGAGTTCCTTGGCAAGTGATAGAGTCTGATAGAGTTCGGTGTCTTCAATGCCGAACGCGCCCTTGTAAGCGAGGAAAACCTTGAATGATGATATACCTTCCTCGACCACGATGGCCCGCAGTGCGTCGGCGGTGCCTTCACCAAAACGCGTGATGCCCATGTGAAATGTATAATCGCAGGATGAAATTCCAGCCGCCTTGCTTTTCCACAGTTGGATCGCCTCGCGCGGGTCTTCGCTGCGGGACGGGCAGCACATTTCTATCAGAGTTGTCGTCCCGCCCATGAGCGCGGCCTTGCTGCCGGTGGCATAGTCGTCCTTGGAAAACGTCCCCATGAACGGCAGATAGATATGCACATGAGGATCGATGAATCCGGGGAAAACATATTTCCCCGTCGCGTCGATCACCTCCGCATCCGCTGGGACTTCGAGATCCGGACCGACTGCGACGATGATCCCATCGCGGCATAAGACATCGCCCTTGAATCGCGTTTCAGCCGTGATTATTTCTCCGTTTTTAACTAGCAGACTCATGTTTTTTTATTTTGCCCAGATTTCCCCATCGCCGAAGCCGAACCAGCGGGTGGTGGTCGTTTTCCGTTGGGTGTAAAACTCGACCCCTTCCTTGCCTTGGATGTGGAGGTCGCCGAAAAACGAATCGTTCCAGCCGCTGAAAGGGAAGTAGGCGAGCGGTGCGGGAACGCCCACATTGATGCCCACCATCCCGGCGCTCACCCGGCGGCGGAACTCGCGCGCGGCCTTCCCTGAGTTCGTGAAGATGGCTGCGCCATTGCCGAAGGCTTGTCTGTTAGCTAAATCAATCGATTCATCGAGAGTCTTCGCCCGCATCACGGCCAGCACCGGGCCGAAGACTTCTGTTTCCATCAGCGGATTGCCTTGTTCCACATGATCGATCAACGTAGGGCCGAGGAAAAATCCTTCCGGGGCCTCGTCCACTTTCGTCGCGCGGCCATCTGCCAGAATCTTCGCTCCGCCGCGTTCGCCGGCGTCGATCAGCCCTGAGACGCGGGTCTTGTGCTCTGTGGAAATCACCGCGCCCATGTCCGGCTGGGTTTCTCTAACATCCGTAGGGCCGACCTTCATTGCTTTCACCAGATCCACCAGGGCGGGCAGCAGTTTTTCCCCCGCATCACCTACGGCGACCGCAGTAGATCCAGCCATGCAGCGTTCTCCGGCGCAGCCGAAAGCCCCGTCCTTCACGGCTTCTACCGTGCGGCCCACATCGGCGTCCGGCATGAGGATGATGAAATTTTTCGCCCCACCGGCGGCTTGCACGCGCTTGCCGTGAAGCGTGCCCTTGCGGTGGATTTCACGGGCCACGGGGGTCGAGCCGACGAAGCTGATCGCCTTCACATCGGGATGTTCGAGGATCGCATCCACACATTCGCGACCGCCGTGGACGATGTTCATCACGCCGGGTGGCAGTCCGGATTTTTCTAGCAAGGCGACCACTCGTTGCATGGTTAGAGGCACTTTTTCGCTCGGCTTGAGCAGGAAAGTATTGCCGCAGGCGATGGCGATGGGCCACATCCACATGGGCACGAGGGCGGGGAAATTGAAGGGACAAATCCCGGCGACCACCCCTAACGGATGACGGTCCGTGTGGCAGTCGATGCCGCGGGCGATGTTTTCCAAACTCTCGCCCATCAGCAGGGTGGGGATGCCGCAGGCGTATTCCACTACCTCGATGCCGCGCCGCAGATCGCCGCGTGATTCTGATAGGGTTTTACCATGTTCGGTGGCGATGCCGAGGCAGAGTTCCTCGAAGGCGTCTTCCAGTAAAATTTTCGCCCGGAACAACACCTGCGCCCGCTCGTTCGGCGGCGTGTCGCGCCAGGCAGGGAAAGCGGCTTTTGCTGAAGCGACTGCCAAATCGACCTCCGCCGCGCCGCACATCGGGACGCTGGCGATGATTTTTCCGCGCGAGGGATTGAAGACCGGGCTGTCGGTTTTTCCGGTGATGTTGACCCATTTTCCCGAAATATAGAGCGGGCAGACTTGATTTTCAGAAGCAATCATGGTTTTACAAAGGCGCGAATTGGCACGATTGGAGCTATCAAAGCGCATTCCGTGCCACCCCGGCAAGTCCTTAACTCTGAAATATCAACCACCATGCCACGCCTTGTCAAAGCCGGCCTCATCCAAGCCACTTCCACCCACACCGGTAATGCCGATCCCGCCGCGATCCGTGTTGCGATGATCGACAAGCACATGGCGCTCATCGAAGAAGCGGCGGCGCAGGGCGTGCAGGTGCTGTGTCTCCAGGAGTTGTTCTACGGCCCTTATTTCTGCGCCGAACAGCAAATCCGCTGGTATTCCATCACCGAGCAAATCCCTAACGGCCCCACGACCCAGCTCATGATGGAAACCGCGAAACGCCTCAACATGGTGCTCATCGTGCCGATCTATGAGGTGGAAAATACGGGGGTCTATTACAACACCGCGGCAGTGATCGATGCGGATGGCACTTACCTCGGCAAATATAGGAAACATCACATTCCGCATTGCCATCCGGGGTTCTGGGAGAAGTTCTATTTCCGCCCCGGCAATCTCGGCTACCCGGTGTTCCAGACGGCTGTTGGAAAAATCGGAGTTTATATATGTTATGACCGCCACTTCCCGGAAGGCGCACGGTGCCTTGGTCTGAACGGCGCGGAAATCGTGTTCAACCCTTCCGCCACCGTCGCCGGTCTCAGTGAGTATTTGTGGAAACTCGAACAACCTGCACACGCCGCTGCTAACGGTTATTTTGTGGGCGCGATCAACCGTGTGGGAATGGAAGCGCCATGGAACATCGGTGAGTTTTACGGTCAGTCGTATTTCTGCGATCCACGCGGCCAGATGGTGAAAGTCGGCAGTCGGGACCAGACGGAACTCATCGTCGCCGATCTCGATTTGGAAATGATCGAGCAAGTTAGAAATACGTGGCAGTTCTATCGCGACCGCAGGCCGGAATCTTATGGTGCCATTGTCGCCCCCTAGTCCGCTCCTCGCAACCGGAGGGCATTGATGATGACGGAAACACTGCTCAGGGCCATTGCTCCTCCCGCGATCATTGGATTGAGGAGCCAACCGGTGAAGGGGTAAAAAATCCCCGCTGCCAGCGGCACGCCGACCGCATTGTAGATAAACGCAAAAAACAGGTTCTGGCGGATGTTTCGCATGACATCCCGGCTGAGTTCCAGTGCACGGACGATGCCTAGCAGATCGCCTTTCACCAAGGTTAGACCGGCGCTCTGGATCGCCACATCCGTCCCGGTTCCCATCGCGATGCCCACATCGGCCTCGGCCAGTGCGGGTGCGTCGTTGATCCCGTCGCCCGCCATGCCGACCACCGCGCCCCCGGCTTTCAGCTCGCGGATGATGGCGAGTTTATCTTCCGGGTTGAGTTCCGAGCGCACGTCATCGATGCCAAGTTCGCGGCCCACGGCTTGTGCGGTTTGGGCATTGTCCCCGGTGAGCATCACCAATTTAAGACCCATCGCGTGAAGCTTTTTCACGGCTTCCGGCGAGGATTTTTTAATCGGATCCGCCACCGCGATGAAGCCGCTGATTGCCGCGTTTTCGGCAATCCAGATCACCGTATGCGCCTGTTCCTGCAAGTCTTTTGCCTGATCTCCCAGTGCTGGGGAAATCGCGATGCCTTGTGATGTCAGCCAAGTCAGGTTGCCCGCCTGCACCAAGGCTCCATCGATTTGGCCAAACACCCCCGCTGCCGTCACGGATTGGAAATCCTTCACTTTGGGCAGCGGTAACTTGTCCGCCCGGTCCATGATAGCCCGCGCCAGCGGATGCTCGCTCAGTTGCTCCAGTGCGGCGGCCAGTACGAGGACTTGATCTTCCCGCCCGGCTTCCGCGGTCACGATTTTCCTAACAACCGGATGGCCTTCCGTTAGAGTGCCGGTTTTGTCCGTGACGAGATGGGTGATTTTTTCCGCCCGCTCCAGTGCCGCCGCATCGCGCACGAGCACGCCCAGCCGCGCGCCATTGCCCACGCCGACCAGGATCGACATCGGGGTCGCTAGACCGAGGGCGCAGGGGCAGGCGATGACGAGCACCGCGACGGCATTGGAAATTGCAAGAGCCAGGCGCGGTTCTGGTCCCCACATCAGCCACGCCGCGAAGGTCAGCAACGCCACCAGCACCACTGCCGGGACGAACCAGCCGGAAACCTGATCTGCTAGTCGCTGGATCGGTGCGCGGCTGCGTTGGGCGTTCGTCACCATTTCCACGATTCGAGCTAACAGAGTTTCCTCACCGATTTTCTCCGCTCGCATGAGAAACGCGCCCGTCTGATTGATCGTCGCGCCAGTCACGGGATCGCCGGTTTTTTTCGCCACCGGCATCGCCTCGCCGGTGATCATCGACTCGTCCACCGTGCTTGCGCCCTCGGTGATCACGCCGTCCACTGGGATTTTTTCGCCGGGTCGCACCCGTAGGAAATCGCCTGGCACCACCTCGTCTAACGGCACATCCTGCTCATTGCCCGCAACCACGCGGCGAGCAGTTTTCGCCGCCAATTGCATCAGCGCCCGCATGGCCTCACCGGTCTTGGCGCGGGCCCGGGCTTCGAGCAATTGGCCGAGGATCACCAACGCCGACACCACCGCCGCCGCCTCGAAGTAGAGCGGAGTTCCGCCATGTCCCACGCCGTGTGGAAACCAACCGGGTCGAAGCAAGGCCACCGTGCTATAGAGCCACGCGGCTCCCACTCCCAGCCCGACCAGCGTGAACATATTCAAACTGCGGTTTTCTAATGACCGCCATGCTCTAACGAAAATAAACCCGCCCGGCCACGCCACCACCAACGTCGCCAAGACCATCTGCACCCATCCGGAGGTCATGGTATGCATTTGTAAAAATGGCAGCATTTCCCCCATTGCCAGCAGCAATACCGGCAGCGCGAATGCTCCGGCCAGCCACAATTTTCCCTGCATCTCAACTTCTCCGCCGTCGTCGGTTTCCGCCTCAGACATCGACTTCGACTCCAGCGCCATCCCGCAGATCGGACAAACGCCCGGCCCATCCCGCTCGATATCCGGGTGCATCGGACAGGTGTAAAGCGTCCGCGTATCCGCCTTCCATGTCGGATTCCGCTCCAAGGCCATCCCACATTTTGGGCAAGCGCCCGGCTTGTCCGACTCCACGCCTGAACACATCGGACAGCAATACTTCGCTCCGGCTGATGGCTTTACCTCGGCGTGATCGTGTCCGGTATGACAGCAATGGCTCATGATTGTTAATGGGCTCGAACCCGCGCCATGATCATGCCGGAAACCTTTCACCGCAATGTGGCATTCACATTACCATTTCACGCGCCCGCGTCACCCGCTCGGCTTTGCGCAGCACGACCATCATGCCCCAAGTCGCAAGGCCAGGAACGATTAAACCCAAGGGCAGGAAAACCAGCGAATGAAGGCCACTCCACTCCATCAAGCGTGACAAGTGGCGCGGCCGCTGTGGAACTGAAAATCATAAATCTATGTTAGATCTGGCGTTTTTCCTGTCGCGTAGGAATCCGGGGTGGAGCATGTCGATTCGACTCACTTTGCGGCGACACGGAACTTCGCGGAGGCGAAACCAGGGACCTCTGCGGTGAATTCCCAAGCACCTCCGGGTTCTGCGTTGGCAGGCTTCGGGGCGAGCTGGAGTGTGCCATTCAGGCTGCCTTTGATTTCACTAACACCTTCTGCTAGACCGAGAATGGCGCGCAGGATGGTGTCGGCGTCATTGTCTTTGAGGGCGATCTGAGGTGGCATCGGAACCTCGCCCCAGACCCCCTTGCCACCGGCCTTGACCTTGTTTTTCAAATAGTCGAGGGCCTCGGGATGGCCGCGATATTTGAGGGCGACATTGACGTATTTCGGGCCCACGGAATTTTGGTCCACCTGATGACAGGCGAGGCATAGATTGGCAGTAACGAGGGCGGTAGTGGTTGGGGAAAACTGCGGCCCACCCGCATCGTGCCCGGTCGCGGGAATGTAACGGGCGCGGACACTGACTTGGGCAGCGGTGGGTGCGGTGGCACTCGTGAGAGTGAAAGCGACGTCTTGACCAAAAGCGAGGGCGTCGGGCTTGCCGACGAGATTGAGTTGCAGCTCGGGGGCGGCTTTTTCTTTGACCAGTGAGAGGCGAGCGACGGCGGGCGGGCTGTTCCCATCGGTGGCGACGGCCCGAATTTCGCTGCCTTCGTGTGCGGGAAGGGTGATGGTGGAGCCGGTGCCGAGCTGGCGTTCGGTGGCTCCGGTGGTGAGCCACCAGGTGACTGTTAGTTTGTCATTGTCGGGATCGGTGGCGGAGGTGACGGTGAAGGTGCGGTCCTTGCCCGCGACTGGGCCAATGGCGATGACGGGCGAGTGGTTTGTCGTTGGCGGCAGGACGCGGAGGAGTTTGCCGTCGTTGTTGAAATACCAATTCTTGCCGTAGCTGAGAATTAAGAGGCTGCCATCCGCCGCCATTTCCATGTCCATCGGATGAGTGAGTCCCTCATCGAAAACTTTGAGGCTTTGGAGTTTTTCGTCTTGGCCGAGTTTGACATTCCAGATTTTTCCACGGCTCCATTCGTAGATGAGCAGAGTGTGGTCATCCTCCTTTGGCAGCAGGTTGAATTTGCGGGCGGGGTCGTGATAGAACACGGGACCGGCCATGGCGCAACGGCCGCCCTTGCCCATGATAGGGAATTCTGGGCTCTCGGCATAGGGATACCAAATGAAGGCGGGCACGGCAGGTGGCAGCACGCTGAGGCCGGTGTTGCGAATTCCCGGGTTACGCGGGGCCGCAGGGTCGGTCATGGGGCCGGGCTTGCCTGAGGCGAAGTCGTAGATGGGGTAGGGCTTGTTGTTCGCGACGAGGAAGGGCCAGCCGAAATTTCCAGCGGCTTGGGCTTGGTTGATCTCGTCATGGCCGGCGGGACCCCGCGCCGATTCCTTGCCTGCATCTGGACCGACTTCGCCCCAATAAACGATGCTGTTCTCTGGGTCGATGGATATGCGGAAGGGATTCCGGCAGCCCATAGCGTAAATTTCCGGGCGCGTCTTCGCGGTGCCTTTCGGGAAAAGGTTGCCAGTCGGGATGTCGTAGCCGGTCTCGTTGGGGCGGATGCGGAGGACTTTCCCACGCAGGTCATTGGTGTTGCCGGCGCTGCGTTCGGCATCCCACGGGGTTCGGTCCGGGCGGTTGTCGATAGGGGCGTAGCCGTCGCTCTCAAAGGGATTCGTGTTGTCGCCGATGCTCAAGTAGAGCAACCCATCCGGGCCAAACTGGACCGAGCCGCCGTGATGGCAGACGAGGTCGGAGCGCTCCAAAGGCACCTCGATCAAGACGAGCTCGGTGGAGAGATCGAGCTTTCCATCGCGCAGGGTGAAGCGGGAAAGGCGGTCCTCCACTTTCTCCGGGTGGCTGTAGTAGAGGTAAACTCGTTGGTTTTTCGCGAAATCCGGGTCGAGCGCGATGCCTTGGAGTCCATCCTCGGCCGCATACGGACTCTTGGCATCGCTGGCACGTCGGGCGGAGACGACCATATTTGCGACTTCAAACACGCCACCGGTTGACGGGCGGATGCGCAGGATGCGGCCCTCGCGCTCGACCACATACACATCGCCATCCGGGGCGGGTGCCATGGACATCGGATCGTGAAATCCATCGGCGATAGTCTCCTTCTGGAGCGGGGCGGCGCTGGCGGCGATGGTGCCAAGGAGGAGGAGAGTCAGGATTTTGCGCATGGCTGGGCTTTTACGAGAACTCGTCCCGGCGGTCTTTCAGGTAATGCAACATCGGCAGGGGCGAACAGACCCTAGGAACAGACCGGGGCGCCTTATTTCTGCGAGTGTTCGAGCGCGGCTGCGACGAACCCGGCGAAGAGCGGATGCGGGTGGTTCGGCTTGGATTGGAACTCGGGGTGAAACTGTGCGCCGAGGTAAAACGGGTGCTCGGGCAGTTCGATGATTTCCACGAGCCCGGCCTCTGCAGAAACGGAGGAGATTACTAAGCCGGCGTCCTGCAAGCGTTCCTGATAGTCCGAGTTGAATTCATACCGGTGGCGGTGGCGCTCGTGGATGCGTTCGATATTGCCATAGAGATCGGCGGCCTTGGTGCCGGTGAAGAGGATGGACTCGCAGGAGCCGAGGCGCATGGTGGCTCCCATATCTTCGATGCCTTTCTGCTCTTCCTGCAAACAGATGACTGGATACTTGGCCCCTTTGTTAAACTCAGTGGAATTCGCGCCCTTCAGGCCACACACATTTCGGGCGTATTCGATGGTCGCGATTTGCATCCCAAGGCAGATGCCGAAGTAGGGAATCTTGTTCTCGCGGGCATATCTTGCTGCTTGAATTTTTCCTTCGATCCCGCGGTCGCCGAAGCCGCCGGGGACGAGGATGCCATCGACATCGCCAATGACTGACTTCGCGCCGTGGTCTTCGATGGCTTCCGCTTCCACACGGACAATATGCACTTTGGTATCATGATGGGCACCGGCATGAATCAGGGATTCGTAAATGGATTTATAGGCGTCCTGAAGTTCGATATATTTACCCGCGACGGCGATGGTGACTTTATGTTTCGGATGAATCACGCGTTGGACAAATCTTTCCCAATCCTCAAGTGCGGGCGATGGCGTGTGGCCTAGGCCGAGCTTGTCCACCACGAGGCGGTCGATCTTGTCGCGCCGCAGATCGAGCGGGCATTCGTAAATCGTGTGCGCCACGTCGCGGAAGGCGACGACGTTCTTGCGTTCGACATTGCAGAACATCGCGATTTTTTTGCGGTTGTCCTCGTCCAGATCCGCCTCGGTGCGACAGATGATGATGTCCGGCTGGATGCCGAGCTCGCGGAGTTTCGCCACGGATTGTTGGGTGGGCTTGGTTTTCACCTCACCCGCGGCCTTGATATACGGCAGCAGGGTGACGTGGATGAAGCAGACATTTTCCTTGCCGACTTCTAACGCGAACTGGCGCAGCGCCTCGATGAACAGCAGGCCTTCCATGTCGCCGACGGTGCCGCCGATTTCGGTGATGAGGACGTCGGTTTCGGGATTATTCTCCGTGACCTGGTGCATCCGGAGTTTGATCTCATCGGTGACGTGGGGGATGAATTGGACGGTTTTCCCGAGAAACTCACCGCGTCGTTCCTTTTTGATGACGGTATCAAAAACCTGACCGGATGTTAGATTGTTCATCCGCGAGAGCACGCCAGAGGTGAAACGCTCGTAGTGGCCGAGATCGAGATCGGTCTCCGCGCCATCGTCGAGGACATAGACCTCGCCATGCTGATAGGGTGACATGGTACCCGGATCGACATTCAGATAGGGATCGAATTTCTGCATCAGCGTCGTCAGCCCGCGATGTTCTAGCAGCGTGCCGATGGAGGCTGCGGCGAGGCCCTTGCCGAGGGAGGAAACGACGCCGCCGGTGACGAATATGTATTTCATGATTTTGCTAAAAGTTATTGGTTAAGTGTTATTGGTTATGAATGGAAAAGGAGGGACGAAGTAAAATCTTCACCCATAACTTCTAACTCATAACCTTTAACATCCTTTCGATTTCGCGAGCTTGTTCGGGAGTATCGACTCCGGGCGAGGTGTCGGATGTTAGAAGAACTTTGATGGTGGCTCCGTTTTCGAGGGCGCGGAGTTGTTCGAGCGACTCGGCCATTTCCAATGGTGAGGGCGGCCAGGTGACGAAGCGTTCGAGGAAACTGCGCTGATAGGCATAGATGCCCTTGTGGCGGAGCACTGGCAGGCCGGCGACGGGATTGCGGAAAAACGGGAGGGGCGAGCGGGAGAAATACAGCGCCCGGCCATCGAGGGTGACGGCGACTTTTACCACGTTCGGATCTCGCACCGCTGGGTCGGATGGATCGAGCGGGTTGGCGGCGGTGGCCATGTCGAGCGTGGGATCTGCGATCATCGCGGCGGCGAGTTCGTCGATCAACGCGGGGTCGATTAGCGGT
This sequence comes from Akkermansiaceae bacterium, assembly GCA_025354565.1. Classification (GTDB taxonomy): domain Bacteria; phylum Verrucomicrobiota; class Verrucomicrobiia; order Verrucomicrobiales; family Akkermansiaceae; genus Luteolibacter. The sequence goes on from JANXMQ010000029.1 coordinate 58,379, forward strand.
TCATCGCCCTGGATGTTGATGATGTGGGTGGCCTTGGAGACCGCTCTAACGGCCTCCGCGATACGGTCGGTGCCGGTGGGATGGTCCGGCGAGGTCATGGCGACCTTGCCACCGAAGGCCAACACGGCGTCTCGAATCCGCATGTCATCGGTCGCGACGATGGTTTCATCCAGCAGCGAGCATTGCCGACAGCGCTCCCAAACGTGCTGAATCAAGGGTTTTCCGGCGATGAGATGCAGCGGTTTGCCCGGAAAACGGGTGGAGCCCCAACGCGACGGAAGGACTCCGAGGATGTGGGTGGTGGGGGAGGAAAGGGACACGCTTGGTAGAGGTTGGGCAAACGTAAGGCGGGGACAAGCCTGCGGACAAGAGCGGTTTCGGAAAAATGCGCGAAACCCAAGCGGATACTGTCAGACATTGAGAAAATGGCGGCACCACCGCCGAAGCATGTCGGACACGCCGCTTTCCGCTGGCGGGGCGGCTGGAAATGAGCTAGGAGCAGGAGATGAATCAAAGCTCAAATCTTATACCATGATCCCGAACCGCCTCACGAATTCAGTTAAAATCCAAGAGCTGGCACATTTTCCCTGGTCTCTTCTGGCGCGGCTGATGCTTCTCTTCACCGTACCGGTCGTCGCTCAGACTCAGGTAGCCACGACCGTTTCCTCATGGTCTTCAGTCAGCTCGATCCTGCCGAGCGGGCAGGACGGCTATTTCGAGGATATGGCAATCACCCCGAACGGCACGGTCTGGGCCACGGGCTACCGGGTGGCTTATCTGCCTGGCGCGGTGGAGTTCCGAACGAACGTGATGCGCTTCAATGGCACTCTGTTCGAGCCGGTGGCGGCACCTGACATCGAGGCTGCCCCCGCCGTAAATTTCCTTCAGGGCATCACCGCAGTTTCGGACACGTCAATTTACACCGTTGGTTGGTCGGCCACTCCTGGTACTCGCATCAACCGCACGCGGATTCTGCACTACGATGGGACGCAGTGGACGGCGATGATTTCGGCCAATGCCAGCACCGGCAGCAACGTGCTGTATGACGTGACGCACTTTGGCGAAAGGCTGTGGGCAGTGGGGGCAGTTGTTCTAACTGGCGACTTTTATGAGAGCCCGCTTATCGAGATTTACAATGGTTCTAATTGGATCGTTACGCTGCCCGGTCGTCCGGCACCGGGGACCGGCCACATGGAACTCACGGGTGTCTATGCGGTCAACGCCAGCACCGTTTATGCCGTAGGAAATTGCGATCAGGGAGGCTTCGTGCTCAAGGGGGTGAGGGGCGTCTGGTCGGTCCTGATGGCACCAGGTACGCTTCCGACTGGTGGCCATTTAACTCGTGTCGCAGGGCTAGGAAAACGGGTGCTCGCCCTCGGCTACACCAACAGTGGCGGACTCGCGATCCGGCTCGATGTTTCACCGCCACAGATCATCGCTAACACAAGCGATGGCGCAAGCTGGGCTGACGCAACGACTGCGGTGAAATCTACGTTTATGACGGTCGGCAGCGGGCTGGTCCCCGGCACCTCGTTCGCCAGTCCAGCCATCGGACATCGCGACGCGACTGGTTTCAAGCCCGAGACGATTGGGCCAACATTCGGCTATTTCAATGCCGCCGCCACCGCGCCCGACGGGACGCTCTGGGCAGTCGGCGCGACGAGTGGCAAGCCGCTCGCCATGCGCCGCGCACCCTGATCGGTCGCATGGGTTTGATACACCATGTCGCAGTGGTTCTAACTTGGGCTCGCATCGGAAATCCCCGGGCGGTGCTTTTTCTAACTGCGAGACGCCTCGAAGCCGACGTCTTCTATCAGTCCAACGCTTGCGATCGCGAGATTCGCCAGTTCGTCGCAGCGTTCGTTTTCCGTGTGGCCGGCATGGCCTTTCACCCAGCGCCAGTCGATTTTGTGATCTGCGATCACCGCCAACAGCCGCAGCCAGAGGTCTTGGTTTTTCACCGGTTGCTTGGCCGCTGTTTTCCAGCCGCGTTTTTTCCAACCGGTGATCCAGTGCTTGGCAATCGCGTCGATCAGGTATTTGGAATCCGAGTGAAGTTCGACATCGCATGGCTCTTTGAGAGTCTCCAGTGCCGCGATGGCGGCCCGCAGTTCCATCCGGTTGTTAGTCGTCAGTCGATAGCCTGCGGACAATTCCTTGCGGTGTTTGCCACACACCATCACCACGCCGAACCCGCCCGGTCCAGGGTTTCCCTTGCAGCCGCCGTCGGTGTGGATGATCACGCGCTTCATCGGCTGCGAGGCTGGCAATGTGTTCAGGGCATGACAAGCGAAACGGGGCGGGAATTTTTTACGCCGGGTGCGTAGGGTTGCGGGTTTGGGCGGGATGTGTAGAATGCGGGCGTGGCGGATTTTTCCTTAACATTTTTGGGGTCGGGGACATCGGTGGGGGTGCCGGTGATCGGGTGCGATTGTGCGGTGTGCCGCTCGGCGGATGTGCGGGACAAGCGGACGCGCGCCTCGGTAGTGGTGCAGGGTGGGGGACGAACGCTGTTAGTGGACACGGGGCCGGATCTGCGGACGCAGGCGCTGCGGGAAAATCTGCGGGAGATCGACGCGGTGATTTATACGCACGGGCATCTGGATCATGTGGCGGGCTTCGATGAGTTGCGGGCTTTTTGCTGGCGGCGTAAGGAGAAACTACCCTTGCACGCGACGGCGGGCTGCATGGGGATTTTGCGGGGTATGTATGGCTGGGCCTTCGACGAAGAGCCGCGGAAGGAAGGCTATGTCTGGCCTGAGGCGCGCTTGATCGAGGGGCCGTTCGCTTATGAAGAGTTGGTGGTGACGCCGCTGCCGGTAGAGCATGGGAATGTGGAAACCGTGGGATTTTTATTTCAATGCGGCAGTGGGAAGCGACTGGCTTATCTGCCGGATGTGAAGCGGATTCCCGAGCCGACAATGGCGCTGATAGAAAACGTGGACGTGCTGGTGGTGGATGCGCTACGGACGGTGCCGCATTGGACGCATTTTTCGCTGGAGGAGGCGCTGGCGGCGGCGGCGGCGATGGGGGCTGGGGAGACGTGGTTGACGCATCTGACTCACGAATACGAGCATGCGGCGTGGGAGGAAAAACTCCCGCCGGGTGTGCGGATGGCGTGGGATGGGTTGCGGATTTCGCTTTAAAACCATGCTGAGTCTTGCATGGGACGGGGATACGGGCATGATCGCGGGCATGAGAATGTGGGTCGTGGGTTTGCTGCTGCTGGAGGGGATACTGTCGGTGGTGTGGGGCGAGATCCTGCCAGGGGCGGTGGCGGTGCTTTTCAACGCGGCGGTTCCTGAATCCCGGAAGCTGGCCGAGGAATACCGGGCGGCACGGGAGATCCCGGTGGAAAATATGATTGGCTTGGACATGCCGGTGACGGCGGACATCTCGCGCGAGGATTATGAAAAATGGATTCTAACACCGCTGCGCCACGAGTTCGAGTCGCGGGCGTGGTGGAAGCGGCAGACCGAAACCGGCGGCGTACTGGTGCCAGTCATGAACCGCATTCAGGTGCTGGTGACGATGCGCGGGGTGCCGCTGCGGATCATGCCAAAGCCGAAACCGCCGGAAAAAGCGGCGGCACCGGGAGCTGCGCCGCCCGCGCCGGTGGCGAATCCCATCGCCGTGCGGGATGAGGCCGCAGTGGACTCGGAACTGGCGTTGTTCGGCGTGGAGGGTCTGCCGATGGAAGGTGTGTTGCAGAATAAATTTTACAAGTCAGAGCGGACGTTTTCCGAGGCGCGACTGCCTTACATGGTCCTGACCGCACGGATCGACGCCCCGACTATGGCGACCTGCGAGCGGATGATCCGGGACACGTTGGAGGTGGAGAAAACCGGGTTGTGGGGGCGGGCCTATGTGGACATCGCTAACAAATTTCCGCAAGGCGACGAGTGGCTGGAAACCGTGGTGAAGGCGGACCTCGCGAGCAGTATCCCGACGGTGGTGGACCGCTTCAACGACACCCTGCCGAAGAACTATCCAATGACTGAGGCGGCACTCTATTACGGCTGGTATGACTATCAGGTGAGCGGGCCGTTTTTGAACAGCCGCTTTCAATTTCGCAAAGGCGCGGTGGCGATGCACTTGCATTCGTTCAGCGCGGAGCAATTGACGGACAGCACAAAGAACTGGAGTGCCCCGCTGTTAGAACGCGGGGCAGCGGTGACGATTGGCAATGTCTATGAGCCGTATTTGCACCTCACGCATGATTTCGGCATCCTCCAGCAACGCCTGCTCGATGGCTTTACTTGGGTCGAGGCTTGTTGGATGGCGATGCCGGTGGCGTCGTGGCAGGCGGTGGTGTTAGGCGATCCGCTCTATCGCCCCTATCAGCATTTGGACGGCGGCGGGGTGAAGCAGGAGGGGGATTTGGAATTCCGCGCGCTGCGGGCTGCGGCGGCGGAGTGGAAGAACAACCCCTTGGAGCGCGAGAAGCAGTTGGAAAAAGCGGCGGAGCGGATGAAGAGCGGGACGCTGGCGGAGGCGGCGGGGCTGGATTTGATAGAGAGGAAAGACCCGGAGGGTGCGGCGCGGTGTTTCCGCCGGGCGAAGTGGTTTTTCGTAAAAATGGAGGACAAACTGCGGCAGGATCTGGAGTTGGTGGCGCTGGACCGGGCGGCGAACCGCAAGGATGTCGCGGTGCGTGGCTTGCGGGACGCGCAAACGGCCTACGGCGATTTGCCTGAGGCGGAGTCGTTGAAGGGCTGGCTGGATATTCTAGACCCGCCGCCGCCACCACCGGCGGATCCGACGAAGCCACCGGTCATCAAGAAACCCTGAGCAACCCTGGCTGAGATCATGACTTACGCTTATTTGCTAGAATCGGTTTGGCATCCCCCGCTGGCGTTCGCGGAGACCGTAGCGGGCGGGCTACCGCCGGAGTTGGAATTGCAGGCCCTATGGTTCGCAGGGACGCTTGGCAGAGTGTTCCGAACGACGACCGGAAAGGCTGTTAGGATTATACAGTTCGGCGAGTGGAACCGGGGTGCGGGGCCGGATTTTATTCAAGCGGCGGTGGAAATCGACGGCGAACTCCGGACCGGGCCGCTGGAACTGGACCCTCAGGCGGGGGATTGGGAGGCGCACGGCCATGCCGAGAATCCGGCGTTCCGGGATGTGGTGCTGCACGTGGTTTTCAAGGCGGATGCGCGGCGGCCATTTACCCGGACCTGCGATCATGGCGAAGTTCCGCAGGTGGTGATTACGGAAATGCAGCTATCGGACGCGATGAACCGCCCGCAGCGCGAGGTGGCCATCGCACATCCGGGGCGTTGTGTGTTTCCGCTGAAAAATCTGCCGTTGGGGGCGATCGAACGCTTGTTAGACGAGGCTGCGGTTTTCCGCGCGAACGGGAAGGCGTCGCGCTGGCTGCGGACGGCGGACGCGCACGGTTGGGATGCAGCCTTGTTCCAAGCCACGGCGGAGACGCTGGGCTACCGGGGCAACGCGCTGGCAATGCGGCTGTTAGCCCAACGCGCGCCACTAGCCCTACTCAAGGCGGACGACGCGGCAGCAGAGGCGGTTTTGTTCGGGACTGCGGGTTTCCTCTCCTCCGATCTGCACGAACAGGCCCCGCCGGATACCCGCGACTATTTGCGCGGACTGTGGGATACGTGGTGGAAAAACCGGGCATGCTACGAGGCCACGCCGGACCGTGCGATCCCATGGCAGACCCACGCCCAACGCCCGGCCAATCATCCGCACCGCCGGGTGGGCGCACTCTCGGCGCTGATGAAAGTGTGGCCACAATACCGGCGGCTGGCCCTGGTCCGACCCTTTGCCGCAAAGCCGGTAATCGATTTTTTACAAACGCTGGAGCATGAGTTCTGGACGCATCGGCATACCCTCACCTCGGCGCTTGCGAAGCAGCGGGTGGCCTTGTTTGGCCGGGACCGGGCACTGGAATTGATCGCAAACCATCTGGCCCCGCTGGCGATGCACGAGGATGGCATGAGCTATCAAAGTTATGCCAAATTACGGAACTCCGCCGCCAACGACAAAGTGAAACGTTGCTCGCTGCGGCTCTTCGGCTCGTCAAAAGCCGCAGCCCCGTGGCTGCGGCGAGTGTGTCACCACCAGGCACTGCTCCAGGTCTATCAGGATTTTTGCCTCGAAGATTTCTCAGACTGCAAGGACTGCCCGTTTCCAGAACAACTCGCGCAATGGCGGTGAAAAATCCACACATAATCATCCAACTCAATGGCCAGCCGCACGGAATCGGGAGCGAAATCTCGCTGCTCGAATTATTGGAAAGCCTCGGCTTCGGCGGCAAGCCGGTGGTGGTGGAACTGAACGAGGAAGCGGTTTTTCCCCGTGACTACGCGATCGCCCGTATCGGTGCTGGCGCACGGGTGGAAATCGTCACGCTGGCGGCAGGTGGCTAGCCTTCCGCACCGTGGGCCGAAATATCAAGGGAAGGGTCTTTTTAGCAGGGAGAGGTTTTTTCCCTTGCATCAGGCGGGCGGAGAATCCCATCGTCCGCCCGCGTCCGTAAGGCGCAAAATCCGACGTAGCTCAGCGGCAGAGCGGGTGACTGTTAATCACTAGGTCCTTGGTTCGATCCCAAGCGTCGGAGCCATTTTTCATTGTATTTGCGTTCTGTTTTGTTCGCTCTGTTCGAAGCCATCCTCCCAACCGCCGTCCATAATAATCCTTGGGCGACCTGCGGCGTCGACGACTGTAATGCCTTTCGTTGTGATATGGTCTTGCGGCATAATGGAAGTGAAGGCTAACAGTATTATTGAACGACCGGTCGGGTTTTGGGGGTGTTAACCAACTGGTCGGTGATCAGGGGGAAAACCGACCCGGAAGTACGAATTTTAGCTACCCCATTCATGGACATTTGATAAGGTATTCATGCTGGCGAGCCAAGCGGTAAATCAGCGGTAAATCAGGATATGGGGATATTTTATCGGTTCAGAGCTGGTCCAGGGGGCTGGGAGCTCCCGCGCCCGGACCTTTCATGACGTGGAGGTAAATCATGGTGTTGGAGACGTCGGCATGACCGAGGAGACTCTGAACGGTGCGGATGTCAGTGCCAGACTCCAAGAGATGGGTGGCAAGGGTGCGGTGGTTGGGTTCTAGGGAGCGGGTCACTTTAGGCAGAACGTAAAGCCTGCAACTACAGAACTTCATGCGGATGGTTTCACGATGCGGATCATCCGCCTTGTCCGTCGATCAAACTCGTGGGTTCGATGAAATCTTGTCGGCGGTGGTGTCGGCTGGTAGGGTGTGGCCGCGTGAACATCGTGGATCAAATCGCCTTACGGGCAACGGCGGAGCGCCCGGCATTGGTGGCGGACGGGGTGACACTTACTTACGGCGAATTGCTGGAACGGGTGTCCGTGGCCGCAGCGTGGCTGGATCGGTGCAAGGGCTTCCGGCAGGACGGAGTTTCGCGAGTGGGCTTGGCTTGTGGCAATGGGGTGGATTACATCGTATTGGCCCTGGCGATTTTGAAAGCGGGTGGGTGTTTGGTGCCACTGGCAGAAGAGCTGACGGCGGCGGAGCGGCAGGAAATCATCCAGCGGACGGGCTTGTGTGGAGTCGTGACGGGGCGGGCGAGCGGTCCGGACTGGGTGGCGTTTGAGATGGCGGAACTGAAAAACGAGGCGGAGTTTTCAACATTTGATCCGGCGTTCATCCGCTTCAGTTCGGGGACGACGGGACGGAGCAAGGGGGTGCTGCTGAGTCATGGGAAACTGCGGGAGCGGATCGTCGCCGCGAACGCGGCGCTGGAAATCGGGCCGGGGGATCGCGTGCTGTGGTTGCTGCCGATGGCCCATCATTTCGCGGTGTCGATTATTTTGTATCTCTATCACGGAGCCTGTACGGTGTTAGGAACAGCGCATCTGGCAGCGGAAATTTTAGAAACTGCTAGAGCGACGCGGGCGACGGTGATCTACGGCGCACCTTTTCACCACGCGCTGCTAGCGGCGGATCAGGGCGACTACCGGTGGCCGGACTTGCGGCTTGCGGTCACCACGGCAGCCCCGTTGCAGGTTGAGACGGCGCGGGATTTCCGGAGGCGATTCGGGAAGCCGCTGGTCCAGGGGTTAGGGATCATTGAGATCGGCCTACCTCTACTCAATACCGGCGGGGCGGGGGACTGTCCGACGGCAGTGGGCAGGCCGCTGCCGGCCTATGATGTGGAACTCCGCGATGAGGAAGGCCTGCCAGTGGCGGTGGGGGCGGTGGGTGAGCTATGGATCAAGGGGCCAGGGATGTTCGACGCTTATGTTTCGCCGTGGCAGGTGGTGGATGAAATTTGCGTGGACGGTTGGTTTGCCACGGGCGACCTAGCGGTGACGGACGCTGCGGGTCGGGTGTATTTGCGCGGTCGCAAAAAGAGCGTGATGAATGTGGGCGGCATGAAGGTTTTCCCTGAGGAAGTGGAGGCGGTGATCGATCGACATCCGGCGGTGCGGCGCTGCCGGGTGATTGGGCAACCTCATGCAGTGCTCGGGACGGTGCCAGCGGTGGAGGTGATTTTGCAAGCTGGGGAAATGCTAGCTGCACGCGAGTTGATAGGCTGGTGCCGTGGATTTCTCTCGACTTACAAAGTGCCAGTGCGAGTGGAATTCGTGAATGAATTGCCTCTAACAGCGAGCGGGAAAATCCGGCGGGCGTGAGCCGGAATCGTGAGGTCGGCGCAAATAATTGAAAAGAAGGTTGAATATTCAAACGAACCGCACGTCAGTAGGAATATGAAAAATAAATTTTCTATGATACGGCTGGCCGCCTTGTCCGCAGTGGTGGCTTGTGTGGGTTCCAGCGTGAGTTGCATGACGACCTATGACGCGCAGGGCAGACCGGTGCAATCAGTAGATCCTGGCTTGGCGGTGGCGGGCGTGGTGGCGGCAGGGGCTGTGGGATATGCTATCGGCAACGATCATAGCTACTACTATCCGGGTGTTTATAGCATCGGTTATTATGGCCCGGGTTATTACGGTCCAGGTTACTATGGCGGTCGCTACTATGGCGGCGGCTACTATGGCGGCGGCTATTATCGGGGTGGGCGATACTATGGCGGAAGCTACCAGAGCGCAGAGTACCACGGAGCCTATCAGTCTGGTAACTATCCCAAAGGCAACTACCAGCATGGTAATCACCAACAGGGCGGCCAACCGCAGGGCGGCCAACCGCAGGGCGGTCACCAGCAGGGCAGCCACCAGCAGGGCAGTCAGCCGGTCAATCACCAGCAAGGCGGCAAGCCACAAGGGAAACAAAAAGGGAACCAGCAGCAGGGAAGTCACCCGTGATGGGGAGATTTCGGGCTAAGGTGAATTTTCAACAAGCTCAATGACAAAGCCGATCTAGCGTGTCAGCTTTCACAAAGCGTGAAATGGATCAGAATTCAAATCATACCAACCTAACAAATTATGAAATTATCGCTATTGTTGTCGTTATCCCTGCTGCCATTCGTATCCTGCCGTGAAAAAGGCCCGGCTGAAAAAGCGGGCGACCACTTGGACAAGGCGATAGAAAATGTCAAAGATGCAGTGGATCCCAAGGGGCCAGTCGAAAAAGCCGGAGAGAAGATTGATAAGGCATTGGGTAAATAGTCGGCCTCGTTAGATCATCCCAAGCTTCATTTTACCTTCTTCGGAAATCATTTCCTGATTCCAAGCCGGGTCCCAGACTAACTCGACGCGGGCGTCGTCGATGCCGTCGATGGTCATGATTTTGGCTTGGGCATCGGCGGCGATCACCGGCCCCATGCCGCATCCGGGGGCGGTGAGGGTCATTTTCACGGCGACGGTTTTTTTCCCCGCTGCTTCCTCAATGATGCAGTCGTAAACGAGTCCAAGATTGACGATGTCCACTGGGATTTCCGGGTCATAGACGCCTTTGAGTTGATTCCAAACTTGTTCTTCCAAGGGAGCGTCCTTGAGCCGGACGACTTCCGCTTGCTTCTTAGCCTCTTCCTCGGGGTTCACGCCGAGGGCATCAGTGTCTTGTGAGGAAATCCGGGCGAGGCCTTGGGAAGTGGCCACGGTGAAGGTGCCGCCGAGGCGTTGGGTGATGAATACCGCAGTCCCCGCAGGCAGGGTGAGCGTGTCGCCACTCGGGATTTGGATGGCGTTGACTTCGCGAGTGAGTTTGATTTCTTCGTGCATGGCCGGAGTTAAAGCCAGCCCTATGCGAACGGCAAGGGATGAGTTTTTTCCTGCTGGGAGGAAATAACATGGGCCAATCCGCGAAAAATCACGGATCATTGAAGCAGAGTTTTTCCAAACCGCTGGATCTTCATGTTCAACGCGCCATCCATGATCGAATCCGAACCCACTCCGGTTCCCCGTTTTCCCGCCGGTCTGGGTGAAGATGGGACGGGTGAGGCCATTGCCTTGCTCGCACGGATGGCCAAGCAAGACAGCTCGGCACTCAGCGAATTGCACGGTCTGTGGAGTCCGATTTTGTTAGGAATCGCCTGCCGGATGTTAGGCGACCGGCGGGAGGCGGAAGAGGCGGTGCAGGACACGTTCATCCGGATGTGGCACCGCTCGGTGGACTATGATCCGAAACTTTCGCCGCCCTTCGTCTGGGCCTTTGGAGTGATGCGCGGATACTGCATCGACCGCTTGCGTTACCGGCACCGGGGTAAGCGGGATTCCTCGCGGGTGGTGCCGATTCATCTGCATGCACCGCCCGAGGAAATGGAGGACGCGCGAGTGATGGCGCTGGACGACTGGCGACGGGTTAGATCCGCGCTGGATGTTCTGGGCAAAGACGAGCGCCAGTGTCTGGAGCTTGCGGTTTTTCTAGAATACTCGCATTCGGAAATTTCCGAACATCTTGGAACCCCGCTGGGAACGGTTAAAAACCGTCTCCGCCGAGCCTTGTTAAAAGTACGCAACCAACTATCACGCCATGAATTCTGACCCACACGAAAACGCCGCTTGGCGCGCCTTTGGAATGTTGGACGCTGACGAAGTCGCCAGTTTCGACGAGGCGTTGCGCCACGATCCGGAGTTGGAAAGCGCCTGCCGCGAGATGGATCGCCTCGCTACGGCAGTGGCCGTGACGGCGGTGGTGCCAATCACTCCGCAGGCCGGACAGCTCGCACGCTTGCAAATACGCCTAGGCATCAATGTGCCCAAGCACACGAACTGGTTCGGCATTTCTGGTTGGGCCGCTGCTGCGGTGCTCACCTTGGTTCTCGCATTGCAGCGTGGTCCTAGTGCGAAGCATACCCCAGTGGTAGTCACCCAGCCAGATGCCGCCATTTCCGCCCAACCCGGAGAGTCCGTGAAATCGCCAGTGACGGGCGTCGGAAAGTCCCGTGATCTCGCCAAGCAGCCGGGTTTCGAAAAATCCGAGAACAATGCCTTGTCCGTAGAAATCCCAGAGACAGATGGGAAAGCCGTCGCCAAGGTGGAATCCAAACGACTGATCCAGGAAATCGAGGTGTTGCGCGGCAAGTTAGAGAATTTCCAAAAGCGGGATCGCCAACGCTTTGAACCCGTCCCCGGCATGGCATGGCCGGTTGTGATGCGGATGAGCCCGCCGGGTGAACCCGTGAATGGCACCGGTGAACTGGCGCTAAACAAGGATGATACCCCGATCATCGCGATGTTAGGCGACGCGGTGACGGCCGCGCATACCTCGTCGATGATGAACCTAACAGCGCAAACCTTGCGGGCGAATATGGCCACCTTGGGAAACTTAGCTGATCAAACGAATCAAACCGCTCCCGCAACGGCCGCCATGCCTTCGGCGGTGCCGATTTACGACGCCGCCCGGGATTCCGGCACGTTAGTAGTTAGCAATTTGCCTCAAACCACCGCCGACGAGTCTTACAACCTCTGGGTCAGAACCGATGCGGGCGGAAATCCGATTTACGTCGGCAGGCTGCCAAAGTCCACCAACCAAGGTGCCGAGTCTTTTGACTTCAGCCTCGGCTCGACCGGTATCATGCCTTCCGGTTTCTTGCTGACCCGGGACTTGCCAGGCGCGTCGCTGGTCCCCTCGGCCAGCAACACAATATTACAAGGTCCGTGATGGTTGTGCTTTAGCAGTCAACAATCAGGGAGAGACTGCCAGTCGATCCGTGTGGGTCGCGCGCTCGAAAAGGAAGCCGTTTTCCTTATAGGTCTTGAGGCGGAAATGGGTCGCGGTGGAAATCACCCCGTCGAGGGAACTGAGTTTTTCCGAGACAAAGCGCGCCACTTCGCGGAGGTCGCTGCCTTCGACGACAACCATCAGATCATAGCCACCGCTAGCGAGATAGCAGGAAACCACTTGGTCGAAACGAGCAACACGCATGGCTAAGCGGTCGAAGCCACCACCGCGTTCGGGCGTCACTTTGACCTCGATAAACGCGGAAACAGAGGTGTCGCCCGTCGCTTCAGGGTCGATGACGGCGTGGTAGCCGAGGATGGTGCCGTCGGTTTCCCAGGCGGCAACGCGCTTGGCCACTGTGGACTCGTCCGAAGCTAGTAAATCGGCGAGCTCCTTATCGGTGAAACGGGCTTTGCGGCGAAGAAGCTGGAGGAGGGGATCGGCGGACATTTTTTGAAGAGGTTGAGAGTTGAGAGTTGGGAGTGAAGAGCAAGAGGATCACGCAGAGTCTTACCTCTGACTCTCAACACTCAACTCCAAACTCTCAACTCTCTACACTCCTCAATCTCCCAAACAAATGCCCACGGCCTTGGCCGCTTGGACGAGTTCACTGTCCGGCTCGACGAGGCGGAGTTGGTGAACGGCTTGCTCGATGGAGACGGAATCGACGTGATATGCCTGATAGCTAACCATCTGGCCGAAGGCACCTTCCGCCGCGAGTTTCACTGCCATGACGCCGAATCTCATGCCGAGGATGCGGTCGAGCGCGGTCGGTGCACCGCCGCGCTGGAGGTGGCCGAGCGTGCAAGCGCGGGTGTCCTTGCCGGTCAGTTGTTGGATTTTTGCGGCTACCCGTTCGCCCACGCCACCGAGTCGGACCTCGCCCGCGACTTTCGCGTCGAGGGTCACGATGTGGCCGTCCGGCAGGTGCGCGCCCTCGGCCACGACGACGAGCGTGCTGTGATAACCTTGGGCATCGCGTTCGTTGATATACGCGGCAATTTTTTCAAAGGTGAAGGGAATTTCCGGGATGAGCACGACGTGCGCTCCACCGGCGATGCCGCCCCATAGCGCGATCCAGCCGGCGTGGCGACCCATCACCTCCAGGACCATCACGCGCTTGTGGCTTTCCCCGGTGGTGTGCAGGCGGTCGAGGGCATCGACCACGGTGGAAACCGCGCTGTCGAAGCCGAAGGTGAAGGCCGTGGCGCTGAGGTCGTTGTCGATGGTTTTCGGCACGCCGATGATCGGCCAGCCCTCTCGGTAAAGTTGCAGTCCAGTCGTTAGCGAGCCATCGCCACCGACCACCACCAAGGCGCTGATGCCCAGGCGATCCATCGTGGCTTTGGCCTGAGCGACGACCTCCGCCGGGACCTCCGCGATGTCGCCTGTGCCAACTTTCGCGACGAAGTGGCCCTTGTTCGTGGTGCCGAGAATGGTGCCGCCCAGCTTGAGGATGCCAATGGTGTCCTTGGGCTTGAGCACCGTGTAGTCGCCCGGCGGCAGCAGGCCCTCGAAGCCGTCGCGGAAACCGATGACCTCCCAGCCGAGTTGATCCGCCGCGCCCACGACGCCGTGGATGACCGCGTTAAGTCCGGGGCAATCGCCGCCGCTGTTCAGGATACCGATGCGCATGGCGGGGGAAATGGGAATGAATTATTGCGGCGTCGGCATGCTGAGAATTTCGCGGTTGCGGTTTTCCACCGGTGCCCCGGCGGCGAGCCACGGATCATAAACTGCCCAACCTCGTTCGATCAAACTCCGGGCGCGGTTGAAACGGTCCGGGTTGTTTAAAACCACCACGATCAGACGGCGCGGGGTCGCCCCCTTCGAGCCATCCGGCTTTTGGCGGACCAGCGGTTCACGATCCGTGCAAATGGCCACGCAAGGACCGGCTGCATTCGTTGTGCCAGTTTTCACGCCGAGGATGCCGGGTTCGCCGGCGAGTTCGTTGGTATTTCTCACGTGATAGCCGCGCTTGCCGGTCGCGCCGGTCACGTTGATCTGGCGGTCTTTCTGGCGGACGATGAAAGTGATGGCATTGCGCCGCATCGCATACGCCGAGAGCCGGGCGACATCTGCCGCCGTCGAGTAGGCCTTGGCATTCGGGCGTTCGAGGCCGTGGGGATTGGCAAACCGCGTCTGCGTCATGCCGAGTGCCTTGGCGAGTTGGTTCATCTCGCCGACGAAAGCCGCCACCGGCTCACCGGTTTTACCCCGGCGGGTTAAAATTTCCCGCCCCACATGATCTGCGATGCAAAGCGCCGCGAGATTGTCCGAGCCGAGCAGCGCGGAATACAAGGCATCGCGCAGGCTCAAGCGGTCGCCCGGCTGGAGGTTCATTGGATTTGGACCGCCGACCAAGGTGATAGAGTCGGGCGCGGTGAGCATGGTGGTGCCGAGGTCGGTCCCCGTCGCGGTGGCCCAATCCACGGTGACGATGGCGGCGGCAATCTTCGTCAGGCTGGCGATCGGGCGTTTCACGTCGGCATTCGCGGACACTAGGATTTTGCCGGAGTAGGCCTCCATCACCATCACGCTTTCCGGCGCTTGGGCGGAGGCGGGACTTGGGAGCACGACAGCGAAGAGCGCCAGTATTTGAAAAATCGGGAAAGGCTTCATGGAGGTCAGGCGCGGAGCTTATCCGGCTGAAACGGCAACTCAAGTCCGAAGGCAGGGACGCCGTCCGCCCCACACGCTTAGGTATCCGGAGTCCGAAAAAGTGTGAACCCGCTCCAAAGCCCCTGTCACGCCATTCAGCATGGGAACGAAGGGCGTTCAATGCCGCTTTCTGCGGCGCATGCAAAGCAGCAGCGCGGCGGCGGCTCCGACGAGCGTCGTCGAGCCAGGTTCCGGCACCGTCACGCCACTGGAGACGGAGTTGATGAAATAGGGATCGCTCGCGGTATTCATGGTCTGTCCGGCACCGTTCATTTCGCTCGCGGCGAGATAAACATCAGAAATCGGCGTGCTTGCGGAGAGTCCCTTGTAGGCGAGCAGTCCGCCCACGTCGAAAGCCCACTGATCCTCTTTGCCCGCCAAGCCAGCATAATTCATATACATCATGACTTCCGTGGGGCTGGCCGCAACGAACGCACCGCTGCCGGTCTTGATGATCGCCGTGGCGGATACCTTGTTAGCGAGGAAATCCGTGCTGGTGCTTTTGAGGTCGAAGTCACCCAGAGTGATGCTCACGCTGTTAGCGAATACCAGATGGTCGTAGCGGACGTCCAGACCAGTTGACTGGGTGCCCGATGTCGCCTGATACAAGCCTATCCCGAATTCAGTGTTAGTGACCTTGCCCTTGGAGTCGGTGGACGAATACGCGACGCCGATTCCCGGTGCGTATTCGAAGTTCTGGTTCACATGGGCTCCCGTCGTCGTCCCGGTAGGACTTGTTGCGTCTGGTGTCATGTTTTGAATTCCGAAGATGTCATAGTTATCACCGACTGGGGAGTAAGGGTTTCCTAAGTTGAGCAACTGGGCCTTAGCTTCTGGCAACGAGCAAAGTGTGAGCAGCGCAGTGAGAGCTACAAAACGAGCAATAAGCAGTGTCTTCACAAACGTGGGGGGGTGGGGTGGGGGAGATGTGATCCGGGGGAGATCCGCACACTCAGCAGGTGCGGGGTGGATGACTCATGCAGAATGGCACGAAAACGGCCATTGTGGTATTACGTGTTAACGTATATTCAAGACAGAGGAAAACGACGCTTGCTCCGCACCTTCCCGTGACCCTCTAAACTAGGGAAAGCAACTTCGCACTCCGGAGGAGCGCAAAATATCGCCTCCGCCCCGCTTCTGGCCCATCGGACTCATCCCCGAAACATTCCCGCCCGGCCGTACACCTTCCATGCTCACCCGTACGACTTCCAAGCTTATCCGTACGACTTCCAAGCTTATCCGTACGTCTTCCAAGCTCATCCGTAAGCCTTCCAAGCTCATCCGTACGCCTTCCAAGCTCATCCGTACGCCTTCCATGCTCATCCGTAAGCCTTCCAAGCGCACCCGTACGCCTTCCAGGTTCGCCCCTGCGTCATTCAGGCCCGCCCTGAAATCCCCCTAACCCACAGAAAATCAACATGCCCTGCCAAACGCCGACTAGATCCTACCGAAAGAAGAAGCTAAAGCATCAAATGGCATAACGGCGAAGATCCTTCTTCTTTTGGATCATGAATGCACGGTTCAAAAACGTATAAACTGCGGTTCCTGCGTAATTATCGAGGTTTTCATATCGCTGTGCAGCTAACTCACGTAAGAGTCGATGAGACTCATCACCGAGTTTGCCGATTTTCTTCAGAAGCACGAATTCATTGAAATCATCCAACGCCGCAATGCGGTTTTTTTCGATTTTGACGATTTTGACGCCACCGTGAGGATGAAGGCATTGTTGCAGGAAAGAGAAGACCCAGAGATCTGAAAACGACTTTGGGCTGACTCCAGTAATCATCTGAAGTTCCCTGAACAGTTTCAAAATTTCCTCATTATCAATTTCCGATATCTTTGTTTCGAGTATTTTCATAGATGGCTTGATTTGTTGAAGCTCTTCAAGCGATCCGCTCATCTCGTGAACGTCTCCCCGTTTTGCTGTGCCCGGCCCAGGGTGAAGAGGCTTTCGAGGATTTCCTGAAGGTCGGCGGGCTTGGCGCGGGAGAATTGTTTGGCCATCTCTGCGGCGGTGATGGGATGGCCAGCGGCGTGGAGGGCTTGTTCGGTGACGCGGATGCGCTCGGCGAGGGGCTTGGGCCACGGGATTTTGGCTTTGGAGGCAGCCTTTTTCTTCACCTTCTTTTTGGCTTTGGGGGATTTGGCGGTGCCGGTGAGATTGAGCTTGGTTTGCTTGTCGGGCTTAAGGAAACGGGTTTGATAGTCTGGGCGCAGCCAGTGGATGATCCCTTGTTTTTCCTCAGCAGCGCGTTGGGCGTTGAGCGCGACAAGGCGGGTGAGGATCTCAGCATCCAGCTCGCGCTCCCAGGCGGCGATGGCAGCGGTGATGCCCTCTGGGCCTGCATCAAGCTGGGCGATCATGCCGGTTTTGAAATCATACATACTGCCTTGGTGCGCTTCCTGCCGGAGTTCCCAGAGGTGGGAGTAACCGTAGGCGGCGAAAACGGTGGCATCCAGATCGTCATGGAGCTGCTTGAGGATGGAGACGAGACCTTTGACGTGGGTGGTCTTATCCTTGTCGGTTAGCGGCTGATTGGCGCGCAGTTTTTCGAGGACGTTGTAAATGCCCGTGAGGGTGAGGCCGTGTTCCGCTTGGACTCGCTTGCGGTGGGCATCGAGTTCTTCGGCGATAGCGCGGATGCGGTCTTTGGTGGCTTCGTCGCAGAGGGGGAAGGGGAAGGGGTCGAAGCAGCGGGTTTTGTTATAGCGTGGTGTTACTCCGCCTAGATCGCCACCTGATGCGAGGGCAAACGGCACGTGTAATCTGCTGCTTAAAATTCCCAAATACAATGCATCGTCCAGCCCAATGGCTATCAATCCGTGCTCTGGTTTTGTTCCAGCGTTGAAATAAGTGAATACTCTATGCTTTGCTGTCTCAACGGTGACGATAAAGCGGGTTAAGCCGCTGATTGCTCCTCGCACATATTCGTTACTCCGCCGGAATAGCCACCATTGTCTCTGCAGTTTGGGATCACGATTTTGCTGACGCTCTGGGTAAACAGTAGTTAGTAAATGTTGATAAATCTCAGGCATTTCGTCCCGGAGGCGTTCCTCACTCCATCCGTTCGTGTCTATAACAAATGCGTCGCGTGATTTATTCATCACATCCTCGCCATTACGCAACGGGAATATCAGCTGGCTAGAATGAGGATTCTGTTTCAAGAACACTTGACTTGATTCTTTGTTCAAAACAAATCCCCGCCCTCCGAGAATCAGCCCAGTACTGGCAAGCATGTCGTTGGCTTTAAGCGAAATCATCGACGAGACATCCGCGCCTACTGTGAGATCTGCAGAGATACGACCTGATTTCGCGGGGTGAAATATGACATCTGAAGATCCATCCTCATTTTCCACCTCCTCACTTATCTCAAAAACTTCACCCACATGACTACCGCTAATTCCTGATGTCATCGCAATGCGTACTGCTGCTCCTTCGGCTGTATCAACCCAAGGATGATCGGAAATCGCAAAGGTGAGAGAAAGCGGCGGTGAAGCACTGAGTTGATTTTGAACCACGCGCCGGGCGAAGGTTTGTCGCAGGCTGTTGGTAGTAATAAAACCGAACCGTTTCACATGTCCCGTCCGAGTCAGTTCGGCGGCTTTGTGCCACCAGTAGAGGACGAAATCGGCCGATTCGGGGACGGCGGGATAAGTTTTGCGTAGTGTCTCTGCATAGCCATCGCCAAGATCATCTCTAAGGCGAACTTTGCCGATGAATGGAGGGTTGCCTACGATGAAGTCAGCCACGGGCCATTTTGCAGGGCGAGGATTTTCATAGTTCACTAGTGTAATGCGATGGATTTCATCAGGCACATTGAGCCCAGTGACGAAATCCACCTTCATGCTGCGGCGGTCCCACTGTGTGATGATTTCCCCATTTTCATCTCGCGCTGGTTGCGGTTCGCCATCGTATTCTAACACGGCATCGCGGCATTCGATGTTTTTGAAGCTTTTCAAGACGGGTTCATCGGGCATGGCGTTGCCACGGGTGCGGAAGTGCCATTGGAGATAACCGATCCAGAGGACCAGCTCGGCGATGCTGGCGGCGCGGGGATTGAGCTCGATGCCGAGGAATTGGTGGGGATCGACAGTGTGATCGGAGAGGCCGAGGCGTTGATGATCGCCGAGGGCGGCGGAGAAGTCGATGACCTCGCCTTCGAGGCGTTTCATGTGTTCGAGAGCGACGTAGAGGAAGTTCCCGCTGCCGCAGGCGGGATCGAGCACGGTGGTGGCGCAAAGCTGGTCGTGGAAGCGGTTGATTTCGGCCTGGGCGGCTTTGAGATTATCCTTGTTGGCAAAGGTGACGGCGGCGGCGCGGACGTTTTCCCATTCCTCACGCAGGGGCTGGATGACGGTGGGCAGGACGAGCCGCTCGACGTAGGCGCGCGGGGTGAAGTGGGCACCGAGGGCGTGGCGCTCGGTGGGATTGAGGGCGCGTTCGAGCAGGGTGCCGAAGATGGCGGGTTCGACGTTTTTCCACTGCTTGCTGGCGGCTTGCTTGAGGAGGCCGAGCTGGAGGCCGCTGATGGGGAGGACGGTCTGATCGGCGAAGAGGCCACCATTGAAGCGGAGGAGTTTCTGGCGGAGGACGACGGAGATGTCGCCCTTGGTGCCGGTGTTCATTTCCCGGAACAGGGTGCCAACGAGGGCGACAAAGCCGGTGCCGTCGGGTGGAATGGATTTCAGCAGATCGGTGAAGGAGTTTTCCGGGAGCAGGCCCACGTCCTCGGCGAACATGCAGAAGAGGCAACGGGTGAGAAACTGGGCGACGGCCTCGGGTGCGTGCTTTTCGTGTTCGAGGGATTTCGCGAGTTCGGCGAGGTAGCCAGCGATTTCGCGGGTGACCTCGGCGGAGATTTTCGCGGGATCGAGCGCGGCGGGATCGGTCCAGATGAGGCGGAGGCGCTCGCGGATTTGTTCGTCGGCCAGATCCTTGAGCGGGATGCGGAAGGTGCGGGGATCGGGGAAGGGGAGGTAGGCTTTGCCGTTCTGGGTAAAATCGGCGTAAATCTCGAAGCTGTGGCCCACATCGCAAACGATGATGAAGGGCGGGTTCGGCTCCTCGGTGGGAAGCGAGCGGACGTAGCGCTCGGCCTGGCCTTTTGCGCGGATCATGGCGTCATCCCAAGCGCCGCTGCCACGGATAGGGCCAGATTTCTTCTTCGCATCCACGACGCCAGCCTTGATGGCGGTGAGTTCGAGATCGGTCTGTTCTTCCTTGGGCGCGACGAACTGCTTGGACTCCCAGACGAAGCGGCCCCGGTGATAGAGATCGAGGAAATTGGAAGTGGTGGAGCCGGGAACCTTGATGGGGAAATTGAAGCTGTAGCCCTCGGCATGGGTGTTGGTGGGTTGCTGGACGCCGAGAACGCCAGTGAGGCCGATGATGAAGCTGTGGGAATTCGCCATCTCGCTAGCCTCCGCCTTGGACCAGTGATCGATGAAGGCTTGCGCGGCTTGGTTTTCCTGACTCATCCGGGGCGAGCATAGCGGTTAGCGCGGGGGCGTCAACGGGAGGGTTGCGGTGTGTAGCAACAGGGGCTTATTCACAAGTTATGCAGACGCGAAAGTTTTTTAAGTCCATGCAAGTTTTTTAAAAAACACAGAACTGGTGTTAGAGTTTTTTTAAAAAGGTGGATTGCGAAATTTTCCCTGCTCGTCACCCTCCCGTTCCACCCATGGCCGCCGACAACAAAGCCCCGATCCCTTTCCGCAAAACCGCAGAACTCCAACAGGGCGCGACGACGGTGGATGATGTCACCCGCGCACTTCCTCATGCTCTGGGGCCGGAGAAAAGCTTGCTGTCCTCGATGTTGCAGGACCCGCAGGAATACATCGGCGTGGCGATTGAGGAAAAGCTGACGCCGGAACATTTCTATCTGCCCTCGCACTCCACGCTGTTCGAGTTTCTGATCCAGCTTTTCGAATCGGGTGCGGCCATTGAATTGGTTTCGTTAGTCCAGCGACTGCTCGACCGCGGGCTTCTTGACCGGGTGGGCGGGCCTTCCTCGCTAACGGATATATACACCTATGCGCCAAGTCCGGGGCATTTCCGAAGCCACCTTCAGCATGTCAAAGACAAGTTCGTGCTGCGCTCGATCATCCAGAATTCTAACGAAGCCATCGCCCAAGCCTACGACGCGCCGGATGAAGTCGCGGTGCTGCTAGATACCGTGGAGGCGAAGATGTTAGCCATCCGCGAGGGTTCGGAAAAAAACACCTCGCCGACCATCAAGCAGTCGGTGCATGAGGTCATCGAGCAATTCCAAGCACTGCTGGCGGGCGAGCGCGGGGTGCAGGGCATCTCCACCGGTTTCGAGGAACTCGACCGCAAGTGTGGTGGCTTGAAACCGGGGGAAATGTTCGTCGTCGCCGCCCGTCCTGCCATGGGGAAAACCTCATTCATGATGAACATGGTCGAGCACATTTGTATCGACCAGGGCAAGGCGTCGATGGTGTTTTCCTGCGAAATGAGTGCCTTCCAACTGGTGCAACGGCTGGTTTTCGCCCGCAGTAAATTCGCCATGAGCCAGCTTTCCCGGGGCTACTCGCCTGTGAAAGGTGACTTCCAACGGATCCAACGGGCGGCTTTGGAATGCTCGAACGCGAAGCTGTACATCGACGACACGCCGGGCATTTCCATCAACGAACTGCGTGCGAAGGCCCGGCGGAAAAAGCGCGATGCCGACATCCAGTTCATCGCCATCGACTATCTCCAACTGATGAAATCCCGGACCAAGCAGGCGGAAAATTCGCGCGAGCGGGAGATCGCAGAAATTTCCGCCGGCATCAAGGGCTTGGCGAAAGAGCTGGGCATCCCGATCTGCATCCTAGCCCAACTCAACCGGGGACCGGAAGGGCGGACGGGCAAAAACATCGGCGTGCCCCGCATGTCGGATCTCCGGGAATCCGGGTCCATCGAGCAAGATGCCGACTTGGTGGGGCTGCTCTATCGGACCGCCTATTATGCGGAGGATGATGATGCGAAAGCGGAGGCGGAGGGCAAGGCCGAGCTGGTTCTGGCGAAAAACCGCAACGGCGAAACCGGCAGCATCCCGCTCACCTTCGTCGCGGATCTGATGCGCTTCGAGACCGGCCCGCCTGCGAAGGAGCAAGAGTAGTGGCCAGTGAAGGCCGGATCAATCGCTCAATGCGGCACGAGACGGGCACCGACGGGGACCAACGGACCTGCCACGCTATTGGTGAAGGTTAGGCCTTTGAGATAGCAGATGGCCGTGTGGCGTGTGGTCGGATTGACGAACACATAGTCCAGACGGCACGGGAGTTAGAGACACTTGGGGGATACATAGGCGTGATTAATTCACGGCGAAGTATAGGACTCCGGCCCCTTGAGCAAGCCTTTTTCCCGGCCACCGCGATTCGCTAACTCCTCGCCAGAGTCTGGAAACAGAAGTCCCATAAGCCTGGAAAAGAAAATCGGACCACAGATCACACGGATAAACACGGATAATGAATCAGTTGGAATATTTTACGTATTCACCCAAAGGATGAGTTCGGCGTCTTTCGTAACTCTTTACTTATCCGTGTCTTCTGTGCAATCCGTGGTTCCCATCTTCCTTTGTAGGATAAGCCCGGGAAGACTTGTGGAACCGCGGTTTGCGTTTCTGCTTCTGCTACTTAAACCGTCTGGTTTTTCTGCCCATTTCCCACCCCACCGCAGATGCGGACGAGTTATGGAGAGTGGATGGGGAAGATTATTTCTGAATTCAACCACTGCGACAGAAGCAAGGAGTTTTACAAAGAGAAGAAAGAAGGAGAATAACAGGCAGGCAAACCAAGCAGCGCCATCTGACCAACACTAAGTGTGATGCAGCAAGATGGAGTTGGCGGCGAAGTGGTCGGAGAGGATGTCTGAGACGATGACGATGGGGGTGCCGGGGCGGACGAGGTCTGCTTTTCGCAAGAGTTCGCTGAGGCGTTGGATGGTTTCCTCGATGTTGGAGGCGAAGGCGAGCTTGAAGGCGCGGACGCCACGGGTGAGGGAGAGCTTGCGGCAGACGGCCTCGGTGGGGGTGAAGGCGTAAAACCCAGCGGTGCGGGGCCGGAGCATGGCGACGTGATTGGCCAACACGCCGCGCCGGGTGAGGACGACGAGGCGGGCATCCGGTAAGGAATCGGCAAGGGTGACGGCGGCGCGGGCGGTTTTCTGGCGCTCGTCACGGAGCAGGGCGTTTTGGCCGAAGCCGTGGCCGCCGGAGCGCTCGATGCGGGAGGAGATCCGGACGAGGGCATCGACACAGCGCTCGGGGTAGCGGCCCACCGAAGTTTCCCCGGAGAGCATGAGGCAGTCGGCCTCCTCGTAAGCGGCGTTCATCACGTCCGTCACCTCGGCGCGGGTGGGGGTGGGATTGGTAATCATGGACTCCAGTAACTGGGTGGCGACGATGACGCGGGTGCCGAGTTCGTGACAGCGCTTGACGATGCGGCGCTGAAGGATGGGCAATTCCTCGAACTCGACTTCCGTGCCGAGGTCGCCGCGGGCGATCATGATGACATCCGCAGCGTTGATGATGGCGTCGATATTGCGGATGGCCTCCTGGTCCTCGACCTTGGCGATGATTTGGGCCTCGCCCTCGAGGGCTTCCATCGCCGCCCGCAACTCGCGGACGTGGGCGGAATCCCGGACGAATGAGCCGGCAATGTAGTCCGCGCCGCACTCCACGGCGAGGGCGAGGTCCTTGTGGTCCTTTTCCGTGAGGGCGGGGAGATTCAGGCGAACGCCGGGGAGATTGATATGGCGGCGGGAACCCATGGTGCCGGGGGTTTTCACCGAGCAGAGGATGCGGTCGGTCTGCACGACGTCGATGTGCATGAGCATGGCACCATTGTCCACAACGAGGGTATTCCCGACGGTGACATCGCCCATCAGGCCGTCGTAATTGACGGTGGTGGAAAGCGGCACGGTGGCTGCCGCGCTAGCCTTGCGGAACTCGACGGTATCGCCTTCTAGCAGGGTGTAGGGTTTTTCCAAATCCCCGGTGCGGATCGAGGGGCCGGTGAGGTCGAAGAGGACGGCGATGTAGGCCCCACGGGCGTTTGCCTGGCGGCGGACGCGTTGGGTCATCTCGGCAGCCCACTCGTGTTTGGCATGGCTCATGTTGAGGCGGAAGACGTTGGTGCCGGCGTCGATGAGTTTGCCGATCATTTCCTCGGATTCGGTGGCGGGGCCTAGGGTGATGATGATCTTTGATTTGCGTGACATGGGGAAATGGGGTGAGTGCGGCTTAGGAAAAGCATGGGCCGTGCCGGGTCGCGGAGACAAGCCAAAGCGGCGGCAGAGGAAAGGGGCGGCAGAGGAAAGGGGTGGAGAGATGGGGGCGTCCGGTGCAAGTTTCCTGCCCAGCATTTGACAGATCGGTTTTGATTTCCTAACCTTCAGCTTTCGCAAGAGGTAACATTATGGCTGAGAATCCAACCCACCAAAGAGAATTCCGCTGCAAGCACTGCGACGGGAAAATTCTAATCCCCGCGAACCTGCCTCCCACAACTGCTCCCTGCCCGCACTGTGGTGGCGTCATCACTTCGCCAGGCATTGGGGAGGTGCCAGCTCCACCCGCTGCATCCCAAGTCCCCACGCCACCCGCAGCGGCTCCGCCCGCCGAGATTTCCGCCCCGCCGCTCCCGCAGAAAGCACCGGAGGCCGTCGCTCCGGCTGAAATCCACGTGCCTCTGGAGGAGAAACCCAAAACCGTTTTGCCGCCACCCAAAGGCCCAGCCTCCGAACCGAAAAAGCAACCCTCGCAAGCCGTGTCCAATGCGGGCAAATCCGAGCGCAGCGGCCTGATCCCGGTGTTGCTGGTGGTGCTCGTAATCGCCTTGCTCGGCTTTGGCGGCGTTTATTTCGCCTCCTCGGAATTGGGCAAACATGTCGATCCACCGACTGTCAAAAACACCGCGGGCGATCCCGCTGTGAACGAGGCGAACTACATCCGCATCGGCTGGCAGAATGATGCTTACAAACTGCTCCACAACTACCTGGACGCCACCAGCACTGAGGAAAAAATCCCGTATATCCTCAATGGCAAAGCTTTGGCTGCCAAAATTGAAGACTTCTATGGCGGCGGCGTCATCGTGGATACAGACACCCCGGCGGATGCGTTTTCCATCTATGAATTGTCCGAAGAGGATCGCAAGCGCGGGCTGTTCATGATGATTTACGACCAACCGCCGCAATTTGACATGAAGGAGTTCTTCCGCCCGCTCGCAAGTCTGGAGGTCCAATATGGCGTAGATGAAGCCGATCTCCTGCTCAGCACGGTGGCCCGCGTCGGCAACTTCGCGATGGAACCGCTGCGGGTTCACGCGTTCTTCAAACGCACTTCGGAAGGCCTCAAACTCGATTGGGAAATCTTCGCCCAGACCAAATACCGGAGGCTGCAAAATTTCGTCGAACTCCCTGAAGTCGGCCAAAAGGGCACGTTCCGCGTTTTCATCGTCGAGGATGTCCCCACCAAGGGGCAAGTCGTCGCTGGCACCCGGACCTACCGCGTGGCGGATCCGGCGAACACCGAGGATACCGCACGGATCAATGTCAAAGTGGACTCCGAGGTTGGCCGCGCCCTCTCCATCATCAACTGGCGCGGCACCAAGGAAAGCCAGCCAATCACCCGCACCGCCACGGTGGAACTCAGTTGGGCTGGCGATGCGGCCGCGCCGGCTTTGGAAATCAGTCGCTTTGTCTGCTGGGAATTCCTCGGACTCGGCGGGCAGGAAACCCCTGCTACCGCCTCGACGAAGTGACCGCCGGACTCGCAACTTTTTCCCACCCGCACCGCACGACGGTGGCGGCCATCGCCAGCCCACCGGGGATGGGGGCCGTCTCGTTGCTGAGAATTTCCGGGCCGGAAGCGATTGTAATCGCCGACCGCGCCACGGGCGGCATCGCCTCTTCGCTGCTCCCGCGCACCACCCACTACTGCGAGGTGCTGGATGCTAAGGGCCAAACCATCGACGACGGGCTGCTGACGGTTTTTCACGGGCCCCGTAGTTTTACCGGGGAGGACAGCGTCGAGTTCACCGGCCATGGCGGCATCCTCGTGACGCGCGAGGTGTTAGGTCGATTTCTGGCGTGCGGGGCGACCGCCGCAGCACCCGGCGAGTTCACCCAACGGGCCTTTCTCAATGGCAAGCTCGATCTCACCCAGGCGGAAGGCGTGATGGATCTCATCTCGGCCCAAACGAGACTCTCACTGCGCGCGGCCCGCAGCCAACTCGAAGGCACACTCGGTCGGCGCACCACCGCAGCCCGCGATCAATTGCTAGATACCCTCGCCCATCTCGAAGCGTGGATTGATTTCCCGGAGGAAGACATCGACCCGCAGACTGGAATCCTGCTACGCGGTCGGGTGGCTGCGGTGCTCGCCACCGTCGAGTCGCTGCTCGCCACGGCCGATCAGGGGCGGGTGTTGCGCGAAGGTGTTAGGACGGTGATTTTCGGCGAACCCAACGTCGGGAAATCGAGCTTGCTGAATCGGCTGCTAGGCTTTGAGCGGGCGATTGTTAGCGACCTCGCCGGCACCACCCGCGACACCATCGAGGAAGTCGTCAATTTACAAGGCATCCCACTGCGGCTGGTGGATACGGCGGGCGTGCGTGAAGCCACCGACCGGATCGAGGCGGAGGGCATACAGCGCACGGTTAGGCAAATCGAAGCCGCCGACTTGCTGCTAGAGATCGCCGACGCCAGCAAGCCCCGACCGGTCGTCGCGATTTTCCCTAACACCGCCGCCTGCCACCTTCACCTGCTGAACAAAACGGACCTTGGCGAACATGCCTCCTGGCTTGGCGTCCCGGCGGTGCGACTCTCTTGCCACAGCGGCGAGGGCTTTGACGCGCTCTCAGATGCCATCCGCGACTCGCTGCATTTTAACGAAGCCGATTGGGGAGAGCATGCCATCGCCATCAACGCCCGCCATCAGGCCAGCCTGCAACTCGCACGCACCGCCCTGCTCGCAGCGTTAGAATTACTCAACGACCGGGCCGCTGACCCGGAACTCGCAGCCATCGATCTGCGAGAGGCGCTCGACGCCCTCGGAGAAATCCCCGGCAAGGTCGATACCGAAGACCTGCTAGGCGTGATTTTCAGCAGTTTCTGCATCGGGAAATAATCGCTCACTCTGCCGCCGCACCCAAGATGCGGGCTTGGTCGAAGTCATAGGGCGTGAGTTCCAGCACCACGCGATCGGCGATTGCGAAAACGGCCTGCGCCTCGGTCAGCGGCTTGGAAAGGTGGCCAAAGATTTTTTTCCCATTCGGCAAGGACACCCGATAAAGCTCTGGATTCAGGTTTTCCAAAATTTCGCCGAGGGCGTGGATCGTGACATCTGGCATGGCTAGGCGGAGTATCACCCCCGCCCGGCGGCAAAATCCACTCAAATCCCACGCCGAGCGATGAGCTTGCTTGACGGAACGCCCCGGAACACCAACATTCCGCGTGAGCCACCGTCACGTATCGAGAACGGTCGCCAGCCACTAATCACTTGCCGTCACTCACTACCATGAAATTCAATTTCACCACCAGATTCGCCGCTCTCGCTTGCGTTCTGCTAGCCGCCTGTCACCCCTATAACGAAAACCCGCAAAAGAAGCCGACAACTTCAGCCCCCAAAACCGCCACCACCCCAGAGCAGCAAAAGCTGCAAGCGCAACGGGACGCACTGAAAGCACAGGAAGATGCCAAGAAAAAGGAGGAGGCCAAAACCACTCCACCTGAGACACCGGGAACCACCGACCCGACGCCAAAGCTTAAGCCACCTGAGAAAACCGACTACGCCCGCGCGAACAAAGTTCCTGGCAAAGACGGCTTCGTTTTCAGCCCATATAACAACAAGGTCGTCGATGTCCGAGACATCCCCAGCGGCACCCTCGTCCAAGACCCGACCTACACCGGAGCCGGCAAGGGCTATTTCCGCGTACCCTGAAACTATTTCTCCCGGTAAACACCTAACCACGGAAAAACCGACCGGGTCCGGCACAATGGACCCGGTCTTTTGCTTTTGATGAAGACGGATTTCCCCACAATCACCATCCTCGGCGGTGGTTTGCTTGGTGGCTCACTGGCGCTCGCGCTCGCCGCCTTGGAAACGCCGCCACTCGTCAAGCTTTGGGCGCGCAAGGGGGAAACCGTCGCCGCCGCCCGTGAGCTCGGCATCACCGGTGCCACGACCGATCTGAGCGCTGCAGTTGTTGGCACGGATCTGCTAATCCTTGCCGTCCCCGTCGGTTCCATGGCCGCGCTGGTGGCCCAAGCCATTCCCGGTCTGCCCGGCGCTTGCCTCATCACGGATGTCGGCAGCGTGAAACGAACGCCGCACGAGAGTCTTCGCGAAATCATCCGGGGCCATGATCTCCACTTCATCGGCAGTCATCCGATGGCCGGGTCCGAGCGCAATGGATTGATCGCAGCCTCCGCGACTTTATTTCAAAACGCCGCCTGCCTGCTCACGAACGACGAAAATGTCTCACCCGATTTGGCCGCTGCCCTCGAACGTTTCTGGCAAGCCATCGGCTGCCGCACCGCATGGTTCAGCGCCGCTGGTCATGACGAACTGGTAGCCCGGATCAGCCATTTGCCCCACCTCATCGCCGCCAGCGCGGCCCGCATCTGCCTTCAAGACTCGGCGGCAGGCCGCTTCGGTGGCGGTGGCCTGCGCGACACCACCCGCGTCGCCGCTGGCAATCCGGATATGTGGGCGGAAATCGTCACTGAAAATCGCGCCGCGCTGATCGGGCCGCTGCAGGAAACCATCGCCGATTTGCGCGTAATCCTTGCCAGCCTCGAGCACGGCGACCAAGAACAAGCCCGACAATGGCTAGCCACCGCCAAACAACGTCGCGATCCTTTGAATCCTCCTCTCTAAGCACTTCTCATGTCGGAATTTCGAGTCAAAGCCATTTCAAAACTCCACGCGGAATTCAGTGTTCCCGGCGATAAGAGCATGTCCCACCGCGCCGCCATCCTCGGCGGTCTTTCTAACGGCATCTGCACGATCCGCAATTTCCTGCCAAGCGAGGACTGCGTGAACACGCTCAATGCCATGCAGGCCCTGGGCGCGCGGCATGAGGTGATCGACGAACTCACCGGCTACGGCCCCATCAACCTGCGCATCCACGGGCAGTCGATGAAACTCAGTGCGCCCGCAGCGCCTATCGACTGCGGCAATGCCGGCACCGGGATGCGGCTTCTAGCAGGTCTGCTCGCGGGTCAGGAATTTTCCTCCGAACTCTTCGGCGACGCGTCATTGTCCTCCCGACCGATGGGCCGCGTGACGGTGCCATTAGCCGAGATGGGTGCGAAAATCGAGACCCGTGGCGAAAAACCCGGCTGCGCTCCGCTCTTCATCCACGCCGCCACCCTCACGCCCATCACCTACCACCTGCCCGTCGCCAGCGCTCAGGTGAAAAGTGCTGTGCTGTTAGCCGGCATGTTCGCCAAAGGCAAAACCACCGTAATCCAACCCGCCGAAACCCGCGACCACACGGAAAAAATGCTCGCCTCCTTCCGCGTGAGCACCCGCCGCGATGGCAATGCGATCTCGATCTTCGGCAACCAAATGCCCGAGTCCTGCGACTTCACCGTCCCCGGCGATATTTCCAGCGCCGCCTTCTGGCTCGTCGCCGCCGCCGCCCTGCCCGGCTCGCGCTTGCTCATCAAGGACGTCGGACTTAATCCCACGCGCACCGCGATTCTCAAGGTCCTCAGCCGCATGGGCGCCCACATGACCGAGATCCTGCATAACTCCGAGGGCGAACCCATCGGCAATATCGAGATCCACGGCGCGGCCCTAACAGGCACCACGATCCTTATCGAGGAAGTGCCGAATTTGATCGATGAAATTCCCGTCATCGCCGTCGCCGCCGCCCTCGCCAAAGGCCGCACGGTCATCCGCAATGCCAAGGAACTCCGCGTCAAGGAAACCGACCGCATCACCACCGTGGTCGATGGCCTGCGCGCGATGGGGGCGGATGTCTTGGAATTTGAAGACGGCATGGAAATCGAAGGCGGCAAGCCGCTGCACGGCGCAGAGATCGACAGCTTCGGCGACCACCGCATCGCCATGGCCTTTGCCATCGCGGGCTTGTTCGCGGACGGCGAGACCGTGATCAAAAACACGGACTGCGTGAATACCTCCTACCCTGGCTTTGCCCACCACCTCGCGGCCATCCGCAACCACCGCTCGCGCCCTGCGGATTTCACCCTGCCAACCACCCCCATCGCGTGAGTGCAAATCCCACCACTCCCCGCTTCGCCATCGCCATCGACGGTCCTGCCGCCTCGGGGAAAAGCACGCTCGCCCGCGAACTCGCCAAACGTCTCGGCCTCGTCATGGTCAACTCCGGGGCCATGTACCGCGCCGTCACTTGGCAAGCCCTCCAGGAAAATATCGACCCGTTAGACTCCGACGCCGTGATTGCCATGCTCGACCGCGTCCACATCCATTGCGGGGAAATCGGCATGACCTCGACCTGCACCATCGACGGCATCGACCCTGGCGAGGCTCTCCGCAGCGAGGCGATCAACGCCAACGTCTCCGCCATTTCCGCCATCCCGGAAGTCCGCAACCGGCTCGTCAATCTCCAGCGCGATTACCTCGATCACACCAGCATCATCATGGAAGGCCGCGACATCGGCTCCGTGGTGTTTCCTGATACGCCCTTCAAAATCTACATCGATGCCGACGAGGAAGTCCGCGCCGCCCGCCGCGCCCATGTCGGCGAGGTTGATTCCGTCTCAAAACGCGACGCCGCGGACAGCGAACGCATCACCGCCCCGCTGAAAATCGCCGACGGTGCCGTGGTCCTCGATACCTCGCACCACAGCATCGAGAGCGGAGTCGCAGCCGCGATTGAAATTTTAAAACAACAAGGCCTGCCGGTTGAAATGGCGGGATCTTACCATCCAGAAACTTGAATCACATGCTATCTATCAATTCGTGTCCCTTCGCGTCCATTCGCGGTTAAAACTTTACCAATCCATTGAAACCGAAATCACCGACTCAAATGCGCTGGGTTTACTGGCTCGGCTGGATGGCCTTCGGTGCGGCATTCCGCACGCTCTTCGGTCTGAAAATCGTCGGCGCGGAAAATCTGATCTCCGAGGGGCCAGTCCTCGTTGCCTCGAATCACCAGAGCTTTCTCGATCCGCCGCTGATCGGCAATCTCTACCAAACCGAGATGGTTTTCCTCGCTCGCAAAACCCTGTTTGTCGGCTTTTTCAAATGGCTCTACACGCAATGGAATGCCATTCCCGTCGATCAGGAACGCCCGGACATGGGCAGCTTGAAAACCATCATCCGCAAGCTCAAGGAGGGCGAACGCGTGCTGGTTTTCCCCGAGGGTGAGCGGACCTTGGACGGCACCATCGGCCCGGCCGCTCCCGGTATCGGCCTGATCGCGGTGAAATCAGCGACCGTGATCCAGCCTGTCAGGATTTCCGGTGCTCACGAAGCACTGCCCCGTGGTTCCGGGAAAATCCGCTTCGCCCGCATCACGGTTAGCATCGGCAAACCCATCCGCCTAACAGCGGAAGATCTCAAAGCCACCGATGGCAAGGAAAGCTACGACCGCATCGCCAAGCAGATCATGGCCGCGATTGAGGCGTTGTGAGCGAAAGCAGCCAGACCCGTGTAAAATACAGTGTGGCGGACGATGGATGGATCATTCATGCGTCATCAGTTTGCTCTCCTCGGCGCTCCAGGCCCCCTCATCAGAGACAAACCGGTCACCCGCCACCGCGTGTTTGCCGATTTCCGTGTGGGAGCAGCGTTTTTTGAGAGCGATCAACCTAAAAAGGAAAATGGGCGTGTTCGTGGGGCACCTTTGAGCAAGGCGTTTGATGGCGGGTCCGGATGATGGCAAAGGGATCGGTTTTCACCCGCTGAGCAGGAGCGCGGCCTCGTCCGGCAGACCGGGCAGCCATTTCC
>JANXMQ010000039.1 GCA_025354565.1 Akkermansiaceae bacterium
TCCCGAAGGCTAACATTCCAAGAGGTCCAGAACCAGCCCGGCCAAATCGAAGCTCCCGATCTGGCAAGTACCTTCACGCCCAAATCCAGCCTTAAAAAATAATCAAAAAAACACCTTGTTTCGATCTGATACTACTGACCCCAGAGAGTGGATTCATTTCACATCATTTCTTAGGACAACAAATCGGGGAGAATTACCATGAGATGCAGGTTTAAAGGCCACGATTTGTTTGCATTGTTCGTTTCCGAATACAATATCCTTTATTCCATCCTTATCAACATCCTCGAATTGCAATGACGGGTGAGGAATGCCCCCCCAAACAATCTCAGGTGTGATATGATTTCTCGAATAATCACAGTATACATGAATCCATGGCATGGAACTAGTCGCCGCATCATGGGGAAAAAACATTTCGATGCTGACTCCAAAATCCCTGAGCGGATTCTGCCGATGTTGAATCCATAGATGGAATGGGATTTGCATGATTGCAACGGAGGCGCACCAAACCAAAGCAATTCCAACCATCCTCAGACACTTGCGAATTTTTACCATATAAGACGACATGCTTGGCAGTTTTTCAAAATATCATCGATCTGCTCAAGACGTTTGTGCAAACAATCTGGATTATTGTTTGAATTCGGAACATAATTCGGATCGGGAAAATTAGGGCTCACTCGCTTTAGGAATTCTTCCCTGCCTTCCCTCCATGCGTTGGTTTGAAGGGCAAGTTGCTCATCAGGATCAGCCCCTCTTGACCAAACATCTTTGGTAAATTCAGAAGCCTTCTTTTGTAACACGGCTCCAATATCAGCGGTTCCTTCGTTAGTCCAGAGCCACCACACGGCCGATTCCTTGGTGTCAGACCAGCCTCTTTCGCGTAATACCTCTTGAGCCGAAATTAAGTGTATGTTAGATGGTCCAAGGTCAGCATCTCGATATCTCCCAGTTTTAAGCCCAACTAGGATTTTGCTAAGCAGATTACCCGATTCGGCATGACACTGACATGCCAGATCTTGCCCTGCATCGACAATTGGATTGCTTTCAGATCGTTCTTCCGCGAGTGAATTTGCCAAGAGCTGCGGATCTACGCCATGTCTGGCACTCAGAGCTTTGATAAACGGGCACGCCTCTTTGAGCCACTTGATAGTGGATTCTGGCCACTCGCAGGTTTTCGTATAATACATGCCGAGAAAATCCCTCCTTCTCACTCCATCGTTTCCGACGAACCCATACAGATTCACTCCGCCCTGCTCCCCAATTGGGTCCCTGGACAGCCACCTTCCCAGTTCCGCGTGGTAGTAGCGGTAGCCGTAGTTGTAGAGCCCGCTGTCGAGGTCTTGGAACTCGGCGTGGAACAGGAAGTTCCAGTCGCACACACTGGTGGTCCGGGCCGCGAAGGCCGGAGTCATCAGGTTGAGCTTGCCGAAGGCGTCATAGCCGAAGCGTTCGTCCACCGTTGCGCTGCTGTCGATGATCGCTGCTGGGTCGAGGTAGTCCTTGAGGATGAAGCGGGTTTCATCGAGTGAGGTGGTGACGGTCCGCTTGCGCCGGATCAGCGTCCAGCGGTCGAGGGGACTCCAAGTGTATTGGCGCTCCACTGTGATGGCGGCTCCGGCGACCCGTTCTTCGACGGCCCGCCATTGTTTGTCGTAGTAGTAGTGGCGGGTTTCGCTCGTCGCGCTGTTGGTTTTGATGGTCCGGCGCGTGAAGGCGTCATAGGCGTAGGTGATGTTGTTGCTGCCTTCGGTGAGTTTGACAAGCCGGTTCCAGGCATCCCATTTGAGGGTATTGCTGGTGGTCCAGTCCCCGGCTTTCGGCATGGTGGTCATGTTGCCGAGAGTGTCGTAAACGGATTGGACGACACTGGTTGGATTGATCAGGCTGGTGATCTGGTTGGCCGTGTCGTGCGTGCGGCTCTGGGCCAGTGAGGGACTTGTGGTCTGGAACGCGGTCCAGTTGCCGGTTTCATCGAAGGTGAAGTCTTCTTGCTGCTGGCGGGTGGTGGGATCAATGCCGGTGTAGGGCGGGCCGGACGAGGGGGTGAGGTCGCCGCGATCCTGCCGCTTGACCTGCTGGAGGTCGTCATACCAGTAGTAATTGTCCTGATTGGCAACCGATGACGCGTGGGCTTTCACATTGTTGAACAGAGCCGCAGAGCGGCGATTCCTTGATCCGGAGTTGAAAGGGGTGACGTGAGCCGTCAG
>JANXMQ010000051.1 GCA_025354565.1 Akkermansiaceae bacterium
TAGGCCACGCCGATGTGAAAACTACAGAAATTTACGCCCATGCGGCGGAAATTGGAAATGGCAAGGGAGTGCGGAGTCCGCTGGATGCGATGCCGGCGGGGTGTGCATGGGGAGGGTCTCCACCCCATGGCGATCAAGCTAGGGAAAAAGGGGAGCATACGCGCCGTCGCGTGTCGAATGAGACGCCCTCGTCTCCTTCCGGCTGAGTTTCCTTTGAGGTTTGGAACGCCTTTCGATTGAGATAAGAGATAGATCCAATGAGTCGGAACACAGGTTTTCGACGAGGGCATCGAAAACTACACGCGAGGGCGCGTGTGCTCCCCCTAGCTTGATCGCCGTGCTCTCCTATCCCTGATTTGCGTCTTGAAAACCCAGTCACTTCCAGTAATT
The DNA here is from genome assembly GCA_025354565.1 of Akkermansiaceae bacterium. Taxonomy (GTDB): domain Bacteria; phylum Verrucomicrobiota; class Verrucomicrobiia; order Verrucomicrobiales; family Akkermansiaceae; genus Luteolibacter. The sequence goes on from JANXMQ010000051.1 coordinate 391, forward strand.
TGACACCCGTGAACACTCTTGTCCTGAATCTTGATGACCGCTTGAAACTGCGGCTCGACACCCTCGCGGCGCGCCACCACAAGCCCTTGCCGGACTGGGCCGCCCGCCGAATGGATGGCAGCCTTCGGTTCCATCGACGACGCTTCCTTCAGTGCTCCGGAGCGCCTCCTCCCCTCTGCCGTGGAACCCCTCGATGCCGGCTCATAAATGACCCGTTTCATCGATACCAGCATCTTCGTCGCCTGCCTCCGCGGTCGCGCCGACCATGTCCGGGAAAAATTCCTCCACCATCCACCCGATGAAATTTCCGTTCCCTTCCAAGTGCTTGCCGAACTGAGACTCGGAGGGGCAAAATGCGCCCGACCGGAACATACGCGCTTCAAGTGGACACATCCCCCGACCGATCGCCATTATTTTTGTAAAGTCAAGGCGGCCGTCATATCTGTATCGTTGGATGAGTAGTTTCTCCAATGCTCGATTTTCACCCCTCTTATCGCCTTTTCATATTCGTCCAGAGCTTTTCGGCTTGCACTAGCACCACCAAATTTTGTCTGACGCCTTACGAAAATATTCTTAAAAGTACAGATGAGGGAAACCGGAATATCTCGAGCTTCGTAGGCAACCAAACGATTACGCATGTGCAGAAAAAGGATTTCCGTGGCTGCGCGCGACTCGGTCGACATGACAAACTTTTCGATCATGGACACTGCGCGCGAATCTCTCAAGTCACTCAGGAGGAGCAATAGTAGGAACCTCTTGAAATCGTTTGGTGTATTTTGAATCACATCGCATATGGTTTGACACAGCGATGAATTCCCAAGCGACGAAGACATAAACCCGTGGCCGCTCCAAGTTAGGATATAGGCGGCGAAAGTTCTGAATTTTTCATCTTTGGAAAACTGGAAATAAAAATCTATTAAAGTAAAATTCGTTGTTATATGAAAATCAAGAATTCGGTCAAGATAGAGCTCTTTCCATTCGCCGTCGATGTTCTCGAGGTTTTTAAAAATGCTGTAAAATGAGTGTAGTCCTGTGATCTGCATGGATAGTTCGTCAGCAGAGCTGTCACGCCCCTGTGCCATCATTTTCTTTCGATTCGTTGCGATGCCTCGCTTCTGTTTTTCATACTCCTCGTCTTCGGCGTCGTAATCCATTCTCTTTTCCAGATTCTCAGTTGCTACTTTATCGGCGTCTTCGGCTTTTCTAGCTTCTGGCATCAAAAGAGCAGATATGTGCGCATCAAGATCCTCCAACCGGAGTTCACCACTCGCCTTAAAACGTGTCTCAACAGCATCCATTAACTTATCAGCGAGTGTCAAATTCTCCCGATCAAGACCTGCAAAAAGAGAGAGAGCGTGCGCAACTTTGCTACACTGCTCCACTGTTGTAGTGAATGACATCGGGTCTGCCATGCCATCTTTAAATGAGAGCGCTAAATAATAATCAAAAAACGCGAAATGAGCAAATTCGATCTTGTCTTCCTCGGCACGCAAGATTCCTGCAGTAATCAGATTTTGAGCGAATTTTTTTGCGTCGACTTTAAGTCTTTTTGGTTTGAAGAATTCCTCGATTATTTTCACGAGAGTATCCTGTTCTACTTGGATATCACCAGCGTCCAAGCATTTTACAGCCATAAATTCCAAGACTTTTCTGCGATTGTAGAGTGATTCCACGCTACTAGGTTCATTTATTCCAATCCGCAATTGTTCAATCCTTTCGAGAAGTCGCAAGAATGAGAGGCTTGAGAAGCCAGAATCAGCTTTAGGAAAAATACTCATGTAAAGGCTGATCACCGTGGGTGTGGCAGGTAAATCGACGGTTCGTATGCATTCGCTCACAAACTTATAGGCAGCTTCCGGATCAACATCGGTTCCCAAAAATAGTTTATTTGCGAACTCGCGGATGCGACTTGGACCCCATGGACATATTTCAACAAATAGAGTGTCATCAAAGTTATTATCCTGCGCAAACGTGTCCGCGATGACGTTTCCAACAGCGGATACATATGACCATCCATATTTGTCACAAACCTCTTTGAGCATCTTGATAAAGTCGCTCGGCTTCTTTGGAGGAACATCTGTGCATAGTAGCAATTCGACGTGCAAAAGTTCGTCAGATCCGTATCCGGTCTTGGACTCCAAAATGGAGATAAGTGACGAAGTGTCTGAATCGTCGGGCAATTCCGAAGAAGCTAGGTAAACCGCCGCCTTAGACCTTGCTCCAGCCGGATTACCTATGTGCTCCGACGACGCTAGGGTTTTCAAAAGAATGGTTTTTCCTGCATCTTGAGGGCCACAAATAACTACGTTACTGCCTTGGAAATCCTCTATAGTGAGGTTTTTCTTGAGAGTCTTCCGCTCTCCGTTTTTAAACCTGAAGCTCCGCATTTTTGGAGTAACGAAGACGGGCGTATCGGTTCCTTGGAGGTAAGATAGAGATTTGTGTACTTCGGAAGATATTATCGAATTGCCGGAAGTTAGTTTATGAGCAACCAGTGCAGGGAGTGCATTTTTAGCTAATGGAATTGAAAGGGGGAATTCGTGCATTCCTTGCTGGGCGTGATCGTTATCTCCATCGTAAGTGTTACGCCGACGAATATACTTCCGATACTTTGCAATCAACCTGCTTTCGGAAGCCGCTATTTTGTAAATGTGAAATCCATCTTCTACATCGGCAGTCTTCTTCCCATCAAAAAAAGCGCGGCCTGTGAGTAATAATGTCTGAAAGGAGGTTGTTGATTCTCCTACCGATACCGGACGATGCAAGTGTCCTGTAAGGATTACTTGAAACTCTCGCTTGATGTCGACGGTTGAAATTTCATTTTCGCTATCGTGCAACCAGTCAAAGGGGTGATGGCATAAGGCTATTCTAATGTTGCAGCCCTCCAGTCCCTCTAAGGCACTTCGTATTTGATAGTCAGTGATAAAAAGTTTGTTTTTGTCTTCATCGCCTGCGCAGAGCCAAGCTGTATTCAAACAGGCAATCCCAATTGGTATGCCTTTGATGAGGAGTTTTCTTGTTGAAAAGAGGCCATGAGCATATTCCTTATATGCGTAACCGGGTTTTCCAGCAATAGAATATTTTTCCTGATACGCGAGGTAATTAGCTAGCCTAGGACAAGGCACCTTGTAGCTTGCCATCAGCTCTTCCGCCTCTGAACTTGTTTTAAAATCCTTCGCCCTTTGGAATTCTTTTAGGCCGATCGCGTCTCGATCAATATCGTGATTGCCAGGTATTAAAAGTATTTTGGCTTGATTAATTTGTAGCTGGGTTTTTAGGGGTGTAAGAACGGTATTTTCAAAAAGTTCATACTCTGACTGTTGGCCTGAAAATGCGAGGTCTCCTGTGATGGCCAAAATATCAATCTCCTCTTTTTCTTCCTTCAAGTATTTCACCAGAGAATCGATCCGCTGTTTGACGTCGGGCTTGTTGGATTCCTTTATATGAACATCCGTGAGGTGTAAAATATTGATCGTATTTTCCATTGGTGATAAGGTGCGGCGTGATGTGGTTATGCTAATGGCAGGCTATTTGTTCTTGGTCGAAGAACCGGTGAATTGATACCGTTTCGGGGAACTGCCCCGTAATGAAAAAGAGTGGGGACAGGAATGTCCCCACTCCTTATCAGGTCATGGCGCTGGCGGCGGACTGGTGGTTACCGCTTTCTTCGCCGTGCGCTCGGTTCGCGAGGCGCTTCTCCAGGCGGCGAGTTTGTCGGGGTTGGAGCGGTATTTGTTTTGGATGGCGGCGTCGAGGCGGGTGATGATGTCTTGGGCGTCGCCGAGGAGGGTGTCGATGGCGGAGGTGCTTTCGACGCCTTCGAGGTTGTCGCTGTGTTTGGCGGAGTTGCAGGTGGCGAGGGCATTGCGGTCGGCGCGGAGGTCTTCGACGAAGTCGGCGGCGATCTCGTAGGAGACGAACTTGGCGCGGAGGGCGGCTTTGGCGGCGAGCTTTTCCGGGGTGTCGGTGGCGGCGTCCGCAAGGAGGTTGAGAAGGTTGTCGGCGTGGGTGGCGACGGGCGTCTCAACGGAGGTGGCGGGGTGGCGGTAAACGGAATCGTCGAAGGTGGGATCGTCGAGCTTGATGGCGCGGGCGGTGCGGGCGATGTCCTTGAAGTCGGAGGAGAGGGCGTCGATGAGGGTGGGCTTGCCGACGGCACCGCGGAGCTGGCCGACGCGGGCGGCTTCGAGTTTCGCGACAATGGGATCGAGCTGGGTGAAGAGCTGGGCGGTGCGGCTGGTGGGATCGAAATCGGCGGCGTTGTCGCGGCCGAAGGTTTGCACACGAGTGGCGCGGTCGAAGCGGCGGATGTTGCGGTCGTCCATGGGGAATTGATGATTGGGGATTGAATATTGGAGGTTGGCGGAAGGATTTCCTCCGCGCTCCTGATAGCACTGATAGAAAGCGTTAGGGTTTGGGAAGCCGCAAATTGCAGTGGCGGTGAGAATTTCTTGGAGGGGGTGTTTTTGACCGCAAAGAACGCAAGGAGCACCCAGCCGGAGGGTGTCACTGAAAGTGGGGGGCAGCCAGCGACTTTCCAAAAATGGGTAGGACACCGGAATGGGATCAAGGAGCGTTGGCGTCTCGCCGATCTGTCATTTCGCGCCCTTTGAACTCGTGGGCGAGACACCCACGCTCCTTGAATGCCCGCCTCTTTGTGATCCTTGCGTTCTCTGCGGTCATACCTCACCGGCATCTGTCGTAAGGGACTCATTTTCAGCCATTTTCACACACGCTAGGGACGTTGCGCAGTCACTTGGGAGCGGAGCCGCACGGACATGGGATGGAAGTCGCACGGACATGGGATGGAAGTCGCACGGACTTTGGATGGAAGTCGCACGGACTTGGGATCGGGGCCGCACGGACTTTGGATGGAAGTCGCACGCGCTGCTGGTTCGGGCGGCACCACTTTTTCCCCAATCCGCACGGACTTGGGGAGGGATCCGCAGGCACTGCGGAATGGGTGACACGGACTTGAGGGGGAACCCGAACGGACTTGAGATGGAGGCGACTCGCGCTTCGGACGGCCTGCGTCCCCGCTTGAGGCCGCACTCGCGCGGACTCGGGATGCGGGTCGCATGGACGCCGGATGGAATCGGATGGGTCATGCGGACCGATTCGTAGCCGGTCTGGGTTTTTTGAGAAGTCGTTGGGGCCTTCGGCCTCATGAACTTGTGCGCGGGGCGAGACGCCCTGGCAACGGTCTGGCGCGAGAGGCGGAAGCCACTTTGTGAATCAGCCTCCGGTGCGGGGGGGGCGGGGCTTTTTCTTATCGGGTGTGGCGTCGCGCATGCCGTTGGTGCCGCCTTGTTTGCGGACGCGTTCCATTTCCGCTTGGCGGGCGACCATCCGCTGGGCCCAAGATTGTTTTTCGCCGGTGGTGCGGGCCTTGAGTTCCGGCTCGGGGATCTTGTTCATGAGCCAGGTCTGGCCGATGGAGAAGATGTTCTGCGTGGTCCAGTAAAGGGCGAGGGCGGAGGCGAAGTTGTAACAGAAAAAGAAGAACATGAAGGGCATGAACATCATGATTTTCTGCTGGGTCGCATCGCCGGTCTTGGGCGTCATGCGCATTTGGAGGAAGCTCGTGATTGCCATGATGATGGGCAGGATGTTGAGCGGGAGATTGTTGAGGAAGGCGAGGTGGGTGAGGGTGTCCGGCTGGGAAAGGTCATGAATCCAGAGGAAGCTGTGGCCGCGGAGCTCGACCGCGTATTGCAGCATCCGATAGAAGCCGAAGAAGACCGGGATCTGGATGAACATCGGCAAGCAGCCGCCGAGCGGATTGATGCCGTATTTCTTGTAGAGCCCCATCGTCTCGGTGTTGATCTTGTTAGGATCATCCGCGTATTTCTCTTTGATCTCCGCCATTTTCGGCTGGAGCTTGCTCATCTTCTTCATCGTGTGCGTGGACTTGGCATGGAGCGGCCAGATGCACAGGCGGACGGTGATGGTTAGGAAGATGACAGCGAGGCCCCATGACCAGTTTACAGCGACCTTGTCGAGGAGGCTGTGGTAGGAGTTGAGAATGTAATTGAGGGTGCGGGAGACAATGCTGAACCAACCATATTGCATGACATCGCCCCAGCCATCGCCCCAGTTGTCCTCCATTTTGCGCAGGAGGGGATTGTGCTTGGGGCCGACGAAGATGTTGTAGCTGATCGTCTTGAGTTCGCTGGGAGCGAGCGTGGCGGTGGGGAGCTGGATGCCGGCGCGGACGGAAGTGACGGGCTTCGCTTCGGGAGTGAGGTTGACGTCAGTTTTCTTTGCCCAAACTTCGGTGACCGAGGCTTCCTTTGGGCGAATGACGGTGGCGAAAAACTGGTTGGTGACGCCGGCGAATTCCACCGGCTTGGTGCTTTCGCTTTTCAGGACCAACTTGGGCGAGCCGCCTAACATGCCGCCTTTGAAGGCAGAGCCGTCTTTGAAGTTCATACCGCCATTTTCCCGCCAGAAAAAGCCGGTTTGCTGGCCGACCTCTGCCTGATAGAGCGGGGAGGCTTCGCCGAGGAAGAGGCTCCATTGGTTGAGGTTGACGGCATTGGTGGAGGCGTTCTCCAGCTTGAGATCGAAGTCTAGCAGGTAAGGGGAGCCGGGCTTGTCGGACTCCACGAGGGCGAAGGTTTTTTTCGCGATCAGCCCGGACGGGAGCTTGGCGATATAGACCGCTTTTTTACCGGCCACCGATTCGTCAGGCTTATAGGCGTAAGCGATATTTTCGAGATTTTCTCCAGCCCCGGCGAGGGCACCGATCGGGCCTGAGCCGCGCTGATTGATTTGGACGTGATCGGTATTGCTGCCGACTTTAAACTGGTTTTTCAAATCCGCGTATTTGATCCCGCCGCCCATGTTGGTCAGCGTGAAAATGACTTCGGAGCTTTCGAGTTTCACCGTCTGCTCCTCGGTGGGAGGCGGTGGCGGCTCGACGGTTAGATCGGCGTGGGAGGTATCCGTTGGTTTATCCGTTGTCTGGATGACTGCGGGCGGTTCCGCCGGGGGGGTCGGCTTGAAGTAGAAATTTACGGCGAGCAGTCCGCCGCAGAGGGCGAGAACCACCCAGGTTTTTCGATCGTACATGGAGTCGTGGAGTGATGTTAGGTGCGCGGTGATTCGCGATGGGAAGAACAGTTGTGGTGTGGGGAGTCCGCAGTTCGGGGCGACGGAACGGGGTCATAACCGGACCCACCCCATGGATGACAGCGGAAAATCCGACAAATTCCATACCAAGAGCCGCGACCGGGGCCGTGGAGTTCCACCGCTTGGAGGAAATAGTTCGAACACGAGGGCTCATAACGGCAACCGCCAGCGGGTCCGGCGGCGAAATGGAGCATCGGACTGAGGAACCGTTGATAGAAACGGATCAGGATTCGGATCAGGAAACGGAGGAAGCGTGAGATCACGGAGCTTGTCCAATTCGCGGGAGGATGCCGAGGCGGCGGGCCTGACGGACCCAGTCCGCCTCAAGCTCCGCGTAAGTCGCGAGGGCGGCACCGGGGCGGGCAATGGTCACCAGATAACGGCGGATTTCAAAAAACTCGGGGGCGTAAGTTTGCACGAGTGCACGGAATCTGCGGCGGAGAAGAACCCGGTCGTGCGCCTTGCCGCTGCGCTTGGTGGTGATGAAGCCGGTGCGGATGGTCAGCAAGGCGGGATCGGGAAGGGTGCTTAAAATGACAAACCGGCCAGCTTTCGCCTGACCGGTTTTTTTGATCCGTGCGAAATCCTCGCGGCGGGTAATGCTGGCTGTCCGCGGGAGTCGCATGGCGGGAATGCTGTGGACTCCCGGCGCGGCGCGGGCGCTGTGAATCAGGCGCCGTGCTGCGTCGTGTGACGGCTGTATTGGATTTCAACGCCCTTGGGAACCAAGCGTTTGCGGCCTTTTTGACGACGGCGGCGGATGATGTCGCGGCCGGATTTGGTGGCCATGCGGGCCCGGAAGCCGAATTGGTTTTTCCGTGTGCGCTTGGATGGCTGATAGGTGCGTTTGCTCATGGCGTGGGCCTCAGGTAAAGGTTCGTAGTCCGTTTGGTAATCGGCTCGGGGCGCGAACTCTAGGTGCCGGAAGCAGGTTGTCAATCCACCAATGGCAGGAAATTACGATTTTTTTTCAAATACAGATAACGGTGGCATTTTCCCAATAAAAAGCCCGGCACACTTAAAGTGTGCCGGGTTCTTTGAGATTCCCTAGCGTGTCGCGTAATTCGGTCAGCGGATGCTTCAGCCGATCAACGCATGGAGTCATGACATGGATGTGGATCTGGATTCTCGGAGGTGACGGGCGGCGGAAAGATCGGCGGGATCGGAGGATAGGCGGGTGGCAGGTCGAGGGGATTTGGGATTTCTGGAGCTGGAGCGACGACACCCTTCGCGCTTTTGGAACTCTTCGCACTCTTCGAGCTGTAGGCACCGGCGTCGCCG